>CANJOB010000239.1 GCA_947475655.1 Caulobacterales bacterium | reverse complement strand
GACCCAAACGCAAACCGCCCCCGTGGACGATCACGTCGACGGGGGGCCTCGCCGTCCTCGTCCCCGCATAAGCCGCAGGGGGTCGTGACGGTGGAGGGCGCTAGCAACTAACGCCGGAAGCGGCGGTCTATGACGGGAAAAGCCGCCAATATCAAGGCGTGTCGACTCTGGCGCCCGCGTCGTCCAGCCGGTCCAGCACCCCGCCGGGGCGCAACAGCAGGCTCATGTCGATCACGGCCACGCTGCGCCCGGGGACCTTGAGCGCTTGTTCGACCAGGGCGGTGGTTTCCGCCACCTCGCGGTCCAGCAGCGGATTGAGCAGCGGGCACTGCTCCTGGCCGCGCGGGGTATAGAGGCGGTTGACGGCGCGCAGGTCGGCGTTGGCCCAGGCGCGGCCCAGCTCGCCCGGCGCCCCTGCCAGCCGTTCAAGTTGTTCCAGCAGCACGGCCAGGCAGGCCAGGTTCTCGGCGTCGTCCAGCCTGGTCCCGTCCTTGAGCACCGAGGCCACGTCGAGCCGGCCGGCGGACTTGACCGGCACGCGCATCTTTCCGGCCATCCGCGTCACGGTGATGATCGGCTTGCCGCGCGAGAGGCCCGCGGCCTCGTCGAAGTCGCGCAGCAGCATCAGCCCGGCGGCGGTGGGCTTCCAGCGGTCGTATTTCGAGGCCGGCTGGCGGGCCACGGCGGCGTCGGTGGCGAACCGGGCCGCCAGGGCCGGCGGCAGGCGTTTGGACAGGGGCGTGTCTTCGCGCAGGCGGGCGCGGTCGCGCACGGCGAAGGTCAGGGCCGCCTTGGCCCCGCCGGTCACCCGCGACGGGACCAGCAGTTGGCGGGCGCCGGTGAGGTGGCGGCGCAGGCGTTTGTCGTCCCAGGTCAGCTGGTGCAGGACCGGCGAGACCGTGCCCATGACGATGACCTGGGAGTCGCCGCGGCTCACGCGCCACAGCGCCGGGCCGGGAGCCTTGGCGACCACCTCCAGCCCCTCGACCACCGGCGACAGCGCCGGGTCGGGCGCCTGGGCGCGGGCGGGCGCGGCTAGCAGGAGGAGCGTCACTAGGAGGATGAATGGGCGCGGCATCATTGGGCGGCTCTATAGACCATCGTAACCGCCGAGGGCTAAACCCGATCCATGTCCATCGGCCTGTTCGATTCCGGCGTTGGGGGCCTAAGCGTAGCCCGCGCCCTGGTGCGCCGCCTGCCGCAGGCCGATTTCCTCTATCTGGCCGACCAGGCCCACGCCCCCTACGGCGGCCGTCCCGGCGAGGAGGTGGTCGACCTGACGCGGGACGCGGCTGCCCGCCTGTTCGACGCCGGCGCCGACCTGGTGGTCCTCGCCTGCAACACCGCCTCTGCCATCGCCCTGCGCCGGCTGCAGCAAGACTGGCTGCCTGGCCATATCGAGAGCCTGGGGCGGCCGGTCAACATCCTCGGCATCATCGTTCCGACCATCGAGGCGGCCACCGGCATGGGCTGGGCTCAGACCGCCGATCCGGCGCTGGAAAAGCATCCGGACATTCTTGGGGTGTTCGCCACCGCGGGGACGGTGCGCAGCCAGGTCTATGAAATCGAGATCGCGAAAAGGCGGCCGGACATCGCCGTCTTCGGCCAACCCTGTCCCGACCTGGTGCCGATGATCGAGGGCGGCGCGGCCCTGGCCGACCTGGCGGTGGCGGTGCAGGGCTATGTGGCGGACCTCACACAGCGCATCGGCCGCGCGCCGGACCGGGCCATCCTCGGCTGCACCCACTACGAGATCATCGCCGGCCTGTTCCGCGACGCCCTGCCGCCCGGCACGCCGCTGATCCACCAGCCGCAGGCCACGGCGGACGCCCTCACCGGCTACCTGGCGCGGCATACGGAGTTCGATATCGGGTCCGGTGGCGCGCGGCGGTTCTGGACCACGGGCAAGGCCGGCCCGCAGAACGCAATGGTGCAGGCGTTCTGGGGCGGACCCTTGAGTTTCGAGAAAGCGCCTTAAGCGGCGGCCAGTTCGCCAGCGATCACACGGCTGACCGCGTTGACCGTGGCGGCGATGCGGAGCGCCGCCTGGACCTGGACGTTGGTGACGCCGTGCTGGCGGAGTTCCGCCTCGTGGCTGTCGAGGCACATGCCGCAGCCGTTCACCGCCGACACCGCCAGCGACCACAGTTCGAACTCGGCCTTGGGCGCGCCGGGGTTGGCGAGGATGTTCATGCGCAGCTTGGCCGGCAGGGTGCGGTACTCCGCATTCTTCATCAGGTGCAGGGCGCGGTAATAGACGTTGTTCATGCCCATGATGGCGGCGGCGGCCTTTGCGGACTCGGCCGCTTCGGGGCTCAGGCCGGCGGCCTCCGCGGCCGCGTTGATCGCCTTGACCACGTCCGGCTGGCCGACCGCATAGGCCGAGGCGACAAAGGCGCCCCATTTCTGGGTGTCGCTGAGCACGGTCTCGGAGGCCAGGGACGAGAGGTTGAGGCTTAGGTCCTTGGCATAGGCGGGCAGGCGCTCGCGCATAGCGTCGAGGGACATGGCGGTCTCCGAATTGAAAGGGGGGCTGGAAGGCGCGACATCCGGGGGAGGTCAGGCCGCGCCTTCCAGCGGGGCAGTCATAGCTCAGCTAAGCTATGCCGCGGGATTGAGAACGTCCCCGCCCACCTGACGGTTGCATGGGCACAGTTCGTCGGTCTGCAACGCATCAACGACGCGAAGCGTGTCGGCCGGGGCGCGGCCCACGTTGAGGTTGGTCACATAGACGTGCTGCACCACATTGTGCGGGTCGACCACGAACGTGGCGCGCAGCGCCACGCCTTCTTCCTCGTTCAGCACGCCGAGCGCGCGGGCCAGCTTCCCGGAGTTGTCGGCGAACTGCCAGATCGGCAGCTTGTCGAGATCGGGGTGCTCGCGCCGCCAGCCGAGCTTGGAGTGCTCGTTGTCGGTCGAGCCGCCGAGCACCACGGTGTCGCGGTCGGCGAAGTCCTTACCCAGGCGGGCGAACTCGGCGATCTCGGTCGGACAGACGAAGGTGAAGTCCTT
>CANJOB010000238.1 GCA_947475655.1 Caulobacterales bacterium | reverse complement strand
GCTCGGATTCAAAGAAATAGAGCCTTCCCTTCGGATGTTTCCATCCGAAGGGAAGGCTCTAGGCGGCGGGGAGGGTGACGATGGCGGTAAAACCGGCGCCCGGCGCGGAGCGCAGGCGCAGCTGGCCCTGCATGGCCATGGCCAGCAGCTGGGTGATCGGCAGGCCAAGGCCCGCGCCCTCGGTGCAGCGGGTCAGAGCATCACCCCCCTGTTCGAACGGTTTCAGCAGCCGTGGCAGGTCGCAGGCCTCGACGCCGAGTCCGTGGTCCTCGATCTCGATCTCCACCAGCCCGGCGGGGACATGCGGACGGCGGCCGCGGATATGGATCAGCCCGCCCGGCGGCGAGTGGGCGATGGCGTTCTGCAACAGGTTCATCAGCATGGTGCGCAGGCCCCGGCCGTCCGCGCGCACGGCCGGCAGGCCCCCGCGGTCCGCGACCATGATCCGCACGCCGCGAGCCGCAGTCTCGTCCTTGAGCGAGCCGAGTACGTCGTCGATGGCGTGCTCGAGCAGTTCGGGGCGTAGGTCCAGGTCAACCACGCGGTCTTCCAGGCGGGCTATCTCGATCACCTGGTTGACCAGTTTCAGCAGCCGGTGGCCGCTCTGGCGCACCAGTTCGGCGTACTCCTTGTACTGCGGCGCGCCCAGCGGGCCGTACAGCTCGCAGGCGATGATCTCGGAAAAGCCGATCACGGTGTTCAGCGGGGTGCGCAGCTCGTGGCTGACCATGCGCAGGAAGGAGCGGCGGCGGTCATCGAGCATCCTCCGCCGCCGGTCGCCGCGCGAAACCTGAGCGTCGGCAAGGCCTGCGTCCGCGGCGGGGGCTTCGATCGGCCAAGTCAGGGGCGCCGGCTGGGACATGGAACTGGGGGTCGCTCAGGATACCAGCATGCACTATGGGCCCCATGCGCTTACGATTGTGTTTCCGTCCACAGGTCGGGCGCAGCTTTCACCAGCTGCCGGTCGCGCGAGGATTGAGCGTGCTTTTGGCCTGAAGCTTGCGCCGCTAGGGTGGAGACTCGGGCTAATCTGGAAAACATGGCGCCTAAACGGGACAAACAGAGCGGCCGCGCCTATTCTGCGGACCGTCGGCACTGGGTTTGGAGTTTGTCCTGGCGCCTGGCCTGGATCGGCGTTCCGGCGCTCGCCGCCGCGTGCCTGGTCGCCGGCCGCGCCATAGCCCCGCCGACGCCGCAGGTGCTGATCGCCCTGGCCCTGCTGCCGCTGCCGGCGCTGCTCTCCTTCGTTCGCGGGTTCTCCACCTGGTCCGGCCGTGGCGCGGGCGCCGCCGCCTGGGCCATCGCCGCCGCCGCCGCCGCGGTCCTGACCGGCGGCCTGTCGGGGCCGTTCGCCGCCCTGTGCTTGGCGCCGCTGGCCGCCGCCGTGGCCCCGCCCGTGGCCGACGGCCGCCGCATCGCCCAGGGGGCGGTCGCCGCTCTGGTTGCCGTGATCGCGGTGGTGTTCCTGCAGGTCGCCGGCTTCGCCGCCGCGGCGCCGGACGCCCTTGTGTCCGCCTGGCTCGGCTTCGTCGCCGTGGCCGGCGTCACCCTGACCCTGGCCGCCGGCCTGATCCGCAACCAGCGGGCGCTGGGGGCCGACCAGGGCGAGCAGCTTCGCCGCGCCGCCTATATCCAGGCGCTGATGGAAGGCCAGCCGAACCTGGTGATCGCCCTCTCCATGGACGGGGCGGCGCGCTCGGTGTTCGGCGCCCTGCCGCCCGGCGTGACCGAGGCTGGCCTGCGTCAAGGCCTGGAAGCCGTGGCCCAGCCGTCCGACCGCGCCCTGGTCACCGCCGCCTTCCGCGCCGCCGCGCAGGGCGGTGACGGCGTCGCCGTGTTCGCGCCTGACGGGGCGCCCGACCGCACCGTGGCCCTGGCCCTGCGGCGCAAGGACGACGACCTGATCGTCGGCGTCATGCGCGACGCCACCGCCGAGCGCGCCCGCGAGGCGGTGCTGGAGGAGGCCAAAAACGACGCCGAGGGCCGCGCCGCCGGCCGCGCCCGCTTCCTGGCCAATATGAGCCACGAGCTGCGCACGCCGCTGAACGCCATCATGGGCTTTTCCGACATCATCCATCAGCGGCTGTTCGGGCCGATCAGCGACCGCTACGGCGAATACGCCCAGCTGATCCACGAATCCGGCGGCCATCTGCTGGACCTCATCAACGACCTCTTGGACATGTCGAAGATTGAAGCCGAACGGTTCGAACTGTCGCGCGAGGAGTTCGACGGGCGCGACGCCATCACCGCGGCGCTGCGGCTGATGCGGGTCCAGGCCGACGCGGCCGAGGTCAAGCTGCGCGGCGTGCTGCCGCCCCGGGCGTTGGAGATCGACGCCGACCGCCGTGCGCTGAAGCAGATTGTGCTCAACCTGGTCTCCAACGCGCTGAAGTTCACGCCCAAGGGCGGCTCGGTCACGGTGTCCGCCCATGGCGTCGGCGCGATGTTCGAACTGATCGTCGCCGACACCGGCGCCGGCATCGCCCCGGAAGACCTGGCGCGGCTGGGCAAGCCTTACGAACAGGCCGGCGACGCGCGCGGCCGGGCGTTGGGCACGGGCCTTGGCCTGTCACTGGTGCGCGGCCTATCCGAACTGCACGGCGGCGAGATGATCCTGGAAAGCCGCCTGGGCGCCGGCACCTCGGTCACCGTGCGCATGCCGGTGATGGCGCATCCCGCGCCGCTGCCGCAGATGCCGCCGGCGGACGAGCCCACGCCTCTGGGCGGCAATGTGGTGGCCTTCACCCCGCCGCGGGCGACCAACGGCGAATAGCGCCTATTGCTCGACGGCGCGCAGGAATGCCCGGCCGGCGGCGAAATCACCCACCTCCAGATAGGCCCGGCGCACGCTGTCGGCGCCGCCGCGTTCGGCGAACAGGAAATCGACCGCCACCGCCTCACGCGGGTCGAGGCCGGCCAGGGCGTCGGAGGCGGCGGTGGAGAAGCGGAACATCCAGCCCGACCGCCGGTCGTCGGCCAGCAGCTCGGGCGGCGGGGCGCCGCGGGTTTGAGCACTGAAGCTC
>CANJOB010000237.1 GCA_947475655.1 Caulobacterales bacterium | reverse complement strand
TGACGGGCTCGTTGGCGGTGTCGCAATCAACACTATTGACTGGCGCAATCACGGTACCGCGGTGCTCAGCGAGATAGCCGGAGATGACAACGGTATTGGCGTCACAGGCATTGCGCCGAATGCCAGAGTGGCTGCGGTGTCTCACCAGCCAAACGGATCGGCGGCGGCAATTCTGATGGCGGCAAGGCGCTTGAAGCCCGGTGACATCATGTTGCTTGAAATGCATCAGCCAGGTCCGCGCTTCAATTTCCAAGATCGGCCAATGGATCAGCGTGGCTATATTGCCGTGGAATGGTGGCCGGACGACTTCGACGCGATCTCCTATGCATTTCGCCGAGGAATCATCGTTGTAAGCGCGGCGGGCAACGGAGCGGAGAATCTCGACGACGCGATCTACTCAATTCGACCGACAACACCGCCCTATGTCTTTCCGTCGACTTGGTCGAACCCGTTCAATCGATCGCAGCGTGACTCTGGGTCGATATTGGTCGGTGCGGGTGCTCCACCGAACGGCACGTATGGGCCGGACCGATCTCGCCTGGATTTTTCCAATTATGGCGCACTTATCGACGCCCAGGGCTGGGGGCGCGATGTCGTTGCTTGTGGGTATGGCAACTTGCAAGGCGGTTCAGAAGAACGCTTCTACACATCGAGCTTTGCCGGAACGTCGAGCGCTTCGCCAATTGTCGTTGGTGCTCTGGCAGCGACACAGGGCGTCAGAAATGCCATGGGCCGAAAGCCCCTGACGCCAGATCAAGCGCGCGCCCTGCTACACCGTACCGGCGCGCCGCAAGCGAATGGTCCCAATGGCCCAGCAACCCAACGAATAGGCAATCGGCCGGACATTAGGGCAATGGTGGCGAGTATGCCGAGGTAGTCGCGTTCCTTGGCCGCTAGTCGCCACGAGCGACCTGAGGCGTCGCGGGCTCCTTCGGGGCCTGCGACGTCTTCTGCGGCGCCGGCTTGTTGATGTCGGTGGCCGCCGGCGCGCTCTTCAGCTGATTGAGATACTGCCGCGTGAGCGCCTGGAAACGGGCGAGGTCCTTGCCGCCTACGGTGGCGCGCATGGCGAACTTCTGCGCCAGCGGGTTGACCGGCTTGCCGCCGCGATGGAACTCATAGTGCAGGTGCGGTCCGGTCGACATGCCGGTCGAGCCGACGAAGCCGATCACCTGGCCCTGGCGGACAGAAACGCCGGGCTTGATACCCGGTCCCAACCGCGACATGTGGGCGTAGGCCGTAGCCACGTCCTGGGTGTGCTGCAACTTCACGTAGAGGCCATAGCCGCCGTTGAAGCCGGCCATTGCGACTTTGCCGGTGCCGGCGGCAAGGATGGGCGTGCCGGAGGCCGCAGAGAAGTCGACGCCAGCGTGTAGCGCGCTGAAGCCCAGGATCGGATGCTCGCGCATGCCGAAACGCGAGGTGAGTTTCGACGCATCCATTGGGGTGCGCAGGAACGAGCGTACGACGCTTTCGCCTTGGGGATTGTAGAAGCCGTCGGCTCCGCCTTGCGGCCGGAAGCGGATCACCGTTACCGTTCGTTTCAACAGGCGCAGCTCTCCAGCCAGCAGGCGGCCCGGGTGGGTGACCAGCCCGTCGCTGGTCACGAGCTGCTCGAGCAACACGGTGAACTTCTGCCCCTGCTTCAGTTCGCGCTGGAAATCGACGTCGTAGGACATCGCGCGGATGAACTCGACCATGGCGGCAGACGGCGCGCCGGCCTTGATGCCGCTTTGCTGCAGCGAGCCGTCGCGTTCACCTTCGACGCGAACGATGCGCGGGCTCACCTTGTAGGTCTTCTCCTCGGCTTCGTAGGATCCGTCGTCCTTGCGGCTGACGATATACTCGCGCTCCGGTTGCGGGCGAACCGACAGCGACAGCACACGCGGCGCGTCGGGCTGCTCGGGCATGGTCTGCATCAGCAGCTCGATCGTCTCGCCGGTCGCGAGCTTCTTCTTCTTCAGAAGCGTCTGCAGCTTTTCGGCGATTTGCCTGCGATCGGCTTCGGGGACATCGATGTCGGCCAGCATCTTCTCGACGGTATCGCCGCGTTCCAGGCGCAGCGTGAGCTCATAGCGATCGCTGGCGGGCGGCTCGGGCTCGGCTGCCGGATCCGGCGGCTTCATCTGAAAACCCTTGAGCTCGAGGCCCTGGAACGCGCTGCCCTTGAGTTCGGCGGCCGTGAGAGGCGGCGCAGGCTCGGAATCGACGAGAACAAAAGGCACTAGCGCCGCGGGCGAAGCGGGGGCTTGCCTTTCCAATCCTGCGATCTCGGGATTCGACCGGTGCGAAAGCACCAGG
Organism: Caulobacterales bacterium; assembly: GCA_947475655.1. Taxonomy (GTDB): domain Bacteria; phylum Pseudomonadota; class Alphaproteobacteria; order Caulobacterales; family Caulobacteraceae; genus Caulobacter. Next base: position 757 of record CANJOB010000237.1, on the reverse strand, counting down.
CCGCCGAGCGCCAGGGCGATGACTCCGACCGCGACAAGGACAGGCCGGAACAGCGCAAAAGCGGTGCTTTTGGCGGCTTTCGGCCGGTCCGACGGAGAGGGGAAATCCGTCATGACCGTTGACCTATTACGGGCCCGGTGGATCCGGGCCTCAGCTAGGGTTGGCGCCGCCGGGTCGATTCTGTCCCCAACGGCTGTTCGCTACATATTGATGCCGGAACGCCCGGCAGGCCACAACAATACCATAGGTTTGATGAGCTTTTGGGGGCTCCAGGGCGGCCATCTCACATTTGTAATTTTACGTTTGACACCCCTATGACCCGCCCATATAAGCGCGGCTCCCACGGTGAACGGGGTGTACCAGAAACGTCGCGCGTAATTGCGGCGCAGGGTTTTATGACCCTGATGGTTCCCAGTTCCACTGAAGGTCTCGACCCCCGGGTCGTGCGTTCTATGCATTGTCTGTTTGGAAAGGGATACGCCGGCGGCGGCGGATGATTTGCGCTCCAGGCGCAGATTGTTTTCGCCGTCGCTAGTTCGAACGTTCGATGCAAGTCGAAAAGTAATCTAGTGACGGGATCAAGTTCTTCCTCTCTTCGCAAGTTGAGTTGGAAGGATACGTTAAACTTGAGAGTTTGATCCTGGCTCAGAACGAACGCTGGCGGCAGGCTTAACACATGCAAGTCGAACGCGTGTAGCAATACACGAGTGGCGCACGGGTGAGTAACGCGTGGATATCTGCCTTTTGGTTCGGAATA
>CANJOB010000236.1 GCA_947475655.1 Caulobacterales bacterium | reverse complement strand
CTCGACCTGGGTCCAACTGACCTTGCTGCGGTCGCCGCGGCAGTCGGCGCGCTGGGTGCCGACATTGTAGCTGCCGCCCTTGCCGGTGACCGGATCGCCCGGATACCAGTTCTGCACGGTGGAATATTTGATCTCCGCGTCGTCCAGCAGCACCAGCTCGACGACGGCGGCGTGCATCTGGTTCTCGTCGCGCATCGGCGCGGTGCAGCCTTCCAGGTACGAGACGTAGGCGGCCTTGTCGGCGATGATCAGGGTGCGCTCGAACTGCCCGCTCTGCGCCGCGTTGATGCGGAAATAGGTCGAGAGCTCCATCGGGCAGCGCACGCCCGGCGGCACATAGACGAACGAGCCGTCGCTGAAGACCGCGCTGTTGAGGCAGGCGTAGTAGTTGTCCGATGTCGGCACGACGGTGCCGAGATATTTGCGCACCAGTTCGGGATGCTCGGCGATGGCCTCGCTCATCGAACAGAAGATGACGCCGGCCTGGGCCAGCTCCTTCTTGAAGGTCGTGACGACGCTGACGCTGTCGAACACCGCGTCCACCGCGTAGCGCGGCGCGCCGGCGACACCGGCCAGCACTTCTTGTTCGCGCAGCGGAATGCCGAGCTTGGCATAGACGGCCAGGATGTCGGGATCGACCTCGTCCAGGCTGGCCGGGCCTTCCTTGGTCTTCGGCGCGGCGTAGTAGTAGGCGTCCTGATAGTCGACGCGCGGGAAGTGCACCTTGGCCCACTGCGGCTCTTCCAGGCTCAGCCAGCGCTCATAGGCTTCCAGCCGCCAGTCCAGCATCCACTGCGGCTCGTTCTTCTTGGCCGAGATGAAGCGGACGATGTCGGCGCTCAATCCCTTGGGCGCGTATTCGCTCTCGATGTCGCTGACGAAGCCGTGCTCGTAGGTCTCCAGCGCCTTGACGTGTTCCACGGTTTGTTTGACGGCGGCCATTTAAGCGACTTTCCGGCCGGCGGCGCGGGCGTGGGCCTGCAGCCAGGCCTCCGCGAAACCAAGCCAATCTTCTTCTGTGGTCGCCCAGCCGCCGCTGACGCGCAGGGCGAAACAGGCGACGTCCTCGTGGCCCATGGCCTTGATGACCCGGCTACCGGTCACCTTGCCCGACGAGCAGGCGGCGCCGGCGCTGACCGCGTAGCCGGCCAGGTCCATCGCCATCACCTGCGTCTCCGATTTGAAGCCGGGAGCGACGAGGCTGAGCGTCTGCGACAGGCGCGGCGCGCCCTCGCCCATGATCATGGCCCCGGCGGCCTTGAGCCGCCGCGCCGCCGCGTCGCGCCAGGCGGCCTGGGGCGCCAGGGCGGCGGGGTCGGCCAGTTTCGCCGCCGCGCCGAAGCCGGCGATGCCGGACAGGTTCTCGGTCCCGGCCCGCTTGCCGCGCTCGTGCGCGCCGCCGTGCTGGACGCGGACCACGTCGATGTTGGCGGAGGCGACCAGGGCGCCCACGCCCTGCGGCCCGCCGACCTTGTGCGCCGACAGGGTCAGGGTATCGGCCCCCAGGGCCTTGAAATCGATGTCCAGCTTGCCGGCGGTCTGCACCGCGTCGACGTGCAGCCAGGCGCCGGCGGCGCGGGTCAGGGCCGCCAGGGCGTCCACGGGCTGGATCACCCCGGTCTCGCTGTTGGCCATGGCCAGGCAGACCATCGCGCGGCCGCCTCGCAGCGCCGCTTCCAGCCAGGCCAGGTCGGCCAGGCCGTCGCCGTCCACCGGCCAGTCGAGAACGTCCAGGCCGGAAGCCTCGGCCGCCGCCGCCACGCTCTCATGCTCGGTCGACAGCACGATCAGCCGGCCAATCCCGGCCGCCTTGGCGCTGGTAATGGCCAGGTTGTTGGCCTCGGTGCCGCCGCTGGTGAAGATGACCTGGCCGGGGATGGCCCCCACCATGTCCGCCACGGACGCCCGCGCCCGCTCGATCAGGCCCCGCGCCGCCCGACCCGGGCCGTGCACGGAGGAGGCGTTGGCGTTCATGGCCATGGCCTGGGCCGCGGCCTCGATGGCCTGCGGCTTCAACGGGGTCGAGGCGTTGTAGTCCAGATAGACGCTGCTCATGCCGCCGACCGTCCTTCGTCGGAGACGCTGTCGCGGAGCTTGCCGGCCAGCACATCGGCCAGGGAGACCGAGGCCAGATAGCCCTGGATGCGGCGGCCCATCTCGTCCCACAGGTCGTGGGTCATGCAGCGCTCGCCCTTGGACATGCAGCCCTTGGCCTGTTTGGCGTTGCAGCGGGTGGCCCGCATCGGCTCGTCCACCGCAATGATGATCTCGGAGATCAGGGTCTGGTCGGCGTCCTTGGCCAGGCGATAACCCCCGCCGGGGCCGCGGGCGCTGATCACCAGGCCGCGGCGGCGCAGACGGGCGAACAGCTGCTCCAGATAAGAGAGCGAAATCTCCTGCCGGGCAGCGATGTCGGCCAGGGCCACAGCCCGGCCTTCGACCGCCCCCTGCCGGGCGGCAAGGTCGGTCATGGCCATCACGGCATAACGTCCTCGGGCGCCCAGGCGCATATCCGCTCGCTCTCCGTCCGAATTTACTAGGCATTCGAGGGGCGGCCCATGTTAAAAGCCGCGCCTTCGCGCAGGTGGGATGTAGAAAGTCCTACTACAGCGGTCAAGTATTTGTCGGGCCGCGATGGCCGAAAAACATGAGGGAATGTGATGCCTGATGTCGTTCTGACCGGCGCCGCCGGACGGATCGAGGGGCGCTATTCGCCCGGCAAGCGGGAAACCGCGCCGATCGCCCTGATTCTGCATCCGCACCCGCGCGCCGGGGGTTCGATGAACCACCCGGTCGCCGTGCAGCTCTATCACCTGTTCATGAAGCGGGGTTTCTCGACCCTGCGGTTCAACTTCCGCGGCGTCGGCCGCAGCCAGGGCGAGTTCGACAGCGGCGTGGGCGAACTGGCCGACGCGGCCACGGCCCTGGACTGGCTGCAAGCCTCCAATCCGGCGGCGTCCCAGTGCTGGGTGGCCGGCTTCAACTTCGGCGCCTGGGTCGGCATGCAGCTGCTGATGCGCCGGCCCGAGACCGACGGCTTCATCTCCGTCTCGCCGCCGACCAACAT
>CANJOB010000235.1 GCA_947475655.1 Caulobacterales bacterium | reverse complement strand
CGTCATAGTCGATGTCCAGCACCCGGTTGAACCGGGCCATGCCCATCAGCACCGCGTCGGCCAGCGGCAGGGCGCCGCCCGAAAGCGAGGTGCCCGCGCCCCGCGGCACCACCTTCACCCCCTGCCTATGACACCAGGCCAGGACGGCGGAAACCTGCTCGACCGTTTCCGGCAGCACCACCACCATCGGCGGTTGGCGATAGGCCGTCAGCCCGTCCGACTCGTAGGGGCGCAGCTCGGCCGCCTCCGAGATCACACCCTCGTCCGGGACCAGGGTCCGCAAGGCGGCGACGATCGACTCGCGCCGGTCCAGCACCGCCTGGTCGGGTTTGGGCATCAGCATTGTAAAACTGTAGCGCCGCCGCAGGCCCGCTGCCAGCCGTAGTCGGCGACCGGCTTATAAAGGCGCGGGGATCAGCCGGCGCCGAGGGTGGGCAGGAAGCGGCCTAGCACGATGATGGCGGTCCATAGCAGGAGCGACAGGCCGGCGACGACCCGGGTCTGCAGGTGACAGGGCTCCTGTTCGAGCAGGGCCTCGACCCTCTGACGCTCCTTCAGCTCGAACCAGATCACGTTCAGCCCGGCCAGCACCACCAGCACCATCTTTATTTTGAACAAGGGGTTCTGCCAGTAGTTCTCCGGGTTGGAGGCGAAGAAGCCCGCGCCGGTGATCACATTGATGACGAAGCCGGCAATGGCCAGGTGAGTGAAGCGCAGGGTCGACTTCACGGTCCCCACCTTCAGCGCCCCGACCAGGCGCAGGTCGACCACCAGCATGGCGCCGAACAGCAGGCACAGGCCGAAGAAGTGCAGGAACTCCAAGGCGGCGAAGGTCCACGAGATGTCGCGGATGGTCTCGCCCAGCCAGGTGTTGCGGATAGCCTCGAGGATGGCGGTTTCGTTCATGGTCGGCGCGCCCTAGTAGGTGATCGTGTAGGCGATGATGCGGCCCGACAGGATCGCCGCCACCCACAGCGCGGCGGTGACTGCCGCCAGGCCCCTGACTTGAACCGAGGCGGAGGCCCCGCCGTCGATCGCCACGCGCTCCTTCTGCGCCGCCCGGGTCATCAGCAACAGGGTGAGACCGCCAATGGCGATGAAGGTCAGCTTGAGCAGGAACGGCGTGTTCTTGACCAGGTTGGGGCCGTTGGCCGCGAACAGGGCCGCGCCCGACAGGGCGTTGAACAGGAAGCCCCACTTGGCCAGGGTGAACGGCCGGTCGAACACCCCCAGCGGCGCATCCTTGGCGAAGCCGAGCAGCCGCGCGCAGAGCATGAAGATGATGCCGGCGACGATCGCCATGCCAACCGCGTGCACGGACAGCATGATGTAATAGCCGTAAGTCTCGGAGGCCAGAACCCAGGCCGCCACCGGCGTCGCCGCCAACCACTGTAGAAAGCCCATCGTGTCCTCTGGTTCTCGCCCCGGAAACGGCCGGGGAACATTCCGCTGAACTCAAACCGATACGCAGATCAGGCTATCTCCCGTTCGAACGCAAGACTAGGGCGGAGGAGTCCAAACGCAGTGAGCGATATTGCCACTGTCCCGTGCGGCAGCCGGACTGTCTAAACCCACTAAATAATTGAGCGATTTTGCCATCGCGCCGCCTCAGGCCCGCCTTATAGTCGGCCTAGGCAACGACCAAGGATCGAAAAGGATTGAATCCGCTTTCAGCGTCTCGAAAGAGTAACGCCGGCTGTCGCCGACGTGGAATTCAGCCGGTCGTCGGCGCCGGCCTTGAGTCTGACAAGATAACATCCGTGCCAAGCGAAGGGGATTGAAGTTGGGTCGAGAAGTGAAGCGCCGGAACATCCCGGTCCTGTTTTCGGTCACCGCCGTGGCCCTGGCCGTCTCCGGCCTCGCCCTGGCGCAACCGTCGACGCCCCCGGACGTGTTGCCGCCGCCGGCCGAGATTCCCCCGCCTTTCCCCTTCCCCTCGCCCGACCCGATCGCCGTTCCCGGCGCCGGCGCCCGGCCTGCCTGGGCCTGCCCCGCCAGCGGCTATGCCGAACCGCGCTATGGCTATGTCGGCCGCAATGCCGACGGCCCGGCCGCGGCGGAAGCCGCCAGCCCCTGCTCGCCGATGGAGGTGGCCATGGCCGCCGACGCCGCCGGCATGGCCCGCGACGGCCGCGCGCCCTATGGCTTCAAATACATCATCGGCCTGCAGTTCCGCGCCCGCGGGACCTTCGCGGTCGACGGCGCGCGCCCAGAGAAGGTCGACAGCATCGAGTTCCAGGGCGACTACACAAAGCCGGCGGTGCGTCTGATCATCAAGCGCGGCGAGCGCACCGACATCCGCGTCTCCAGCGAGAAGCTGGCCTGGAACGAGGCCACCGAGGGCGGCGACGCCTCCCCGATCCGTAACGGCGCCGCGGCGGCGCGGGAGATGGAGATTCTGCTCAAGCTCACCCCGTTCGGCGGCCTGTGGTCGGCGATCGAGGCGGAAGGCCACGCCAAGGTCTCCAAGACCGCCAACGGCATGATCGTGCTGAACGGCGTCTCGCCCTATGACGGGCTGGACGCGACCACCACCCTCAACAACCAGGGCCTGCCGGCGACGATCACGGTCAAGGACGGACGCAACACCTACGCCGCGACCTTCGCGAACTATCGCGGCACGGCCAACCCGCAGAAGATCGAATGGGAGCCGTTCTACCACACCTGGTTCCCGACCAAGATCACCTGGACCAAGAACGGCCGGCCCTTCGCCGACCTGGAGGTCTACGGCTTCTTCTCGAACCCTTATGTGGTGTTCCCCGTGCCCGCCAACCTGAGGACGGCCAGCCGATAGGCGCCCCGCTCAATTCGACGCCGCGCGATGCGCGAACGCTTGGCCCGCCGGAGGGCGGGAAGACAAGATCGCTGGATGGGATCGCCGCCCGGCCCGCCAAGGAAAGGATGCTACTGATGAAGACGCTGAAGATCGCCCTCGCTGCCGCCGCCATCGCCCTGATGGCGGTCCCCGCGGTGGCGCACCACAACGCCAACGCCCAGTACGACAACTCCAAGGAAACGTCCGTGGTCGGCACCCTGCTGGAGGTGCGCGACGTCGCCCCTCACGCCCAGTGGCGCG
>CANJOB010000234.1 GCA_947475655.1 Caulobacterales bacterium | reverse complement strand
GGCCACGCTCGACACCGTGACCAAGGTCTTCAATTACGACGTCACCTACAGCGGCCTGACCGGCCCGGCCCGCGCCGCCCACTTCCACGGCCCGGCCCTGCCCGGCGCCAACGCCCCGCCGTCGGTGCCGATCGCCTCGCCGGTCAGCCCGATCAAGGGCACGGCCACCCTGACCGACGCCCAGGTCGCCGACCTGCAGGCCGGCAAGTGGTACTTCAACGTCCATACCGAAGCCCATGGGCCGGGCGAGCTGCGCGCCCAGCTGACCGCCGGCGGACACTAACTTATAGTCGGATAACCGACGCTCTTCTAAGCTGCCCCCGTCGACCATCGGCGGGGGCGGTTTGCTATGCAGAAGACGAGGCTGGAGGCGTTCACCGACGGGGTGGTCGCCATCATCGTCCTGGAGCTGAAGGTTCCGGAAGAGAACACCCTGGCTGGCGTCCTGGCCGTGACGCCGGTGTTCCTGGCCTACGCCTTGGCCTTCACCAATGTCGGCCTGTACTGGAACAACCACCACCACATGCTGCACGCCGCCGAGCACATCAACGGCAAGGTGCTGTGGGCCAACCTGTTCCTGCTGTTCTGGCTGTCGCTGATCCCGTTCGTGATCCGCTGGATGGACGAGGGCCAATTCGCCAGCATGCCGACCGCCGCCTACGGCGTGGTCCTCGCCCTGGCGGGGGCCGGCTACACCGTGCTGGAGCGGGCGCTGATCGCCGCCAATCCGCACAGGCCGCTGCTGGCCCAGGCGGTGGGCGCCGACCGCAAGGGCCTGCTGTCCATGCTCGCCTATCTGGTCGCTATTCCTCTGGCCTTCGTTAGCCCGTGGATCGCCATCGCCATCTACGTCGCTGTCGCCCTGAGCTGGTTGATCCCCGACCGGCGCATCGAGCGCGTGCTCGCCGTGCCGAAAGCCAACGACTAGGGATTGGCGCAGGCGTAGGAGGCCGCTGCCTTCGCGTCGCCCGTTCCCCTGTAGCGCGGGTACTGCGGATAGCGGCACATCGGCCAGGACGCGCCTCGCTTGTTGTCTCGGTCGTAGGCGGTGAGCACCAGCTGGTCGGGCGGCGCCTTGCCCTGGTCGACCCAGGCGTCGAGTTCGCTGAGCAGGTCCACCTTGTCCGGCAGGGCCGCGCCTGTGGTGAAGGATTTTCCCGACCCGCCGTGGCCGACGTAGGGCGCCACGTACAGCCGCGCGAACTGGGCGGTCTGCGCCTTGCCGAGCCTCTTCTCGACGTTCTCGAAATAGCGCCAAAGGCTCATCGGCGCGACGACGTAGTCGGCGGCGTTGCTCTTCATGATCAGCTTGCCGCCGCGCGCCTTGAAGCGGGCGAGGTTGGGATCGGTCATGTCGAACACCTTCGACACGGCGATCATCTTCTCGCGGTAGGCGGTCGGATCGAACGGGCCACTGAGCGCCGGATCGCCGACGATGAAGGTGCGGATGTTGCCGACGCCGTAGCCGCGCAGGGCGTCCATGTCCTCCTTCTTCCCCGAGACCATGTTGGGGACGAAGCCGCCGCCGTTGGTCTCCGCGCCCGTGGCGTACGGAGTGTAGCTCGTCTCGCCGTTGGCGATGGCGTAGCCGTAGGGCGCCGATGAGCGCGTCATCTTCACAAGCTCGATCTGCGGGTCCGACAAACAGCCGCCCGCCTCCTTGCCGTCGGGGCAGCGCAGGGCCTGCAGGGTCTTGAGAGGCTTGGCATAGGTACAGCCCTTATAGTCGGCGATGACGCCATCGGCGGCACCGTCCTGGGCGTCGCAGGCGTCGAGGGCGGATTTCTCCACCAGCCTGACCTTGTCGGCCTCCATCCAGCCGCCGGCGCGCTGGATCTGCCAGTGGTGGTAGCTGGCCAGCATCGAACCGAGCCAGCTCGACGTCGGCACGGTGGCGACCGCGCCGTCGTAGTCGTCGGGGAAGCGCTGGATCGACATCATCGCCTCGCGCCCGCCCTGCGATCCGCCGAAGTAGTAAACCCGCCGCGGCGCCTTTGCGTAATAGAGCTTGGTCAGGGCGAGCGCCGCGTCGTGCGTCTTCTTATATGAGGCCCAGGCGTAGTTGGCGGTGGCTTCGGCGTTGGCGGCGAAGGCGCGCGGATCGTCGCCGCCGCTGGCGCCCTCGCCAACTCCATTGCCGCGCGTCTGGTGGCCGCTGTCCGTGCCGAAGGTGGCGTAGCCCTTGTCCAGCGGAGTCGGGCCCGGCGGCGCGTCGCGCAGCCGCCCCTCGCCGGTGACGACATTGCCGTTCAGGCCCCCGCCGCCGATCTGCACAACCTTGGCGTTCCACGCATCGGGCAGGTTGAGCTGAAAGCGGATCATCGGCGCCGAAGGATCGACGGGCGCGATTTCGCCCAGCAGGCGGCAGTAGGGCGCGCCGCCCGGTCGGGCCGGCCGCATCGCGGCCTCCCTCACGCGCGCGCCGGTGGTGGGCAGGGCGATCAGGCTGGCGGCGACGGACTTGCCCTCCATGGCCAGGCAGGCCGCCGGATCGGCCAGGGCCGGGGACGCCGCGCAGGCGGTGAGCCCGACGGCGACCGGGAACATCAAGCGCAACCGTGGCATCGCCGTCTCCTTTGGCTGTGAGCGTCACGACCATTCGGCAGGATACCGCCGTTTGCAACGGCGCCGGAGCCATGGCGCGCCAACTGTCCATTCGCTGAGCGGGCCGCATAATTTCTGGCCACAAAACTCCGGCGCCGGACGTATTTGACGCGCTGCAGCAGATGACGCGCGCTTCCGCGCCGCTTTGCCGTTTGATGATCCCACGGGCGGTCGGGGGGCCGCTCGCCTCCCAAACAGGCGCTGCCTCCCCGGCGGCAACAGTAATCGGAATCATCATGGCAATAAGTTCTTCGAAGATGCGCTGGGTGCAGCTGGCGCTCGGCCTGATCGTCATGATGGCCATCTCCAGCCCGCAGTATGTCTGGACCCTGTTCACTGTCCGCCGTCAGCGCCAATGAGACAGTTTCAGGGTTCCCGCTAGAGGAGGGTTTTGGTTTCATCGCAGTGACGTAGGAACGAAGATGAGACCAAAACCCTTGCCCCATAAGACGACGCCCGGTGAACGGGTAGCGAAGGAT
>CANJOB010000233.1 GCA_947475655.1 Caulobacterales bacterium | reverse complement strand
GAAGCGCGTGTGAATTCGCTTTTCACCAAGTTTCCTACCCCTGCTTCGGCCTGGCGACGCCGTGCGCCCGGCGCGGCCTGTGTCACCGACCTCGTTGTCGCCCTGCCTTACCAGAAGACCGGCGCGGGTACGCTAGATTAATTCCCCCATACATGGAAATCAATTCGCCGTCTCGCCGCCTGGCGTGCAAAGCCGGTTCCGCGAAAGTGATTTTATTCCCTTATGGGGTAATTTTTACTTGCTCTGAAATTGAAACCGCGTCAATGCGTCGAGCTGGCCCGGTGGGCCGTGGGTTCGAGCCGCGCCACGACGGCCAAGCAGGGAGTCGACATGCCCAGGTATGCCCGACGCGTCGTCACCGGCCACGATGAGACCGGAAAGTCCGTCGTCCTCACCGACGGCGCCCCGCCCAATATCCGTGATCGCGGCACCGGGGTGGATTTTATCGAAATCTGGAGCACCACCCAAACCCCGGCCTCGATCACCGCCCAGGAACCCGAGCCGACCGACGGCCCGCTGGTGACGCCGCCCCCACCGATGGGCAGCAAGATCCGCCTCAACGACTTCTTCCCCGGCCATATCGAGTTGCTGCCGCCGCGCGCCGACGGCCGGCACAAGATGATGCACCGGACCAAATCGATCGACTATGGCATCGTACTTGAGGGCGAGATCTGGATGATCCTGGACGACAGCGAGGTCCTGCTCAAACAAGGCGACGTGGTGGTCCAACGCGGCACCGACCATGCCTGGGAAAACCGCTCCGGCACGGTGTGCCGCATGGCCTTCATCTTGATCGACGGCGCCTTCGCGCCGGAGCTGCGCGAAAATCTGCCCGAAAATCTCGAACTGCGCACCGGCGCGGTTTTCAACGACGCCTCATCGCACTGAAATCATAGGGACATCCTCGCCATGGCCTTCAAACCCGAACGCGGCAAATACTATCGGATGCCGGTCTTCTTCGGCCCGCTTCCCGGCCCGCGCTGGTGGCCGGAAGGCATCGTCTCCGACTTCGAGAAGACCCCCAAGCGCCGGGTTTTCGGCGTGCGCTACCTGACCGACAAGGCGGCGTTAGAAGCCTGCCTGCCGGAGGGGTTCAGCGTCTGGGGCGAGCCGGTGATCACGGTCGAGATCACATACATGACCGAACTCGCCTGGCTGGCGGGCCGCGGCTACAACATGGGCGACGTCAAGTTCCCCGCCGTCTTCCAGAGCAAGGACGGCCCGGTGCACGGCACCATGGTGCTGGTCCGCTGGGAAGACCTGGCCGACCCGATCCTCAGCGGCCGAGAGGAACTGGGCCACAACAAGCTCTACTGTGAAATACCGCCGCTACGCGGCTACGAGGGCCGCTATTCGACCACCCTGGGCTGGCTTGGCACCCCGTTCCTCGACATCGCCGTCTGGGACCTGGAGCCGGCGGAGGCGCCGGCGGCCAATCCGGAGCACAAGGGCCTGCTGTCTTACAAATACATGCCCAAGACCGGCGACTGGGGCGAGGCGGACGCCGCCTACGCTACCTTGACACCCCCCGCATGGGGCGGCCGCACAATCAACTTCTCCAAGGGCAAGGGCTCGGTGAAGTGGGCGCGGCCGACCTTCGAGGAGCTGCCGACCCAATACACGGTGGTCAACGGCTTCGCCGAATTGCCGATGCTGGAGATGCGGGGCGGCTATCTGCTGGACATGGAAGGCGGAGCGAGCGGGTCTGACACCCACCGCATCGACTAGGACCAAAGCCGTGGCGCGATGCATCTGCGGCGTGCCGTTCCACCCTGTGGATGCGGCGGGACGGATCCGGGACGGCCAGGGCCGCCCGGCCGTGACCGTCGACGTGCACGCGCACGTCATGACCCCCGCCGTCGACGCCCTGACCCGCAACTGTCCTGAGCGCGCCGGGGAGCCGCAGGCGCGGCTGCGCACCATGGGCCAGGCCTCGGTCGACCATAACGCCAAGGTGATGATCCCGGCCGCCATGCCGAAGCTCACCCAACTGGAGGAGCGGCTGGCCGATATGGACGCCATGGGGGTGGACGTGCAGGTCGTGAGCCCCTCGCCGAACCAATACCACTATTGGGCCGATCGGGAGCTGGCCGCCGAGATCGTCCGGCTTCAGAACGAGGACATCGCCGGCATCGCCGCCCGCGCGCCGGCTCGCATCGTCGGCCTGGGCGCCATCGCCCTGCAGCACCCGGAGCTGGCGGTCGAACAACTGCGGGTCGCGGTGAAGACCCTGGGCTTCCGCGGCGTCGAGATATCCACCACGGTCGGCGGCAAGGACCTGTCCGACCCGGCGTTCAACCCGGTCTGGGCCGAGGCGGAAGCCTTGGGGGCGCTGATCTTCGTCCACCCGCTCGGCTGTTCGCTGGGCGACCGGTTGCAGCCCCACTACCTGTCGAACACCGTCGGCCAGCCGGTGGAGACCGCGGTGGCCCTCTCGCACCTGATCTTCGGCGGGGTGCTCGACCGGCATCCGGGGCTAAAAATCTGCGCCGCCCATGGCGGCGGCTACCTGCCCACCTATCTTGGCCGCGCCGGCCACGCCTGGTCGCACCGGCCGGACGCGAAATCCATGGCCCATCCCCCGCGCTGGTATCTGGACAAGATTTGGTTCGACAGCCTCGTCTACGAGCCCGACTGCCTGAGGATGCTGATCGACCAGGTCGGCGCCGGCCAGGTGGTGATCGGCACCGACTATCCGTTCGACATGGGATTCTACGACATCCACCCGATGCTGGCGCAGGTCCCCGGACTGACCGACGACGAGCGCGCCGGCATACTCGGCGGCAACCTATTGAGGCTGCTCGGCCTCGACCCGGCGGCGTTTGCGCCGGCAGACCAACAGGAAACGGCAAGATGAACCCGCCCGCGGACACCCTCGGCAAGAAACTGATCCTCGGCGGCGACGTGCGCTACGAGGCGGCGCGTGGGGACGCGGTGTTCCGCGCCAACAAGCCGACCCGCTATCCGAAGGCCATCGTGCTGGCCGAGACCGATGACGACGTCATCGCCGCCGTGCGCCTGGCGCGCGCCAACGGCTGGAAGGTCGCCATCCGCTCCGGCGGCCACAGCTGGACCTCGGCCCACATACGCGACAACTCCCTGCT
>CANJOB010000232.1 GCA_947475655.1 Caulobacterales bacterium | reverse complement strand
CTTCACCGAACTGCCCAAGCTGCTCGAGCGCGCCGGACCCGGCCCGGTGCGGCCGGACGGCACCACGGCGGGACCGATCACCGGCCTCTTCACCGTGCTGGTCGACGGCGACGACCACAACGAACCGATCGCCGACGCGGTGCGCGGCATCCTCGACGGCCACATCGTCATGGAGCGCGGCATCGCCGAGCGCGGGCGCTTCCCTGCCATCAATGTGCTGAAATCCATCTCGCGCACCATGCCGGCCTGCCAGACCCTGCCCGAGCGCGGCACCGTGACCAACGCGCGCCAGACCCTGGCCGCCTACGCCAACATGGAAGAACTGATCCGCATCGGCGCCTACCGCGCTGGCGCTGACCCGCAGATCGACCGGGCCATCGCCCTCAACCCGGCCCTGGAAGCTTTCCTGGGCCAGGACAAGGACGAGGTCGCCACCCTGGAACAGTCGTTCGAACGGCTAGACCAGATCCTGACAGGAGAGTCCGCATGAAAGCCGCCGCGTCCCTGATCCGGTTCTCCACCTACCAGGTCGAGGTGCTGCAGAAGCGTCTGGCCGAGGTCGTCGAACGCCGCGAGTTGGCGCTGATGGCCTTGGCCATCCTCGAAGCCGAGGGCGAGGCCGAGGCAATGCGCGCCAAGGATAATGCCGAGGCCGGATGGTACATGATCGGCTACCGCCAGGGGCTGAAGATGCGCACCGACACCGCCCAGGCCAAGATCGACGCGGCCGTGCTGGAGGAGATCGGCGCGCGCGACGCGCTGTCGGCCGCCTTCGAGGACCTGAAGAAGTACGAGCACGTCGACGCCAACGCCAAGGCGGCCGCCCGCGCCCTGGAGCGCAAGCGCGAGATCGCTGACCTTGACGAGCTCGGCCTGCGCCGCGCCGCGCGCCGGTGATTAGCCGCCGCCACCTGCTGGCGGCCGCCCCCGCCTTCCTGGCGGCCTGCCGCGCCAAGGAGGCCACCGCCGTCTCCGCCGTCGAAACGCCGGCGCTGAAAAGCGTCGCCCCCTGCCCGGTCGGCTGCGCCGCCATGGCGCACCATCTGCGCGACCCGGTCTTCGCCGCCCTGCTGACGCGCCACTTCTCCCAGATCACGCCGGAATGGGAGATGAAGATGGAATACATCCTTCCCGAAGGGACCTCGGCCACCGACCCGAGCGGCTGGCGCTGGGACCGGCCCGACGCCATCGCCGCCTTCGCCAAGACCCACGGCATGCGCCTGCACGGCCACACCCTGGTCTGGTACGCCGAGAAGCCGCCGGCCTTCACGGCCATCGACGGCCAGCCCAACTTCGAGGCCGCCTACCGCGGCTACATCACCGAGGCCGCCAGCCGCTTCAAGGGCGTCGCCACCAGCTGGGATGTGGTCAACGAGCCGGTCAAGGACGACGAGCCGGGCCTGCGCGAGCACCTGTGGTCCAAGAACCTCGGCCAGGACGAGCACATGCTGATCGCCTACGAGTCGGCGGCGGCGGCAGACCCCGGGGCGGTGCTGTTCCTGAACGACTATTTCCTCGAGAAACCCCGCGCAAGCGGCTGGATTTCATGCGCCTGGCCGAGCGGCTGCTGAAAAAGGGCGCCAAGCTCGGGGGTCTGGGGACCCAGAGCCACCTGGACATCGACGTCGCCCCCGGGGCGGTGACCGCCTGTATCAAGGACCTGGCGTCCCTAGGGTTGCCGATCCATGTGTCGGAACTCGACATATCGCTGAGCCGCAAGCTGCTGGAACTGCGCACGGTGGCGGACCAGCTGCAGGCCCAGGCCCGCCTGGCCGGCGAGACCGCCGAGGCCTTCATGGCCCTGCCGGAGCGGCAGAGGTTCGCCTTCAGCGCCTGGGGCCTGCGCGACAGCGACAGTTGGCTGCGCAGCCCGCCCAATGCCGGAGACGGCACGGACCAGCCGCTATTGTTCGATGACTACGGCCAGCCGAAGCCGGCGTTCGAATCCATCGCCCGCGCCTTCGCGGGCTGATTCTTGAAGCTTAGTAGGGCTGGCGTGGGGGCTGAGCCGGGACCCGCTGGCCGGCGCGTTCGGCCTCGGCCTGCTGGCGCAGGGCGCGCAGGTCGTCGCTGATGCGGAAGATTGCCACGTAGAACTCGCAGAAGGCCCGCCACAGCAGCACCATGGCGGCGGCCACGAGCAGCCCGGCCACGGCCACCGGCAGGGCCAGCAGCTTGCCCAGGATCGAGGTTTCCCGCAGGGCCACGCCGACCGCGGCGCCGACGGAGGAGAAGGCGACCAGCGAGATCACGCCCAGGCCGGCCCAATAGATCAGATGGATGACCGGCCCGGTCACCAGGCGGTCGAAGGTAAGCAGGTCCCACATCAGGGAGCTCTTGGACTTGATGGCCATCGAAGAGGGACCCTCTCTGCGGCGCCGCCGCCTTGCGCCGCATGGCTACCAGCGCAGACGCCTCGCGGCAATAAGGCGGAGAGCGTTCTAGACGACGCCGACCGTGCGCAGCCGCGCCTTGGGGTGGATTTCGTTCTGGCTCATGACCACGGTCTGGCCGCGGAAGCGCTCGATGATCGAGCGGACATAGGGCCGGACGGCCGGGCTGGTCAGCAGCACGGCGGCATCGCCGGCCAGGGCGGCGCGCTCGAAGGCTTCCCGTACCCCCTTGATGAATTCCTGCAGGCGCGAGGGCGCCAGGGTCAGCTGCTTGTCGTCGCCCGGCCCGATCAGGGCGTCGTTGAAGGCCATTTCCCATTCGGCGCTCATGGTGACGATCGGCAGGGCGCCGTCCTCGCCGCGGTTGGCCCAGCACAGCTGCCGCGCCAGGCGGCCGCGCACCGCCTCGACCAGGGACTGCACCGACCCCGTATGCGGCGCGGCCTCGGCGATGCCCTCGAGGATGGTCGGCAGGTCGCGGATCGACACCCGCTCCTTGAGCAGGCTCTGCAGCACCCGCTGCACGGTGGTCGAGGTGACGACCGAGGGGATGATGTCCTCGACCAGCTTCTTCTGGTCGGCGGGCAGGTCTTTGAGCAGCTTCTGCACCTCGGCGTAGGAGAGCAGGTCCGGCATGTTTTCCTTGAGCAACTCGGTCAGGTGCGTGGTCAGGACCGTGGCCGGGTCGACGATGGTGTAGCCGCGGAAGGTCGCCTCCTCG
>CANJOB010000231.1 GCA_947475655.1 Caulobacterales bacterium | reverse complement strand
GTACATGGACGGCAAGATCCAGATCGACCCCATGATCACCCATACCCTCCCGCTGGAGCGTATCAACGAAGCGTTCGACCTCATGCATGCGGGCGAGAGCATTCGTTCCGTCGTCGTGTTCTAGGCAGACAAGAAGAATAGGGAACACAGACCATGGCCGAGATCGAACTGGTCGAGCAGCACAAGAGCTTCGGCGGCGTGCAGTACGTCTACAAGCACCAGTCCCAGACCACCGGGACGACGATGACCTTCGCGGTGTTCATCCCCCCGCAGGCGGCGAACGGGGGCAAGCTGCCGGTCCTGACCTATCTGTCGGGCCTGACCTGCACCCACGCCAACGTCATGGACAAGGGTGAGTACCGCAAGACGGCGGCCGAACTCGGCGTGATCGTGGTCTGCCCAGATTCCTCGCCGCGCGGCGAGGGCGTGCCCAACGACGACGCCTACGACTTCGGCCAGGGCGCCGGCTTCTACGTCGACGCCGACGAGGCGCCGTGGAAGGCCAACTTCCGGATGTACAGCTACGTCACCCGCGAACTGACGGCCCTGATCGCCGAGCACTTCCCGGTGGATATGGCGCGTCATGGGATTTTCGGCCACTCGATGGGCGGCCACGGGGCCCTGACCTTGGCCCTGCGCGAGCCGCAGCTCTACAAGTCGGTGTCCGCCTTCGCCCCGATCGTCGCCCCGAGCCAGGTTCCGTGGGGCCAGAAGGCGTTCAATGGCTACCTCGGCGCCGACCAGAAGCGCTGGCGCGAGCACGACACCGTCGCCCTGATCGAGGACGGCAAGCGGGTGAAGGACATCCTGGTCGATGTCGGCGCCGGCGACCCGTTCTTCTCCAAGGAACTGAAGCCGGAGCTGCTGGAAGCCGCGTGCAAGACCGCCGGCATCCCGCTGACCCTGCGGCTGCAGGAGGGCTACGACCACTCCTACCTGTTCATCTCGACCTTCATGGAAGACCACATCCGCTGGCACGCCGAGCGGCTCTAGGGTGAGCGCCTGGCAGGCTGGGCCGATGGGGGTGCTGGCGGCGTTCGCCGCCACGGCCGCCGTCGCCCAGCCTGCCCTGGCCGACGCGGTGCTGGCCGAACTAAACCGGGCGCGGGCCGATCCGCAGGCCTATGCCCAGACCCTGCGCCAGTACCGCGGCTACATCTCGCCCAAGGATAAGGTCGCGCGGATTCCCAACGATCCGGTCGGCCGCATCACCGTGGAAGGCGCCGTGGGGGTCGATGAGGCGATCGCCTTCGTCCTGGCGCAGCAACCCCTGCCGCCTCTGCAACAGAGCGACATCCTGGCGGCGGCGGCCCTGGACCACGCCAACGAGCAGGGCCCGACCGGCGCCCTCGGCCACAACAGCGCGTCTGGCCTGACGCCGGGCGAGCGGGTGATGCGCCGGGGCGGCGGCAAGTTCGTCGGCGAGATCATCGCCTATGGCTCTTCGGACGCGCTGTCGGTGGTGCGCCAGTTCATCATCGACGATGGGGTGCCGGCCCGCGGCCACCGCGCCCTGATCTTCGAGCCCCGCCTGATCTACGCCGGGATCGGCTGCGCGCCGCACAGGACCTTCCGCACCGTCTGCGTCGGCGACATGGGCCAGTCGCCCGACGGCAAATGACCGGCTACTGGCGGAAACGCACGCCGATGCGGATCACGCGCGGCTCGTCGTAGCTCTTGACCCGGTCGGCGGTCTGGCTGGTTTCGATGGCGGCGTCGGTCAGGTTCTCGGCGGCGAGGTAGACGCCCCAGTCCTTGCTGACCTGATAGACGATACGCGCGTCGACCCCCGTGGCGGCTGCCAGGCTGAGGGTGTTGAGATCATCCTCGTAGCGCTGGCCCTCATAGCGGAAATCGGCGGTCAGGCTTAGGCGCGGAGCGAAGGTCCATTGGACGCCGCCGGTGATGGCCAGCTTCGGGGTCTGGGCCGGGCGCTTGCCGGTCAGTTGCGGATTGACCGACTGGCCGTCGACCTTGGCGTCGGTATAGGAGCCGGACAGGCGCAGCGACACGGCCTGGGTCGGTTGATAGCGGGCGTCGGCCTCGATCCCGGCCGCGTTGATCTGACCGGCGTTCTGGCGCTGGTAGAAGATGCCGCCGGCGGGCACGAGACCGGCGCGCGGGAAGGTGGCCGGGCCGACGCCGACGGTGACGTTGGTGATCGGGTCCTTGAGCTGGCTGAGGAAGCCGGTGGCGCTCCAGCTGAACGGACCCTGGTCCATGCCCAGCGCCACTTCGCCGCCGTACAGCGTCTCCGGCTTCAGGTTCTCGTTGGCCTCGGTGATGTTGTTGCCGACGCGGAACGGGCGGTAGAGCTCGTTGAGGCTGGGGGCGCGGAAGCCGGAATAGGCCGCGCCGCGCAGGTAAAGGCCGCCGCCGAAATCGCGGCGCAGACCGGCCCGCGCGGTCGGCACCGAGCCCTTGCGGTCCGCGATCGGCGGATTGAGGGTGATGACCCCGGTGGCCAGGGTCCGCTCGATGCGATGGCCGTGGGTCGTGCTCCACTGGTCGATGCGGGCGCCGCCGGTCAGCAGCCACGCGCCGCTGCGCCAGGCGCCCTCGGCATAGCCGCCGTAGATCAAGGTGTCGCCGCCGGCCACGCGCCCGCGGGTGTAGGCGCCATTCAAGAAGGTGGAGCTCTCGCTCTCCTCACCGCTGGCCGCGCGCATGTCGAAGCCGGCTTCCAGGCTGCCCCAGTCGCCCATCCTGCGCACGGCGGCGTTGGCCCCCCAGCCGGTGGCGGGGGTCTTGAACTGGGCGTTGGCCGGGGTGGCGGTGGAACGGTCGGCGGAGACCGAGGCGGAGGAATTGTAGAGGTCGCTCTGGCGCACCCAGGCCTGCACCTTCCAGCCGAGGGTCCTGGCGTCTGGCTGGGCGGCCAGGGTCAGGCTGGCGTCCTGGCCCTGGGAGGCGGAGGTCGCGGTCTTCAGACCCGAGTCGCGTGACTCACGATAGGCGCCGACATGGGCGCTGAGGGCCGCGCGGCCAAGATCGACTACCGCCTTGCCGGCGGCGCTCCAGTCTTCGGAGGTCAGGGGTGTGTCGGCGGCGCCGCGCCGTTCGCGCACCGGAATCCAATGGTCGCCCTGCTCGCTCGCCGCCGCCCCGAAAAACCTCACGCCGCCGGCCTGGCCCGAGG
>CANJOB010000230.1 GCA_947475655.1 Caulobacterales bacterium | reverse complement strand
CTGCACCGCCTCGGTGACATCGTGACCCTGGCAGGAAATGCCCGAGACCGACCCGTCAACGTCTCGGATCGGTTCATAGACGAAATCGACGTAGATTTCCTCGGCCGCGCCGCCGCCCCTGTTGAACGATACTTTCGTGCCGCGGCCGATATAGGGATTTCCGCTGGCGAGGACCTCGTCGAGCAGGGCGACGAAGCCTTGACCGGCGATTTCGGGCAGCGCCTCGACCAGCTTTCGCCCCACCAGATCCTGTCGTCCGACCATGTTGCGGTAGCCGGCGCTGGCCATGACAAAGACGTGGTCGGGGCCGGTCAATATCGCCGTGAACCCCGGCGCGCGGTCAAGCAGTTCGCGAACGAGCTTCAAGCGTTCGACGCGTTGGGCGGGGCGAACCAAATGGCGCCGACAAAATAAATAATAGCGCCCAAGTTTTTAAGCCTTAACAAATATGTAGATCTGGCAATTTCATAGAATTGCTGACGTAAACTAGTTATCGTCAAATAATTTACAATGCGACATATTCGCCGGTCGCAAGAAAAACCATTCAATAATTCTATATTGCTTTCGTGTGTCGCGCTTTTTACTGCCGAGCTTCGGCGCTGACACTCATTCGCGGAATAGTCGGGCATCGGTGCTGAGCGCGCGCACTCTCCGGCGTTCGCCCTGCTCCTTCAGCGCCGTTGCCGCGCCGGCCTGGAATTCCAGCGCGGTGGCATCACGCCCTACAACCAGCCGCAGCTCGGGACCCTGGGCGTCTGCGGGTTTACTGAGGTTACGCTGCGCGCTGACGGCAGTATCCTCATGGCCTGTTCACCGGCGCGACGGCTCCCCGCGCCTAATCATTTCCAACTAGGCATCGCATAGGGGTGCGCATCACCGCGCCCGACCGGGTCGACGCCGTCCTATTCCCGGAACAGGATGCGTAGAGGGCAGCAGGCGCAACCCCAGAGATGTCCGCTTTCCACCCGTAGCGGACCCGCAAGCCACTCAAAAAACCTGGGTCCCGGCATTCGCCGGGATGAGCGGACAGGGGAGTGGCTACTTCGGCCACGTCTCCGGCGCCATCCCCAACACCTCTCCCGCCAGGTGCAGCGACCCCGCGATCAGCACGTGCGGCGCCGGGCTCTCCGCCAGGGCCAGGTCCAGCGCCGTCTCCAGCCCGTCCTCGCAGGTCCGCGCCTCCAGGCCGGCGCTCATGGCGGCTTCGGCGATCTGGTAGGCGGGCGCGGCGTTGCCGGCGAAGCTGACGGCGATCACCTTGGGTTTGAGCTCGGCGAAGGCGCGCAGGAAGCCCTCCTGGTCCTTGTTGGCCAGCATGCCGACAATCAAGGTGAGCGGCCGGCCGTCGCGGGCCATCAGGTCGCCCGCCGCCCGCGCCAGGGCGATCCCCGCGTGCGGGTTGTGGCCGCCGTCGAGCCACAGGTCCGCCCCCGCCGCGCTCGCCTTGGCGCCCAGGACACCGGCGGTCAAACGCTGGAAGCGGGCCGGCCAGACCGTGGTTCGCAGCCCCGTGGCGATGGCGTCGTCGTCGATGCCGCCCAGGGTCAGGGCCGCCGCCACGGCCAGGCCCGCATTGTCGAACTGGTGGTGTCCGGCCAGGGCCGGAGCCGGCAGGTCGAGCAGGCGGTCGCTCATCTGCACCAGCAGGCGGCCGTTCTCGCCCCAGGCGTCGAAGTCGCGGCCCATCACCGTGAGGGGCGCGCCGACCGCCTCCGCGCGGGCTTCGATCACATCCAGGGCCTCGCCGTTCTGGCGGCCGATCACGCCCGGCACGCCGGGTTTGAGGATTCCCGCCTTCTCGGCGGCTATCTTGGCGATCGTGTCGCCCAGGTACTCGCGGTGGTCCATGTCGACCGGGGCGATGACGCTCAGGCGCGGGACAATCACGTTGGTGGCGTCCAGGGCGCCGCCGAGGCCGACCTCAATCAGCGCCAGATCGGCGGGACTTTCGGCGAAGGCCAGGAAGGCGGCGGCGGCGACGAATTCGAAGAAGGTGATCGACTGCGGGCCGTTGATCGTTTCCACCCGGGCGATCAGGTCGGCCAGGGCCTGGTCGCCGATCAGGGTCCCGGCCAGGCGGATACGCTCGTTGAAGCGCACCAGGTGCGGCGAGGTGAAGGCGTGGGTGGTCAGCCCAGCCGCATTGGCCATGGCGCGCAGATAGGCCAGGGTCGAGCCCTTGCCGTTGGTGCCGGCCACGTGGATGGCCGGCGGCATGCGGTTTTGCGGGTTCCCTAAGTCGGCGCACAGCCGCGCCATCCGGTCCAGCGACAGGTCGATGACGATCGGATGCAGGGCGCGCAGGCGCTCCAGCGCCTTGTCGTGTGGCCCGAGGTGGTCGGTCATGCTTCGCTAGTAGCGCGATCAGGCGGCGCGGGCGCGGCCCATCATCAGGGTCTGCAGGATCGAACCCAGCACCACGGGCAGTTCGGCGCGCGGGACGACGCGGTCGACCATGCCCTTCTCGACCAGGTATTCCGAGCGCTGGAAGCCGGGCGGCAGGGTCTCGCGGATGGTCTGTTCGATCACGCGCGGGCCGGCGAAGCCGATCAGGGCGCCCGGCTCGGCGAGGTGGATGTCGCCCAGCATGGCGTAGGAGGCGGTCACCCCGCCGGTGGTCGGGTCGGTCAGGACGACGATATAGGGCAGGCCAGCGGCTTTAAGCTTCTGGATCGCCAGGGTGGTGCGGGCCATCTGCATCAGCGACAGGGCGCCTTCCTGCATCCGCGCCCCGCCGGCGGCAGTATAGGCCACCATCGGGCATTGGCGGGCCACGGCGGCCTCGGCCGCGGCGATGAAGCCCTCGCCCGCCGCCATGCCGAGCGATCCGCCCATGAAGGAGAAGTCCTGCACCAGCACCACGGCCTGCTGGCCGCCGATGGCGCCGGCGCCGATGGCCATGACGTCGTTGGCGCCGGTGGCCTTGCGGGCGGCGTGCAGCCGCTCCTTGTAGGGCTTGCCGTCGGAGAATTTCAGCGGGTCCTCGGCCACAGAGGGGCTCGGCAGGATCTCGTGGACGCCGTCGTCGAAGGTGTAGGCGAACCGAAGCTTGGGGCCGATCCGCATGTGCCGCCCGGTCGGGGTGACCCACAGGGCCGCCTCCAGGTCGGAGCGGTAGATCATCTCGCCGGTGTCGGGGTCCTTGACCCAGAGGTTCTCCGGCGT
>CANJOB010000229.1 GCA_947475655.1 Caulobacterales bacterium | reverse complement strand
TCTCGGGCAAGATCGTCGGCGCCGAGGCGTTGATCCGTTGGAACCATCCCGAACGTGGCCTGATCTCGCCCGGTGAATTCATTCCCATTGCCGAGGCGTCGAGTCTGATCCTGCCCATCGGCGACTGGATCATCGAGGAAATCTGCCGCCAGCATATGATCTGGCAAGTGCAGGGCCTGCCTGAGCTGCGCCTCGGCTTTAATGTCTCAGGTGTGCAGTTCCGCCAGAAAGGCCTGTTCGACAAAGTCGCCGCCACCCTGTCGCGGTCGGGTTTGTCGGCCAAGATGCTCGATATTGAAATTACCGAGACCGTGGCCATGGAGCGTACCGGCAGCGTGCAGCAGAATGTCGATCGGCTGACGGCTGCGGGTATCTCCATGTCCATGGACGACTTCGGCACCGGTTACTCTTCGCTCTCGAACCTCCAGGCGTTTCCGGTCTGCCGCCTGAAGGTCGACGGCTCCTTCGTCAAAGGCATCGGCGTCAAACGCGACGACGAAAAGATCGTCGAAGCCGTGGTCCGCCTGGGTCAGAGCATGGGCCTGACGGTGGTGGCCGAGGGTGTGGAAACCCTGGCGCAGCTCCAGTTCCTCAAGGGCCTGGGGTGCGATGAAATCCAGGGCTACTATTTCTCCAAACCCCTGACGCCCGAGGATTTCCGGCGCTTTGTCGAAGGGTTCACCCTGAACCTGCCCTAGCTAAGGGCTAAAACCGCCGATATAACAGTGCCCTCTAAAGCGGGCTGTCGTTTATCCGACATCCCGCTTTAGATTATTGTTCTGTCGCATGTCCGGACGAAAAACCGGCTTCCACTTTTTCTGGACATGCTTCAATTCGGGGGCCTATGGCGGTTATCGTAACCAGTATGACGGGCTTTGCCCGGGCGGAAGGCCGCCTGACGGGCAAGATTCCCATGGCCTGGTCCTGGGAAGCCAAGAGCGTCAACGGCAAGAACCTCGAAGTGCGCATGCGCACACCGCACGGGTTCGAGGCGCTGGAAATTCCCGCGCGCCAGGCCGCCGCGGAAATCTTCGCCCGCGGCTCACTCAATCTTCTTCTCACCGTCACCACCGAAACGGCATCACGGGAATCCGCGGTGGACGAAGCGGTGCTCGACAGTCTCATCGCCTTGGCCAATCGCAAAGCGGGCAGCCTCGGCGCGGGCGTTGCCCCGGCGTCCCTCGATGGCCTCATGGCGCTGGCCCAAAGCCGCGAAGCTGCCGGCGCGCCGCCCGATGCTGAAGCCATCGCGGCGCGCGACGCAGCCCTGCTGGTGGGGTTGAAAGCGGCGCTCGCCAACCTCGGCAAAGCGCGCCGCGAAGAAGGCGCGAAACTCGGCGCCATCGTCGCCGAACAGATTTCCGCCATCGACGGCCTGTGCGGTGAAGCCCGCGCGCTCGCCATTATGCAACCGGAAGCCATGAAGGCGCGTTTGCTGCAGCAGGTGCAGGAGCTGGCCAAGGAGACGCCGGCGCTGTCGCCCGAACGCCTAGCCCAGGAAACCGTCATGCTGGCCGTGAAGTACGACCTCCGCGAAGAACTCGACCGCCTGACCGCCCATGTCTCTCAGGCGCGGGAGATCCTCGCCAGAGGTGAGCCGTGCGGGCGGCGCCTCGATTTCCTGTCGCAGGAGTTCAACCGCGAAGCCAATACCCTGTGCTCCAAATCCTCCGACGTCGCCCTGACCCGGGTCGGCATGGCGCTCAAAACCACGGTCGATCAGTTCCGTGAGCAGATCCAGAACATCGAATGACCAGCTCTCCCATGGCCCGCCGCGGACTGATGCTCGTGCTGTCGTCGCCCTCCGGCGCCGGCAAGACCACCATTTCGCGTGAACTGCTCAAGGCCGAATCCAACCTCTCCATGTCGATCTCGGTGACGACACGCCCGCCGCGTCCGGCCGAGCAGGACGGGAAGGACTACTTCTTCATCGACGAGCAGCGCTATCACGCCATGGTGTCCGGCGGCGCGCTGCTGGAGCACGCCCGCGTGTTTGATAATTTCTACGGCACGCCGCGCTCGCATGTGGAGAGCCAGCTGTCGCAAGGGCATGATGTGCTGTTCGACATCGACTGGCAGGGCACGCAGCAATTGAAAGCGAGTGCCCGCGACGACCTGGTCAGCATTTTCGTGCTGCCGCCGTCCCTGAGCGAGCTGTCCCGCCGCCTGCGCAGCCGTGCCCAGGATTCGGAAGAGGTGGTGCAGCGGCGCATGGACCGGGCCAGCCACGAAATGAGCCACTGGCCCGAATACGACTACGCCATCATCAACCATGATGTGGACGAGAGCTTGGCCAAGGTGAAAGCCATCCTCACCGCCGAACGCCTGCGACGCCACCGCCAGACCGGCCTGGTGGACTTCGTCAATTCCATGCGCAACGATTAAGCTTTTTGGGCGTCCAGCACGTTGGCGATGGCGCAGAACTGCTGGACCGTGAGGGTCTCGGCGCGGGCTGTGGGCGCAATGTCCGCCGCGCGGCACAAGCGCTCTCCATCGACAAACGCCGTCCCCGCCGCCAGCGACATGAGGCTCTGGCGCAGCATCTTGCGGCGCTGGCCGAAGGCGGCGGCGGTTACGCGCTCGAGGGTTTCGCGGCGCGCCGGGGCCAGCGGCGCCTTGCGCGGGATCAATTGCACCACAGTGGACTGCACCTGCGGCGGCGGCGTGAAGGCCTTGGGGTTGACGTGGAACAGCGGGCTCACGTCGCACAGCCACTGGGCCAGCACACTCAAGCGGCCATAAGCTTTGGTGTCCACCGGAGCGGTGAGGCGGTTCGCCACCTCGGTCTGGAACATCAAGGTGAAGGACTCAAACGCCGTGACGTTGGTGAGCCAGCGGATCAGCAGTTCCGTCCCGACGTTGTAGGGCAGATTGGAGACGATCCGCCGCGGCGCGTCGCCAAGTGTGGCGGCGTCAATGGTGAGCGCATCGCCGTCCAGGGCAGTGAGCCGTCCGGGATAGGCGGCGGCGAGCTCCGCGATGATCGGCCGGCAGCGCGGGTCCCGCTCGATAGTGATGAGCCGGGCGCCGCCGTCCAGCAAAGCCCGTGTCAGGCCGCCCGGGCCGGGGCCGACTTCGATGGTGGTGCCGATAGTCAAATTTCCGGCGGCGCGGGCGATGCGCCCCGTCAGGTTGAGGTCGAGCAGAAAGTGCTGGCCCAGGCTCTTGT
>CANJOB010000228.1 GCA_947475655.1 Caulobacterales bacterium | reverse complement strand
GTAGGCGATTCCAGAGTAGTTCATCAGGTAGGCGAGGCCCACGATCAGCATGGTGGTGATCAGCGGCAACCGCACCTGGCGCAGCGTTCCCGCGACTGCCGTCATGAGCTGCGCCAGGCTGAGCCGAACGATGAGCGCCGTGATGATCGTCGACACCAGTATGGCCGTTCCGGTCGCGAGAGGCTGGAACGTCCAGATCGCCGCATAGGGCTTGTCGTACGCCGTGATGTACACCGCGTTGTGCAGGCCGGGCCACTCGATCGCCTGCTGACCGATCAGGTTGATCTTCAGATGGACCCAGATGATCACGACCACGGACAAAATCAGCCAGGGCAGCCACCCCTGCCAAGCCGCGTGGGGAGCATGAACTTTTTCGGATTCGACCGGCGGCGCAGCCGCCAGGGCGTAGGCGGGGTCATACGCCGGCTTCCAGAGTTTCACGAAGATCAGGGTCGCGACGAGCGACGCCAGGGAGGACAGGACGTCGGTCAGCGCGTAGTGGAGCATATTCGACGACACGAACTGCATGACGGCGAATGAGCCGCCCGCGACAAGCAACACCGGCCACACACCGCGCAGCGCCTTCAGGCCGCCGTAGACCACGATGACGTAGAACGGCAGGAGAAGAGCGATAAGCGGCAGTTGCCGGCCGATCATGGCGCCCAGGGTGACGTCGCTGAGTTGAGTCACCGCGCCGAGGGTCGTCACCGGTGCGCCGAGCGCGCCGAAGGCGACGGGCGCGGTGTTGAACATGAGCGTGAAGACTACGGCCTCAAGCGGAGCGAACCCCAGCGCGATCAGCAGGGCCGAGGTGATCGCGATCGGCGTGCCAAAGCCTGCGATCCCTTCCAAGAGGCAGCCGAAGGAAAACCCGATGACGACAAGCACCACCCGCCGGTCGTTCGGCAGGTGCTGCACCATCCAGGACCGGAACGCCTCAAAGCGTCCGGAAACGACCGAGACGTTGTAGAGCAGCAGCGCGTTCACCACGATCCACATGACCGGCCACGCCGCGAAGGTCGCCCCCGCGGCAACGCTGCTCAGCGCGAGGTTGGCGGGCATCTGCCAGACGCCAATGGCCAGGCCCAGGGCGACGATCAATCCGACGCTGGACGCTTGCCACGCCGGCCGGCGCAGGACGCCGAGCAACAGGAGGACAACGGCGATCGGTATCGCGGCCAGCGCGAAGGATAGCGGCAGGCTTCCGGCCACCGGGATTATGAGCTGATGGAACATTGGCCTCCCCTCGCGCCCGCATCGGACGCATCAATGTGCTCCCCCTTTTGATAGCCAAGGGGGCGGTCAAGCCGGACGGCGCAGCCGTCCGGCTCTTGCTAGGCGTTAGAACGAGAACTTACGCTGATCGAGGAAGCGCATGGTCATGGCCATGGTGCACTCGTCGAATATTCCCATGATGCGGTCATAACCGGCAGTGCCGACGTCCAACGTACTTTTCGCCGGCTGCGGCCTCTTCAGCAATGTAACGTAGTCAAGCCCCCACAGGTGGGAGGCGACCGCTCCGATCGCGCCCTTTGAGCGGCCGGCGTCCCAGAGTTTGTGGACGGAATCGTGGCCGTGGTTGACGTCATAGGCATTGAGCAGCAGACGGGTGCCGCCCAGCATCGTCATGTACTTGGTGACTCCCTTGTCCTTAATGGAAAACAGGGAAGAAACCGTACCCAGCGTATGGCCCGGGGTGATGAAGGTCTGGACCGTCATATCCCCGACCGTGAATATCTGCCCATCAGTGATCGCGTCGATCGGCGGGATGGGGGTTTTGTCAGCGTTCTTAATCATATCCGCACGGTCGGCCTCACTGGCGACGACCTTGGTCTTATAGTGGTCATAGAAATATTTCGCGCCGCCGTAGTGCTCGCCGTGCGAATGCGAAATGACGATAAGTTTTACGTCGGCGGGATTAAGGCCCAGCTTGATCATGGCCGGAACGACGACATCCCTCGCCTCCGCCTCATCATGCAGCGCGTCGAGCATGATGATCCCATCGTTGGACTTGATCAGCCACAGGCCGACGGGAATCTGGCCGATGTAATAGAGATTGTCGAACTCCTTAAACGGCTCGACGGGGGTCTTGTTGGACCGGTAGATCCCGCTCCATTTATTCGCCATGGCGGGCGGCATGCAGATGTAGCCTTCCGCGATATTCTTCAGGTCTGTACCGCCAATTTGTTTTGCACGCTCCAGATGCCTCAGGGCGCCGAGCGGTTCGGGCGGATCGACCTCCGGAGCCTGCGCCGACGCGGATGTGCTCATCGCCATGACGGCGAGCGCAGCAAGGATTTTGTAGTTTAGAAGCTTCATTGCAGTCCTCCCAGGGTTAAATTTTTTGATCCATGTTGGCAGCGACTAGATCATTTAAAAAGAGCCCGTGGCGGACAGGCCGAAGCCGAGGCCGCTGTAGCGTTCGGAGACTTCGCGTCCGTTCGACGCGCCGAGCCGGTCCGGCTGAAAGAATTCGCGATAGGTAAACCGTGGCGGCTGGTTCAGCGAGCGCACCCAAACCCGCAGCTTGAGCGGCTCGATCGCCGTCGACTCGGCGTACAGTTCCCATTTCTGGGCGTCGGACTGGGTGCGGATTTCGTTGAGGCGATAGGTCGCCGTGCGCCTGTACGGATCTTGAAAGGTGGCGCCCC
Organism: Caulobacterales bacterium; assembly: GCA_947475655.1. Taxonomy (GTDB): domain Bacteria; phylum Pseudomonadota; class Alphaproteobacteria; order Caulobacterales; family Caulobacteraceae; genus Caulobacter. Next base: position 529 of record CANJOB010000228.1, on the reverse strand, counting down.
AGGCGAAGTCGAGCGAAGGAACGTCCTGGCGGAACGACACTTTTCCCTTGATCTCATCGAAGGTCGATAGCGGACGTTTTGCACCGGTCAGAGGGTCGGTGGCTTCGCTTTTCTGAAAGGTGGTTTCGCCGCTGATCTGCGCGCCGGGCAACAGCGCCGACAGCGGCACGGTGAACGAAACCGTGACGCCGTAGACGTCCGCCTTGCCGATATTGCCGGGCGCGGCGAACCGCCCTCCGGGCGGGCCGATCGGGATCACGTCGCGCGCGTCGTCCATCCACCAGCGGAACACGGTGGCGGCGAAGGCGGCGTCTTCGCCGAAACGCCAGTCCCCCGCCGCTTCGAGCCGCCAGGAGGTTTCCGGCTTAAGATCGGGGTTGCCGGCCGATACGGTGCCGCTGATCAGCTCCGAAGCAGCGACGAAATCGGAGAAACGGAGCTGGCCGATGTCGCGATAGAGTCGCGCACGCACCTGGTTGCTTTCGCCGAAGGTGTGCACAACCTGGGCCGATGGCTTCCAATAGGTGAG
>CANJOB010000227.1 GCA_947475655.1 Caulobacterales bacterium | reverse complement strand
GGTCCCAACGGCGTGCCCGCGCGCTACGATTTCGGCTACACCTCGACGACCTTGCAGGTCGGCGGCACGCGCACGCTGAATACGGCCCTGCACCGCAACCTGACCAACAGCCTGAAGTACGGAAACTTTTATCTTCGCGGCCAGTACGATGTGACCGACAATGTCCTGGCCTATGCCGAGATGTCGTACGGCAAGAGCCGCGTCAGAAGCGACTCCATCTTCTACAACCGTAACAGCAACATCACCGTGCGGACGGATAACGCCTTTATCCCCGCTGCCATTCGGCCGCAAATTCTCACCGGCTACCCGACGGGCTCGTTCTCCCTGAGTCGGCTCAACGTCGAAGCCGGTCCGCCCGGGGGCATTAACAACCGTGAACTGCTCCGCGGCGTCGTTGGGCTTGAAGGCAAGGTCGCCGACTGGAACTGGGGCGCCTACTATCAGTACGGCGAGGTCAATGTCTCGAACAAGACCTTCGCCAACGGTCTCGTCCCGCGCTACAATGCCGCGATCGACGCGGTGCGAAATGCCGCCGGCCAGATCGTCTGCCGTACGAACCTCACCGGCGCCAATCCTGGATGTATTCCCTTCAACATTTTCGGCGAAGGGGCCGCGACGCCCGAGGCGGTCAATTACATTTTCGGCACCACCCCGTACCAGAACACCCAGCTTCAACAGCAGTTCGTTTCCGTGGAAGCGTCGGGACCGGTGTTCGATCTTCCAGCCGGCAAGGTGACTGCCGCAGTCGGCGCGGACGCCTCAAGCGAAGAGGCGGTGTCGCAACAGGATGCTGATTCTGTGGCCCGCAACTATGTCACGGGCAATCCGCAGCCCTTCGACGGCAAGGTCACCTTCAAGGAAGTGTTCGGCGAAGTGAACGTCCCGATTATCCGGGATGTGCCGCTGTTGAAGAATCTTGAATTCAACGCCGCGGGGCGGATAACCGATTACTCCACCAGCGGAACGGTCTACACCTGGAAGCTGGGCCTTTCGAACAACATCACAGACGAGCTTCGCCTGCGAGTCACCCGTTCGCGGGACATCAAGGCCCCCAGCCTGTCGAGCCTGTTTAGCCAAGGCCAGGCCGGCACCCAGACCGTGTTCGATCCCGTGAAGAAACTGCCCGCCGTCATCCGCGCCAATTCCAGCGGCAATACCAATCTGCAGCCCGAGGAAGCGGACACCTGGGCGGTGGGGCTCGTCTACCGCCCCGCTTTCCTGCCCGGCTTGGCCGCGTCAGTTGATTATTATGATATCCGCATCAAGGGCGCGATCGCGTCACTGGGTTCGGGGCAGACCGTCGATCTCTGTTTCGGCGCGCGGCCGGAACTATGCGACCGCCTGATCCGCGATGCGAGCGGCGCGCTGATCCAGGTGAACCTGGTCCCGACCAACATCAACGAGTTGCGGACCAGCGGCGTCGATACCGAGGTTGCCTACCGGCGGCCGATGTTTGGCGGGGCGATGACATTCCGAGGCCTGACGTCATACCAGCCGACGTTCCAGGAGACCGATGTTTCGGGAACCAACAGGATCGCCGGCTCCATCGCCGGCATTTCGGAAGGTCAGCCGAAGCTCAAAGGCAACTTCTCGGTCGGCTATGAGACCGGGCCTTACTCCCTGACCGCGGCCATGCGCTATGTCGGCGAGGCCAAGCTCCGCAACGAATGGGTCGAAGGAATAGATATCGACGACAACACCATCGAACGCATCGCCTACTTCGACCTGCGGGGGTCGTATGACTTCGAGGTTGGCGGTGTGGAGACGCGGTTCTCGTTTTCGATCGACAACCTGCTCAACACCGATCCGCGGATTGTTCCGGCCACGCCGAGCACTGTGCCCTACGGCGCCTCCAGCCCTTCCACCCGCATGGATCTTTATGATGCGCTCGGCCGCCGCTACCGCATCGGTTTCCGGGCCAAGTTCTAGGGCTGCCTTGCAGCTTGCGTTAGATCGCCGGCGCCTTTTGGGCGCCGGCGATGTCTATTCCACCAGTAGTATAACCTTCCCCGCCGTCTTTCGCTCGGACAGGCGGGTCAGGGCCATGGCGCCATCCGCGAGCGGGTGGCGCTCGGTGATCTCGGGTTTGATCAGACCCTGACGATAGAGCGCGAATACCGCTTCCTTGTCCGGCCAGCTCTCGTCGGTGAAGCGCCTGGCCCATTGGCCCCACACTACGCCGATTACCTGGCAGCTTTTCAACAGCACCAGATTGAGCGGCAAGGTCGTGAGGCCGGCCGCAAATCCGATCACCAGATGGCGGCCGTACCAGGCGATGCAGCGCAGGGCCGGTTCTGAATAGGCGCCGCCCAGCACGTCGACGATTACATCCGCGCCGCGTTCTCCCACCGCCGCCTTGAAGACCGCCGCCAAGCTCCGGGAGTCCAGCGCATCACCAGTCGGATAGATCAGCGTCTCGTCCGCGCCATTGGCGCGCGCGTGGGCGGCCTTCTCCTGGCTCGAAACGGCAGCCACGACGCGCGCGCCCAGCGCCTTGCCGATCTGCACGCTGGCGAGGCCGACGCCGCCCGCAGCGCCCAGCACCAGCAGGGTCTCGCCCCGTTGCAGGCCGCCACGCCGGGTGAGGGCGTAGTGGGCGGTGAAATAGGTCAATGGCATCGCGGCCGCGTCCTCGAACGGCAAGTCGTCCGGAATAGCCACCATGTCGCCTTCGTGAGCGACATGCTTTTGGGCCATGGTCCCCCAATAGCCATGGGTCAGCACACGGTCGCCGATCTTGAACCGCGTCACCCCTTCACCAACCTGGTCGACCACGCCGGCGCCTTCGAATCCCGGCGCAAACGGCCGCGTGGCGCGGACTTGATACTTGTCCTCAATCATCAGCAGGTCGGGATAGTTCAGCCCGGCGGCCTTGACCGCCATCCGCACCTGGCCTGGCCCCGCCAAGGGCTCCGGCAGATCGCCGTACCGCAGAGTGGAAGGCGGACCGATCTGGTCACTAATGAGAGCTTTCATCTTGGGTGCCTGAAAGTTGTTTGCCGAGGATTAAACGGAGAAGTCAGCGTCTGTCTTGGCCCTGATCTCGTCGAGGCTCACGCTATCGGCGATGTCGGTCAGCTTTAGTCCGCCGCCGTGCCGGTCCAGATTGAACCGCGCCAGATCCGTGATGACCACATCGACACAGGCTTGGCCTGTGAGCGGCAGTGTGCATTGCTTGACCAGTTTGGACGAGCCGTCCTTACTGACGTGCTCCATCAGGACG
>CANJOB010000226.1 GCA_947475655.1 Caulobacterales bacterium | reverse complement strand
TCGCCCCCTTGAGCGATGATCCCCTCGTCAGCCTGTCCATCCCGGCAGGCTGATCAACCCCGGCCTCGCCGGAGAGCGTGGTTATCACACCCGCCCAGTTACACCACGCGATGGGACACGACCTCATTTCGACCACCTCCTGTACTTTGCAACGCATCGCGAGCGGGCCGGTTCACCCGCCGGGATGTTTGCCAAAAACCCGCGCCCGGAAGCGGCGCGCGGGGAACGAAAACGGCGAAGGCGCACTTAACCCGCCGTTTTGATGGGGATTCTGACCGGCTGGGCCGCCGGGTCGGGACGGTTCACATCGACATGCAGCAGGCCGTGCTCCAGGGTCGCCGAGGCGACCTTCATGCCGTCGGCCAGGACGAAGGCGCGCTGGAACCCGCGCGCGGCGATGCCCCGGTGCAGGAAGGCGCTCTCCCCGGCCTCGCCGTCGCGGCGGCCGGCGATGGTCAGCTGGCGGTCCTCAACCTGCACCTCCAGCTGGTCGGCGGAGAAGCCGGCCACGGCCAGGGTGATGCGAAGGGAGCCGTCGTCCCGGGCCTCGACATTGTAGGGCGGGTAGGCGTCGCCCGCCCCGCGCGCGGCGCGTTCGATCAGGCGCTGGGTGTGCTCGAAGCCGAGCAGGAACGGGCTGTCGAGCAGCAGGGTGCGTGTCGTCATGGCGAAGCCCTTGAGAGGTGAAGCGACTTCGTTCGTCCCCGACGGCCCGAAAGGCGGCCCCGGCGGGAACGAGCCGGACTTAGATGGCTATCGGCCGGCCGCGCTTCAAGCGGAGCCGGTCTAAAAGAAGCCCCTCCTAAAAGAAGAAGGCGATCCAGCGGCCCATGGCGATAACGCCGATCCAGAACAGCAGCGACAGCCCGCCGGCCAGCTTGGCGGCCCGGGGCGGAACGGCGCCGGGCGCGCCCCAGACGTCCACCGTGCGCCATACTCCGGCGTGGAAGACCAGCATGTTGGCCATGGCCAGAAAAAGCAGCGCCATCTTGGCCAGGAAGCCGGCGTTCACCGCGTAGAAGGTCGGGTGAACGATCACCAGCAGCAGGCCGGTGACAATGGCGAGGGTGAACCCGCCGAAGGTCCAAGGAGTCAGTTCGTCCGACAGGGTGCGCACGCTGTAGCGTTTGGCCGCCACGCCGAGCAGCCGCAGATCGACCATGAACAGAGTGCCCAGCAGCACAGCCACGCCCAGCACGTGCAGCGACTCGAAGGTCGGGAACAGCTTGCCCTCGCCGACGGCGAGCGACAGGGGCCACTCCTCGATGCGGCTGAACAGCCGCTCCAGCGCCGGGTACAGGGTCATGCGCCTTCCTCAAACATAGGCGATCCATCGGCCGGCCAGGATCACCCCGACCCACAGGGCCACCGAGGCCCCCGCGAGGGTCCGGCCGGCCGCCAGCCGCGCCGGGGTGGCGAACCAGTAGTCGTCGCCGCGGCGCAGGCCGCGGCTAAGGAGCAGGGTCAGGATCACGGCGGTGGCCAGCATCAGCATCTTGGCGAGGAAGGCGGCGTTGTCGAGGTAACGCGGCGGCCGGTTGAGAATCAGCATGAAGCCGGTCAACGCCAGCAGCACCAGGGCCGTCCACAGCCAGGGCAGCAGGCGGCTGGCCATTTCCGACGGGGCCTGACTCCTGGCCGCCAGGCCGAGGATGCGCAGGTCGATCACGCCAATGGCCCCGATCACGGCGGCGACGCTGACGATGTGGATCGATTGGATCAGCGGGCTGACCCAGTTGTTGCCGCGCAGGGTGTCGCGCGCCCAGAAGTGCAGGTCCGTGCTGTTCAGCCAGGCGCCGATATCGGTCAGGGTCTCGAGCACATCACCCCCCAATGGCGACGCCGTCCTTGCAACCGAAGCAACAGCGCCCGGCGGCGATCTCCCGGATCGAACAGCGCCGGTTGGTTGTCAAGTCTGGCCGCCCACACGGGCTTGGCGTATGAGGAGCGCCGATGGACGAGACGCCCCGACCCCGCAAGACCCTGAGCCTCAAGAGCGGCGTGGTTCCCGCCGCACTGGAGGGCCTGCACCCGCATCCGCCGGTCGAGGCGCGGGAGGTTTGGAAGTGCAAACCCTGCGGCGCGGTGGTCGACCTGGACGCCGCGCAGCCGGACGAGCCGGTGCGCTGCGGCTCCTGCGGCGCCCGCCTGGGCACGCTGGAACAGTTCCTGGCCGGCGGGGAAGCGCCCAAAGTGCGCGCGCGCCGCGCGGTGATCCAGCCGCCGCCCCCGGCCAAGCCGGCCGCCGTCCCCGAGATCAAGACCCGCCCGCGCCGCCCGGCCTAGAGCCTGTCAGGCGAAGTGTGAGCGGTTCGCCGCCCGGACAGGCTCTGAACTTTGTCTCTAGGCCTGCACAGCCGCCGACTCCATGGCCCGCGCCAGGGCCAGGTCCTTTTCCGTGACCCCGCCGGCCGAGTGGGTGGTCAGCAGCACCTCGACCCTGGAATAGGCGTTCGACCATTCGGGATGGTGGTCCATCACTCCCGCCGTCGCCGCCACGGCGGTCATGAAAGCGAAGGCGCGGTCGAAATCGGCGAAGCGGTAGGTCTTGAGGATGGCCGCCCGTCCGGGCACGGGAGCCCAGCCGGAGAAGCCCTCGGCGGCGAGGACGGCGGCGGCTTCAGCGGGATCGGTCACGGTGGGCACAGGCGGATTGTGCCACAGCCCCGTGGCGCGGTCGCTAGCGAGCGGAGCCGGTCGTCAGCCGCACAGTCAGGCCCAATTCATCATGGTCGAAGGCCATCTTCGCCTTGAGCTGCCGCGACAGCGCCCGCATCAGGCGGAAGCCCAGGCTGGCGGCGGCTTCGGTATCGAAGCCCTCCGGCAGGCCGACGCCGTCGTCCGCCACCGTGATCGCCGCGCCGCCGTGCGCCGGGGCGCAGGTCAGGCTGATCTTGCCGCCGACTCCCGCCGGGTGGGCGTATTTCAGCGAATTGGTCATCAGCTCGGCGACGATCAAACCGATAGCCAGGGCTTGGTTGGACGGCACGGCGCAGCCGGCGGTCAGGTCATGGTCCAGGGTCACGCGGCCGGACCAGGCGTTCGAAGCCAGGATCAGGCCGGCGATCTTCAGCAGGAAGTCGGAGAGGTCGACTTCGGACCCGTGGTCGGATTCGGCCAGCAGCCGGTGCAGCTGCGCCGCGTTCTCGATCCGCAGCCCTATCTCCGCCAGGAAGTTGCGCACCTCGGCCGGGCTGCGCAGGTGCTGCACCCGCTGGGGATCGCTGGCTTCCAGCCGCACGATGCCGGCGATCGCCGCCAGGCTGTTGGCGATGCGGTGATTGGCCTCGGAGACCAG
>CANJOB010000225.1 GCA_947475655.1 Caulobacterales bacterium | reverse complement strand
ATGCGCGAACGCCAGCGCCGACAGGGCGAAAGGTAGTGTCGTGCCGCGCTTTTTATCTGAAAAACGAAGGCCTCTTGCCGGAACACGCTTAGAGGTCTGCAACCGTCGGCTATTTGTGATAAAGTTGCCTTCCAGTAACCATTATTACGGAGCAGTTCGCTGAGCAGCGACGCCGTGCCTAGCGCACAAGACCTTTCCGCCCGGCCTCTGGACCAACTAGTTCTGGGCCGCCTGGATGACGATAAGGCCGAAGATATCGTCTTCATCGACCTCAAGGATAAGAGCGCCTTCGCCGACAGCCTGATCGTGGCGTCGGGCCGCTCGCACCGTCACGTCGGCGCCCTGGCCGACCACCTGCTGCGCGCCCTCAAGGAGGCCGGTTACGGCCGCGCCAAGGTCGAGGGCCTGCCGCATTGTGACTGGGTGCTGATCGACGCCGGCGACCTAGTGATCCACATCTTCCGGCCGGAGGTTAGGGCCTTCTACAATATCGAGAAGATCTGGTCAGTGGATTCGCCCTCGCGGCACACCATCCCGCAACAGACCGCCCACTGACCCTTAAAGCGCGGACGGTTTCTTGAAGATCGTCCTGCTCGCGGTCGGACGGCTGGGCCAGGCGCCCGAAGCCCTGCTGGCCCTCGACTACCTCAAGCGCGCCACCCTGGCCAGCCGGGCCTTGAGCCTCGGCCCCGTCGAACTGATCGAGGTCGAGGCGCGCAAACCGGGCAAGCCGGCCGAGGCCGAGGTTTTGAAGCCTCACTTCGCCGACTCTCATGTGATCCTGTGCGACGAGCGCGGAACGCAGCGCCCTTCCCGCGCCCTGGCAGAGCGGATCGCGCGCCTGCGCGACGACGGCGTGCGCCGGCTGGTGTTCGTGATCGGCGGCGCCGACGGGCTCGACCCGACCCTGGAAGGCGACGAGAAGCTGGGCCTTGGCGTGCAGACCTGGCCGCACGCTTTGGTCCGGGCGATGATGGCCGAACAGATCTACCGCGCCGCCACCATCCTTTCAGGCTCGCCCTATCACCGTGACTGACCGCCTGCGCCCCGTTTCCCTGATCCTTGCCGCCCTGCTGACGCTTGGATCCGGGACGGCGGCTATCCCGCAATCCCGTCACGACCAGCGCATCGACAGCCTGGCCGTGGCACAGGCCCGCGGCGGGCTGGAGGCGCAGTCCCAGCGCGAACGGCTGGAAACCCTGAGCCGGCAGGAAGCGGCCCTCACCGCCGACCTGGCCCGCCGACGCGGCGAGCTTTCCAAGCTCCTGGGCGCCCTGGCCCTGTTCCGCCGCCAGCCGCCGCCGGCACTGCTGGTGTCGCCGGCGCGGGCGCGCGACGCGGTGCGCGGCGCGGTCCTGGCCCGCGCCCTCACCCCTGAGATGACCAGCCGGGCCCAGGCCCTGTCGGCCCAGCTTGAGCAGGTGGCCGTGCTGCGGCGCCAGGCCGCGGCGGCCAACGCCGCCCTGTTCAACAGCCAGAGCGAACTGGCCGAGCGCAGCGACATGATCGCGCAGGCGCTGGAGGAACGCGGCCCCGCGCCCTTCGGCGACGACGGCCTGGGGGCCTTGAGCGAGGGCGGCGGCGCGACTCTGCGACTCGCCTGGCCGACCTCGGGGCGGGCCATGCGCCGCTTCGGCGACCCCCTGCCCGGCGGCGGCAGAGCCCAAGGTTTGACGATCGCCGCAAAAAAGGGCGATCCGGTGGTCAGTCCTGCGGCAGGAACGGCTCAATTCGTCGGTCAGGTGCCCGGATGGGGCATTGTCTTGATCTTAAAGATCAGGGGCGCCTACCATTTGGTCCTGGGTGGGCTTGATCAGGTTACGATCCAGAACGGACAATCGGTCGCGGCGGGCGCCCCTGTTGGTCGCCTGCCCAATGGAGCAAGATCATCGGCGAAACTCTATATCGAGGTTCGGGAGAACGGAGCGCCGGTCGATCCGGCGCGCTGGATGACTGGGGCCCCGCTTGGAATTTCGCCTCAATAGGGCCGCAGCCTGCGGTCAAATCTTTCAAAATTTCCGCCATTCGGACCCTGAGGGCGCATGCGTAAGTATCTGATGATCGGTGTTTCGGCCTTCGTGCTCGGCGCGGGCGCCATGGCTTATGTCAGCCAGGAGACGGTGGCGGCCCCGACCCGCTCGACCTACAAGCAGCTCGAGCTGTTCGGCAATGTGCTCGACACGGTCGAGCGCCAGTACGTGACCCCGGTCGACGATCACAAGCTGATCGAGGCGGCCCTGGACGGCATGCTGACCTCGCTCGACCCGCACTCCGGCTACCTGTCGCCCGACGGCTACGACGACATGCAGGACCAGACCCGCGGCGAATACGGCGGGCTGGGGATCGAGATCACCAGCGAGGACGGGGTGATCAAGGTCATCTCGCCGATGGACGACAGCCCCGCCGACAAGGCCGGGATCAAGGCCGGCGACTATATCACCAGCGTCGACGGCGAGAGCGTGCTGGGCCTGTCGGTGACCGACGCGGTCAAGCAGATGCGCGGCCCGGCCGGCGAGAGCGTCGCCCTGACCATCGCCCGCGAGAAGTCCGACCCGTTCGACGTCAAGCTTGTGCGCGAGGTGATCAAGCCCAAGTCCGCCATCGCGCGGATGGAAGGCGACTTCGGCTACGTCCGCCTGGCCGGCTTCAACGAGAAGGCCACCGACGAGCTGACCGCCGCCATCAAGGGGCTGCAGGCCAAGAACCCGGCCATGAAGGGCCTGGTGTTCGACCTGCGCAACAATCCCGGCGGCCTGCTCGACCAGGCCGTGGGCGTGGCCGACATCTTCCTGGACGGCGGCGAGGTGGTCAGCCAGCGCGGCCGCGGCGCCCGCGACATCGAGCGCTTCAACGCCCGCGCGGGCGACGTCACCAACGGCCTGCCGGTGGTGGTGCTGATCAATTCCGGTTCGGCCAGCGCGGCCGAGATCGTCGCCGGCGCCCTGCAGGACCGCAAGCGGGCCTCGGTGGTCGGCCTGACCAGCTTCGGCAAGGGTTCGGTGCAGACGGTGGTGCCGCTGCGCGGCGGCGCCGACGGCGCCCTGAAACTGACCACGGCGCGCTACTACACCCCGTCGGGCCGCTCGATCCAGAAGACCGGCATCACCCCGGACCTGGAAGTGGCGGCCACCCGCCAGCAGGCCCAGGACATCGCCAACAAGGCCTGGTTCAGCGAAGCCAGCTTCAAAAACGCGCTCAACGCCGAGGAAGGCCGAGAGCGGGTCGGCCAGCACGAGCCGGCCGAAGCGCCTCCGGTGGCCTTCGACGAGAAGAAGGACTTCCAGCTCAACCGCGCCCTGGACGTGCTGAAATACGGTTCGGTCGATGCCACGCCT
>CANJOB010000224.1 GCA_947475655.1 Caulobacterales bacterium | reverse complement strand
TGCAGGCCTTCGTCGACCGCTTCCGCGCCAAGGCCTCCAAGGCCGCCCAGGCCCAGAGCCGGATGAAGCGCCTGGCCAAGCTGGCGCCGATCAGCGCCGTGGTGGCCGACCGCGTCGCCCCCTTCTCCCTGCCCTCGCCGCCGCGCCCGCTGGCGCCGCCGCTGATCCGGCTGGAGGGGGCGAGTGTCGGCTACGACGGCAAGGCGATCCTGAAGAACCTCAACCTGCGCATGGACATCGACGACCGCATCGGCCTGCTCGGCGTCAACGGGGCCGGCAAGTCGACCTTCGCCAAGATGATCGCCGGCGCCCTGCCGATCATGCACGGCGAGCTGCACCGCGACCGCAAGATGAAGGTCGGCTGGTTTCACCAGCACCAGATCGAGGCCCTGGACCCCAGCGACACCCCGCTGGAGATCATCCGCCGCGCCATGCCGGAAGCCTCCGAATCCTCACGCCGGTCCAAGCTGGCCCAGTTCGGCCTCGGCTTCGACAAGCAGGAAACCACCGTCGCCAACCTGTCCGGCGGCGAGCGGGCCCGGCTGCTGCTGAACCTGGTGGCGATGGAAGCGCCGCATATGCTGATCCTCGACGAACCGACCAACCACCTCGACATCGACAGCCGCCGCGCTCTGCTCGACGCCCTGAACGACTACGAGGGGGCGGTGATCCTGATCACCCACGACCGCTCCCTGATGGAGCTGGTGGCCGACCGCCTGTGGCTGGCCGCCGACGGCTCGGTGAAGCCCTTCACGGGCGACATGGACGACTACGCCAAGCTGGTGCTCGACCGCGCCCGCGTCGCCGCCCGCGCGCCGAGCCAGATCAAGGACGAGCCGGCCCGATCAGAAGCCCTCGTCATCCAGGCCCCGCCGCCGCGGCCCAAGCCGCCGACGGCGCCGCTGAAGCGCAAGCTGGAGGCGGCCGAGATCGACATGAACCGCGCCATCGAGGCCCTGCAGCTGATCGACGACCAGCTGGGCGACCCGACCCTCTATGCCAGAAACCGCGCCAAATTCGACGAACTGAGCGGCAAGCGCGCCAAGGGCCAGGCGCGGCTGGACAAGGCGGAAGCCGAATGGATGGCGGCGGCGGAAGCCTTGAGCGAGGCGCAGGAAGCCTAACCCGCCGTCTTTTCGCCGTTGCTGAACTCCGCCTCGATGGCCACGTCGACGTCGTCGAACACGCCCATGGTGGTGCCCGGCGCCGGCAGGCCGACGCCCATGCCGAAGTCCGAGCGCTTCAGCACGCCCTTGGCCGAGAAGCCCACGCGATTGCCGTCATAGGCGTTGGCCGACCAGCCGCCGTTGAAAGTGGCGTCCAGCGTGACCGGCTTGGTCACGCCGTGCAGGGTCAGGTCGCCGGTGACCTTGGCGGTGGCCGGGCCGGTGGGTTCGACCTTGGTCGACTTGAAGGTGATGGTCGGGAATTGCTTGGCGTCGAAGAACATCGTCCCCAGCAGCTCGTCGAGGAAACCGGCCGGCGGGGTGTTCACGTCCAAGGATGCCACATCGATGGTCGCCTCCACCGTCATGGCTGCGGGATTGGCCGGGTCGAAGGCCAGCTTGCCGTCCAGTTTGTCGAACCCCGCCGTGTAGTGTGAGAAGCCCAGGTGGTTGACCTCGAAGACCACGCTGGCGTGGCTGTGATCCACCGTATAGGCGCCGGCGGGGGCGGTAGAGGCCGGCGCCGCGGCGGGCTTGGCCGCGTCTTGCACCGGCGCGGCGGGCGGCGGGGAACAGGCCGCCAGGGTCAGGACGGCGCAGGCCGTGAACAGGCGTTTCATGGGTCTCTCCTCTGGCGGCGATGCCAGCCGCTGGTCTTAGGACGTGCGGGCGGCGGCGATTCCGACACTCACCCGCAGGTCAGGTCCTTCACGATCCCCGTCTCGGCGTCGAAGAAGATGTTGAGGCGGTCGGGGCGGAAATCCTGGGTCACCGGGCAGGTGGTGCAGGCGACGCGACGGCGGTCTGGATAGACCGGGGCGGGAATCTGGCTGCGCGGCTTGCCGATCAGGGACTGCAGCTCCCAGGCGCCGCAGGAATCGCGCACCGGCTCGGGGATCGGCGGGATGTCGAGAGGCTCGGGATTGATCACCACCGGGCGCAGGCCGACGATCTGCGGCGACTCCGGCGGCGGCGGCGGCGCGGCGCAGGCGGCCAGAAGCAAGACCGCGCCGGCCAGGGCGAGACGCAGCCTCATGCCTGTTTCCCCCAGGCGCCGTCCGGCGAATGTTTCCAGTATGAGACGGGGTGGCCCTCGGCCTTGAAACGGGCCCAACGGGCGCGGGCGCCGCTGAGCTGGGTCTCGTCGCCGCCGTCGAACAACAGCACGCAGCGCTCGAAGCCGGCGAGGTCGCCGGCTTCGGCCCCGTCGACCAGGAACAGGGCTTGGGCCTCGTTGGCGGGCGGCTCGACCGCGCCGCTGATCAGGATCGGCTGGCGCGGCGCCAGGGGGTCGCTGTCGGCCGCGTGCGGCAGGAAACTGTCGTCAGCATAGGTCCACAGCCCCTCATCCAGGGCGGCGACATTGTCGGGGTCGCTGGTGCGGACCAGGGCGCGCCAGCCGCGCGCCAGGGTCTTTTCCAGCAGCATGGGCAAGGCCCGGTCCACGCCCGTGCGTTCCAGGTGGTAGAACCAGACCTCGCAGGGCGCGCCGCTCATCAGTGGAGCCTAGTCCTCATAGGCGTCGGCGACCAAGCGGTTCAGCAGCCGCACGCCGAAACCGGAGGCGCCGTCCGGCACGGTGGGTGTGTGCGAGGGCGAGCGCCAGGCGACGCCGGCGATGTCCAGGTGCGCCCAGGGCAGGCCGGCGACGAACTTCTGCAGGATCAGGGCGGCGGTGATCGAACCGCCCGCCCGGCCGCCGACGTTTTTCATGTCGGCCGCGGCGCTGTCGAACTGGCGCTCGTAGGCGGCGGGTAGCGGCAGGCGCCACAGGGGCTCATTCTCGGTCTTGCCGGCGGCTTCAAGATTTTGAGCCAAGATATCGTTGTTGCTGAATAAACCAGCGTAGTCCTTACCCAGGGCGATGATGATCGCGCCGGTCAGGGTGGCCAGGTCGACCATGAACTTCGGCTTGAAGCGGTCCTGGCAGTACCAGAGGGCGTCGGCCAGGACGAGGCGGCCTTCGGCGTCGGTGTTGATGACCTCAATGGTCTGGCCGCTCATGGAGGTGACGATGTCGCCCGGTCGTTGGGCGTTGCCGTCCGGCATGTTCTCGACCAACCCCAGGATGCCGACCACATTGGCCTTGGCCTTGCGCCCGGCCAGGGCGCACATCAGTCCCGCGACGGCGCCCGCGCCGCCCATGTCCCACTTCATGTCCTCCATGCCGTCGGCCGGCTTGATGGAGATGCCGCCGGTGTCGAAGGTCAC
>CANJOB010000223.1 GCA_947475655.1 Caulobacterales bacterium | reverse complement strand
TGAGATGACCCGGACAAAAATTGCTCCACTTGCATTGGGCGCGGTTCTGCTCGGCGGCCTGGCCTTCGGCCCGGCGATCGCCCACCACTCCGTTTCGGCCCAGTTCGATTATGACCGGCCCTTCGCCGTCAAAGGCACCCTGTCGAAGATCGAGTGGATCAACCCGCACTCCTACCTGCGCGTGGTGGTCATGGAAGGCGGCAAGCAAGTCACCTGGAACATCGAATCCCACGGCATCCAAGGCATGCGCAAGGTCGGTCTGGACAAAGAAGTCCTCAAGGTCGGCAACATCTATGAGGTCAAGGGCTACCGCGCGCGCAACGGCACGCCGAGCGGCTACCTGACCCAGCTGATCACCGCCGACGGCAAGGTCTTCAACAAGAGCACCGAAGACCCGAACTAGGATCCGGTTGTCGCGGCGTCGGTCCGGGCGCCGCCGAGCTTGAAAATCAATAAGAACCCGAATCCAAAATTCGGGAAACCTGCTCTTCGGGAGGAGCGCATGATGCGGAAAACTGCGACTAAAACTCACCTGGGATTTCTGGCGACCGCCGCGATGACAGCGGCGGCCTTCGCCTCCATCGCCCTGGCCCAGGGCGCCGCGCCGACAGGAACCGATCCCCGCCTCCAGGGCGCCTGGGTGGTGAATGCGTCCGAAAAGGAAATGGAGCCGAACCCTGAGATCATCGGCGCGGTCGTCACCTTCACAGGCGACAAGTTCACCGTCGAGCGCACTGGCGGGCGTTCGAAATGGGGCGGAACGGTCAAGGCTGACGCCAAGACCGGCAAGATCGACCTGCACCACGAGGCCGACATCTTCCTGCCGCCGCTGAAGGGCGAGACCTGGGAGGGGCTGTACCGCATCAACGGATCGACGCTCGAGATCAACACCACCATGGCGCATGAAAAGCGGGCGGCCGATTTCGAGGGCGGCTACGACGTCATGAATATCAAGGCGCAGAAGCGCTGACGGGCTTTAGCCAACAAAAACATGATGCCGCCTAAGCGGCGCGGAGGGAGATCGGGCCGATCTCCAGATGAGGGATAAGATGCGCGTGAAGAAAATCTCGATTCTCGCCGCCGCGGCCGTTTTCTCGGCGGGCTTGGCCATGACCGCCGCCGCGCAGGAGGCGCCCTCCGGCCCGGAATCAAATCCCGTGATCGACGGCTGGGTCGAACGCAACATCAACGCCAACACCCCCAAGCGGATCGTCTACACCGCGGCCCGCTCAGTCGGCCTGCTGCGGGGGGTTAAGGAGCAGGATCTGTTCGTGCGCCTGCGCTACCGGGGCGCCGGCACGGCCTACCGGCCCTCCCGGACGGGCGCATGGACCGCGGTTCCGCTAAGCAGATACTACGTCGAGATCAACTATCCCGAGCGCGGCATGAGGGTGGATGAAACCACCGCCGCCGGACGCACCGTTAAGGTGGTCGCCGGCGATCAGGCCTGGGACGAAGTCGGTGTTGCCGCCGGCGACGGTCCGCCGGCGGGCACGTCGCGGACGCCCGTTCCCGGCGCCCTGAGCGAGCGCCAGCAGCAACTGGCCATCACGCCCTACGGCGCGCTCAAGGCGGCCCACGCCAACATCGACAGGGTCAAGGTCAGCATGGCCGGCAAGGGCATCTATGTCCTGACCTTCCCCTACGCGGGCTCGACGATGAAGGTCACCCTGGACAAGGTGCGCCGCCCGGTGCGGGTCGAGCTTCCCATTACTCATCCTGTGATCGGCCGCACCGTCCTGGTGGCCGAATATTCCGAATACAAGGACTACGAGCCGATCAGCCCGCTCAGCGACGAGCCGTTCAGTTTCCTCTACTTCCCCGCGCACATCGTGCAGAAACTGGGCGACCGGATCCTGCTCGACGTGAAGGTCGACACCTGCTGGTGCACCAATCCCTATGTGCGGTTTTCGCCGCAAGCCAAGAGCGCGCCCTATGCGACCGGCCCGGTCTCGGCCGCCACGCCGCGCACCGCCTGGGGCAAGCCCGACCTTAACGGCATCTGGCGCCGCGGCGGCGGGGGTGGTGGCGAAGAAGGTGGCGGCGCCGGCGGCATCGGCCGCGCGTTCGTCAACCGCGTCGCCCTGACGGAAGAAGGCGGGGCCAACAACACCTCCCAGGTTCGCGAAGGCAACTATCACTACGAAGAAGTGGATGCCGAATACATCCGCAAGTTCGACCCGGACATGCCGTTCTACAAGCCGGAGCTATGGGAACAGGTCCGCACCCTGGAAGAGAATGCCTACCGCCGTCCGGCCGACCCGCAGTATGGCTGTAAGAACCAGGGCCTGGTGCGCCTGGGCCCGCCGCAGGAATCCTTCCTGCTGCCCAACAAGTTCACTACCCTTTACACCCCCGGCATGGCGATCCCATGGTTCCGCGAAGTTCCCATCGACGGCCGCCCCCTGCGCACCCACGACCAGTATGAAGGTTTGCGTCCCAACGGGGCCTCGGTCGGCCGCTGGGAAGGCGACACCCTGGTCGTCGAGACCGTCGACTTCCCGGGCGACGGCCAGGTCTGGTACGGCCTGAGCGGTTGGGTCGTCGACGCCGAGGCCAAGATCATCGAACGCTATCGCCGCGACGGCGACGTCATGACCTACGACGTGACCGTGGACGACCCGACGTTCGTCGAGCCGTGGGTGCGCCCGACGATCACCCTGCGCGTCGACAAGGCGGCGATGCTGCAGGAGCCGCTGGGCTGCATCGAATACGACGGCGATCAGCTGCCGCCGAGTGAGTAACGGTCCCTTCCGCCAAGCCGAGGACGGTCTCCAGAAATCGTTGTGGAGAACGCACGATAGGCCGTAACGTCGGCATCGGCGTGGACCTCAATGTCCAAGGATGTCCGCGCCTTTTTTGCAAGAACGGTCACATACAGCCGCCTAAGCGGCGCGGAGGGAGATCGGGCCGATCTCCACGTGGGGGATAAAGATGCGCTTGAAGAATATCTCGATTTTCGCCGCCGTGGCCGCCTTGTCGGCGGGCCTGGCCTTGCCCCATGCCGCCGCGGCGCAGGGGGAAGGCGCGGGCCGGTTCAAGGGAGCGTCCGACTGGGTCGAGCGCAACGTCAACGCCAACACGCCCAAGCGGATGGTCTATACCTCGGCCCGCGGGCTCGGCATGCTGCGCGGCCTGCAAGAGGACGATATGTTCGTGCGCCTGCGCTACAAGGGCGCCGGCACAGCCTATGTCCCGGCCAAGGCCGGCGCATGGACCGCGATTCCGCTCAGCAACTACTACGTCGAGATCAGCTATCCCGAGGGCGGCATGCGGGTGGATGAAACCACCGCCGCCGGACGCACCGTGAAGGTGGTCGCCGGCGCCGGCGCCTGGGACGAAGTCGGCATGGTCGCCGGCGACACACCGCCGGTGGGCGCCTCGCAGACTCCCGCGCCCGCCGCGGTGCGCGACCGCCAGATTCAGCTCGCCATGACGCCCTACGGCGCGATCAAGGC
>CANJOB010000222.1 GCA_947475655.1 Caulobacterales bacterium | reverse complement strand
GCTGTTGCCCGGCTGCACGATCACCCGGCCCGGTGTCAGGTCGAGCTTGGCGGATTCGGTGCGTGAGAAGGGCATGGCGATGCGGGCGATTACCTTGCTGCCCTCGCCCAACTGATCGACGCGCAACTCGTGTTCGCCCGGCGCCACATTGACGCTCGGACTCATCGACCAGCGGCCCTCGCCGTCACTGCGGGCAGCCCCCAGGAAGGTGCCGTCGGAATAGAGGCGCAGTTCGGCGTTCGGCGCCGCACGGCCCGAAAAGACCAGGTTGCCCTTTTCGTCATAGTCGACGATATCGACAACGGGACCGGAGGACGGCCCCAGGGTGGTCACGCCCGGCCCCTGCAGCACCCGGCTCGGCCCGCCGCCTTCGCGCGGCGTGAGCACGGCAAGCGGCACGCTGGGTGGCGCGGTCTGTTCCCGGTCGGGCACCGCGACGACGACGACCTGCTTCGATTCATTGCTGCCGGACTGGCCTTCGGCGCGCAGTGTGAGTTCGCGAGCGCCGGCAGGCAGCGGCTCGGTCGGGACCAGCACCCATTCGCCGCGCTGGTCGGCCTTGACGGTACCAAGCTCCTTGCCCTGGTCGAGCACCGTCACGTCCGCCCCCGGTTCGGCCCGGCCCGCCATGACGGCGTTGCCGTCGCGGGTGATACGGACGACGTCAAAGGACGGCACGTTCGAAGGTGCGATCACGCCCGGGGCGGCGGGCTGGCCAGGCGTCGCGGGAGCAGCCGCCTGTGGGGCCGCCGCCTGGTCCGGCGCGGGGGCGGGCAGCGGCCGGGGATCGGGTTCCGGCAGGAACACGATCACCAGCCCGATCAGGGCCGCGACAACAATCGCGGGAAGAAGAAATTTTTGCACGAGTCCAGCACGCTAAAGGGCGTATCGCCGCCCCCGTTATAACACTGGAAGAGCGGAATTCTGCAGCGTTTCGGGCTGTCTACTCCACGGGTCGGCGGCGAACGCGGTTTTCCACAGGCGGCTGCGCCAGGACATAGACCGCAATGGCGCGCAGATCGGCCGCCGGCAGGTCCTTGAGCCCGTGGTCGATCAGTTCGGCCATTGTGCCCTGCACGTTGTCGAAATCCGGCTTCATCCCGGTCTGCAGGAGAGTGACGAGATCGTCGATGCTCCATTCACCGATGCCGGTGGTCTTATCCGGGGTGATGTTGGGCACCAGCGCCCCGTCGGGCCCGTCCGGTGTGCCGATCATGCCCTTGTCTTCCTGCAACGCCCCCAGCCGGTTGCGGGGTGAATGACATTCCGCGCAATGGGCGAGCGCGCGGGTCAGGTAGGCACCGCGGTTCCATTCCGCCGACTGGGCCGGATCGGGCTTCTCCTCGCCTTCCTTGAAGAACAGGAGTTTCCAGCCGAATTGCAGGGGCCGCCAGCGGATGGGAAACGGCATGTCGGTGCGCGGCCGCCGCTGCGCCACCGCTGCTTGCGTGAACAGAAAGGCCTTGAGGTCGAGCATGTCGGCCTCGGTCATCCGGGTGTAGGACGTGAAGGGGAACACCGGGAACAGGTGCCCGCCGTGCTCATTCACCCCTTCGCGCAGCGCGCGGACGAACTGGGCATCGGTCCAGGTGCCGATGCCTGTCTCCTTGTCCGGGGTGATGTTGGGCGCATAGATCGTGCCGAAGGGCGTCTTCATCACCCGGCCGCCGGCATAGGCCGCGCCCTGCTTCTCATAGTCGGTGTGGCAGGACACGCAGCCGGCCGCGTTGGCGACCAGGCGGCCCCGCTCGGGGGTGCCTGTTGCAAAAGTGCTCGAGGCGAAAGCGGACTGAACGATGAGGAGGCCTAGGACCAGCGAAAACCGGCGCAGAAGCGGCGCGACGTCACCAAGCGCAGAAATAAAATAACTAAATAATATCAATTGTATAAATATATAATCTAAGTTGTTAGATTAATTGACTCGCGGCTGATAGCGCCGCCCGTCATTCCAAGGGCGGCAGGGACACAAGGTACTGTGAAATCGCGTCTCGATCTGCCCTTGTGAGGTGGCTTGTGCTGTCACGCACGACTTCCGCCATTTCATTTCCCAGATACTCGCCGTCCGGCGTCTCGCCGATTTCCAGAGCAATCGCGATGTCCTTGGCCGACCACGCCTTCAGACCCTTGGCATGGGGGGTCAAGTTTGGCGCAAGGTGCCCTGTTCCAAATCGAGCGCCGGCCATCCATCGCGAGCGGTCGAGCCCCCCCATTGTGTTGCGCGGCGTGTGACACTCTCCACAGTGCAACAACGCCTCGACGAGATAAGCCCCGCGGTTCCACGCCGCATCATGCCTCGTATCCGGTTGCCACTCGCCCTTGGTGAAGTTCAACCACTTCCACGGCAGCACCGACAGTCGGATGGAGACAGGGAAATCGACGTCGTGCGGTCGATCCGGCCGAGCGGATGGAGGCACTGTCTTCAAATAGGCCCAAAGGTCCAGCAGATCCTCACGCGAGGCCTTGGTGTAGGCGGTGTAAGGAAAGACGGGGAAATAATGCTTTCCGCTCGGGCTCACGCCGTCCTTCAACGCCGTCAGAAACTGGTCCGCGCTCCAGCGGCCAATACCGTGTTCGGGATCAGGAGTAATATTGGGCGCGAAAAAGGTGCCAAACGGCGTCACCAATGGCGGACCGCCCGAAAGCGGGGCGGCACCGGCTTTTTCGTCGGTATGGCAGCCGAGGCAGCCGCCGGCATCAAATACATACTTGCCCCGCTCGACCGACGGCGCCTGCGCGTTGACCGGTACGGAAAGAAAGAGCGTTGCGCTAATTGCGACAGCAACGGAACGCAACGCCCTCATGACAGGTTTACTGGGGCGCTTCGAAGCGGAATGGACCGCCCGAACGCGCAGGCCCGCCGTGGCAGCCGCCGCAGGCTTGGCCAACGCTGGCAACCTGAGCCTTCACGGCATCAAGATTCCCCGCTTTGGCGATCTCGCCAAGCTTTTCCGTTTCTGTGGCCAATTTGACTGCAGCAGCTTCGAAGTCCGCCCGCTTGGCCCAAACGTCGGGCGTCGCCCGCGAATCCGGGAAGGCGTCACGCCCCGATCCAGCTGGGAACACAACTGGAATCCGGCGAAATTCAGCGGCAGCCGCTTCCGCCTTGGCCGGAATGCCGGAAATGTCCGTGCTCTCACCACGGGCCACCGCCGAAAAGTCCCGCAGGTATTTCGGGAAGAATCCCTTCATTAAATCCACGCGTTCTTTGACGACGCCCGCAGCCCCCTGCGCCGAGGCGGCACCATCCATCGACGTCAGCCCTATCGCCATCGCCGCTACCGCGGCCAATACCTGCAGAATACGCATCAAGACTCTCCCTGGGAGCGACATATTATCGGTCGAAGGGCTAACAAACTGAACCATGAGCATATTCCGCGGAACAGACGATTTTGTGATCCATCCGAGATTATGCCGCAAGCGGTGGGCAGATCGTCGCAACCCCGATATAACGGCGCCCCGATCCCTACCCTGGACCGTTCACCCCCCATGGCCCGTCTGCGT
>CANJOB010000221.1 GCA_947475655.1 Caulobacterales bacterium | reverse complement strand
GCCCGACATGCTCTAGCTTATATCCCCCGCCGCCGCATCCAGCAGCAGATAGGCGCGTCCGCTTTCCGAACTGAGCAGGGAGGCGACCAGGAAGCCCTGGCGGTCCTGGGCGGAGGCTTCCTGCATCAGGGCGCCGTAGCGGGCCAGGAAACGTTCGGCCTCGACGCGCAGGGCCTTGTCCGAGAACAGCCGCCGCACCAGCCGGCGGATGGCGGCGGGCGCCAGGCGCTTGACCACTTCCCGCGCGCCATCGGCGTCGCCGGTCTGCACGGCGGCGGAAATCTCGTCGATGCGGGCGCGCGGCAGCAGGGCGGCGGCGTCGATCCCCATCTGGGCGATCTCGGCGGCCAGGTGGCGCCCGTCGGGCAGTTCCTCGCCTTGCGCCGGTTCCGGCGCGCGGCCGGTGATCGGCGAGGGCGCGCCCTGCGACGGCACGCGGTTGAGGCCGCCGAGCAGGTCCTTCCAGGTCCAGGACGGCCCCTCGCCCATGGGCACGGTCAGCGGCGCGTCGACCGGGTCGTGGACGGGATCAGCAGGCGGCTCCGGTTCGAACACGTTGCGGAAATCCTCGTCCGAGGTCGTCGGCGTGAGGCGCAGGCGCTGGCGGCCTCCCTCCTCCTTCGCGGCCGGCGGCGGCTCAGGCGCGGGAGCCGCGGCAGCAGGACGCGCCTGAGGACCGGGCGCGGGCACGCGGGCCGGCGGCGGGGCGACGCCCATCAGGCTGACGGCCTCGCTCAGCATGTCGTAGTTGCGCTTCACTCGCTCCTGGAAGGCGGCGTCGATGGCCTGGGTCTCCTCGGCCGCGCGCTTGGCGGAGGCTAGCAGTTCGTTCATGCCGTGCTCGACCACCTCGCGCACCGCCTTGGCGTGGGCCTGGGCCTCGCCCTTCAGGCTTCCGGCGCGCTTGCCCACGTCGGTCAGCATGCGTTCAACCTCGTTGACGGCGGCGCGGGCGGCGGCGACGCCCTCGTCCAGCCGTTCTGCCGAGCGGGCGCCGGCCTGTTCGGCCATCATCGCCGACTGCTCGATCAGCTCGCGCGCCTCGTTCATGCGCGCGTCGAACACGTTGTCGGCCCGCTGTCCGGCGGCGAAGGCGGCCTCGTTGAGCTGGTCGACGCGCGACCTGGCCACGTCGACCTGGCCCTGGGCAGCCTCGCGCGCCTGGTCGGCGGCCGCGGCCAGGGCGTCGATGGCGGCTTTCAGTTCCTGTTCCAGTTCGCCGCGCTGGTCGGCGGCGGCGGTCCGCATGGTTTCGAACGACTTGGCGGCGGCCGTGCTGAGCGTCTCGCCCTCGGCGCCGGCCTCCTGAGACAGTTCGCGGAACCGGTCGGCGGCGGTGGCGATCAGGCCGCGCAGGGATTCCGCGCCCTGGACGACAGCGTCGCCTAGGTCCTCGGCGCCGGTGCGGGCCTGGGCGACCAGGTCGGCCATCTGGGCGGTGCGGCTTTCGGCCAGGGCGGCGAAGTCCTCCTGGTCGGCGCGCAGGGAGTCGGCGACCCCGGTCAGGGCGACGCGCTGCTGGGCCAGGCTCTCGTCGACCACGCGCAGCTGTTCGGAGACACCGGACCCGGCGGTCTCCAGGCGCGCGGCCTGGCGGGCGATGTCCTCGGCGCCGTTGCGGGTGGCGTCGCTGGCGCCCACGGCAGCTGCGGTCAGGTCGGCGGCGCGGGCGGTCAGGGCGGCTTCCGCCTCGCGCAGCTGGGTCTCGGCCAGGTCCGAGGCCTCGGCCACCATCCGCGCCTGGCGGCCGATGGCGTCGGTGATGGCGGCGGACTGAGCGTCCAGGGCGGCCGACAGGGCCTGCATGGCCTCGCGCTCGCGGCCGACATTGCCACTCATCTCGCCGGTGACGCGGGCGGATTCGCTGGCGGCTTGGGCCAGGGCGGCGGTCTCGGTCGCCAAGGTCTCGCGCAGGGTCAGCATGCCTTCGCGGGCGTCGGAGGCCATACGGGCGGCATGCTCGATCTGCTCGCGCACGGCGGCCACGGCGTCGGCGGCGCCGGCGGCGGCCAGGGCGGCGGGGCTGAGCATCTGCTGCGCCATCTCGCGCGTGCGGCGAGCCTCGGCCGACAGGCGGGCGCCCTGGCGGATCATGTAGGCGGCGATGAAGACGAAGGCGGCCGGGCCGATCGCCAGCAGGGCGAACACGGCCATGGCGAAGGGGTCGTTCTGCAGCGGGGCGACGCCCTGGCGGTAGCCGATGGCGTAGGCGATGGGCGCCAGGGCCCAAAGGGCGGCGACCAGGGTGGCGGCGGCGTAGACGGCCATGCCGTTGCCGGCATCGGCGGGCTTGGCCTCGGCGAAGGCCTCGGGCCGGCGGGCCACGGCTTTAGAGTGCTTGACGGTTTCCTGCCGCACGGTGGCCAGCGGCTTGACGTCGCCCAGGCTCAGCGGCGGGGGCTCCAGCTCGGGGGTCGGCGAGCGCTCGGCCGCCTCGGGGGCCTCGTCGATGGACAGGTCGAGATCGGGCGCGGCCTCGGGCGCCGGCTCGCCAGGCATGGGCGGCGGCGTCTTCGACAGACCTTCGGCCGCGGCCGTAAAGTCGAGAGGCTGATGTTTCTTGGCCTTCATGCGCGTCTTAGGTCTCTTCCTGCGCGGGGCTCGAATTGGTGAAAGGCGCGCGGGCCCCAAACCTCGCGCAGGGGTGGAAATCTAACGGCGATTAGTCATTGCGCAAAGCGGCTTTGAGGGGAATCTTCAACGCGACGGCGCCGGGCCGCCCGAGTCCCATCAAGAGCCCCCCGATGACCTCCCGCAGCCGCATCGTCGCCCTCGCCGCCGTGCTGGGATTCTTAGGCGTCGCGTTTGGCGCCTTCGGGGCGCACGCCGTCGCCGATCCGGTCGCGAAGGGGTGGCTACAGACCGGCGCCCAGTACCAGCTTGTCCACGCCCTGGCGGCGCTGTTGGCGGCGATCCTGCCGCGGCCGGCGCCGCGGGCGGCCATCGCCTTCCTGGTCGGGACGGTGCTGTTCAGCGGTTCGCTCTACGCCATGGCGCTGGGGGCGCCGCGCATCCTGGGCGCGGTCACCCCGCTGGGCGGCGTCGCCTTTCTGGCCGGGTGGGCTCTGCTGGCCCTGGCCGCGCTCAAGCAACCCGACTAGGCTTGTCCTCGATGGACCGATCTTCGCCAGGTACCGCCCCCGCTTCCGCCGCAGACCGGCGCAGCCTCTACCCCGATATCGACCCGACCTCGTTCGGCTGGCTGCCCACCGGGGGCAAGCACGAGCTCTACTACGAGGAATGCGGCGCGACCGACGGACGGCCGGTGGTGATCCTGCACGGCGGCCCCGGCGGCGCCATCAACCCCACCATGCGGCGGTTCTTCGACCCGGCGCGCTGGCGCATGGCGCTGTTCGACCAGCGCGGCTGCGGCCGCTCGCGCCCCAACGCCTCGTTGGACGACAACACCACCTGGAGCCTGGTCGACGACATCGAGCGCCTTCGCGAGCATCTGGGCGTCGAGAAGTGGACCGTGTTCGGCGGCTCCTGGGGCTCCACCCTGGCCCTGGCCTACGCCAT
>CANJOB010000220.1 GCA_947475655.1 Caulobacterales bacterium | reverse complement strand
GGCTGGTAGTAGTCGTAGTAGCTGACGAAATACTCGACCGCGTTGTCGGGGAAGAAGCTCTTGAACTCGCTGTAGAGCTGCGCCGCCAGGGTCTTGTTCGGGGCCAGGATCAGGGCCGGGCGCTGGGTGGCCTCGATGATCTTGGCCATGGTGAAGGTCTTGCCCGAGCCGGTGACGCCCAGCAGCACCTGGTCGTGCTCGCGCTCCTTGATCCCGGCCACCAGCTCGGCGATGGCGGTCGGCTGGTCGCCGGCGGCCTCGTAGTCGGAGACCAGCTTGAACTTCTTGCCGCCCAGGGCCTTGGCCGGGCGCTCCGGCCGGTGCGGCTTCCAGTCGGCGGGCAGGGTGGAGGTGGCGTCATGCACGAAGGTCGCGGTGACGTCGGAAACGCCCTGGGGGACGCCGGGGGAGTCGGGGGAACGGGGCATGAACGGAAGATAGGGTGCGAGCGGGCCGATGGCTAGGCGCTCCCCTCTCCCTCGATGGGAGAGGGGCAGGGGGGTGAGGGTGATCTAAGGTGCGGTGAGGGTGAATTTAGGCACCGGCGCGGACACCCCCAACCCCGGCCCTTCCCCCATCGAGGGGGAAGGGAGCATGGTGCGGCCAACAAGGAACCTCCCGATGCCGATTTCCCTGATCCTGCTGACCGTCGCCCACGCCGCTGCCGCCATCGCCTGGGCGATGGTCACCTGGGTGATCAGCCGCAAGCCGGCGGAGGAGGGGCGCAAGCTGTTCCTGCCGCAGGGGGCGGCGGCCATCGTCACCCTCGGGGCGGGGGCGCGGCTGTGGACCATGCTGCATGCCGGCGGGACCGGCCCGGTGGAGATGCTGCTGGGCGCCGGCGCCGCGCTCGGGGTCCTGGCCCTGCTGGCCCAGCTCTTCCTGCGCCGCTGGAGCGTGAAGGTGAACAAGGTCACCTTCTGGATGCTGATCATCGCCCTGGTGCTGATGGAACTGGGCAAGCAGCTCAAGGGACTGTGAGAACTCCGCTCCCCCCCGCGAAGGCGGGGATGAGCGGATTAGATCAGTTCAACGACCGCGTCGCGCCCGGCAGGTGCAGGCTGAACTCGGGGATTTCCACGTCGAAGCTGCGGCCGTCGTCGGCTGTCATCTGGTAGCTGCCGCGCATTGCCCCCGACGAGGTGCCGAGCGGGCAGCCCGAGGCGTAGCGGAAGGCCTCGCGCGGCTCCAGGCGCGGCTGTTCGCCGACCACGCCGGCTCCCTCCACCGTCTCGACCCGGTTGAGGGCGTCGGTGATGACCCATTTGCGCGACACCAGGGTCAGGGGCGTGTCGCCGTGGTTCTCGATCTCCACCACATAGGCCCAGACGAAGCGGCTCTCCTCGGGATCCGACTGTTCGGGCAGGTAGCTAGGGGCCACGCGCACCAGCACGTCGCCCGTGCGCGCCTCATAGACGCCTCCGGTCTCGCCCCTGCGGCGGCGCCGGATGGGCCGCACTCCGGTCAGGCCCTGTCCAGTGCGCGGGAGAGGTCGCGCGACAGGTCGGCCAGGCCTTCCAGCCCCACCGACAGCCGCACGCAGCCCTCGGTGACGCCGACCTCGGCCCGTTGGTCGGCGGTCATGGAGCGGTGGGTGGTGGTGGCCGGGTGCACCGCCAGCGATTTCGAATCCCCGATGTTGTTGGAGATGTCGATGATCTGCAGCGCGTCCAGCACCCGCCAGGCCGCCTCGCGCGAGCCGACGTCGAAGGCCAGGACGCTGCCGCCGCCGGTCATCTGCTTGACCGCCACTGCGTGCTGCGGGTGGTCGGCGCGCATCGGATAGAAGGCCCGCTTCACCTTGGGGTGGGCGGCGGCCAGGTCGGCCAGCTTGTGGGCGCTGTCGCTCTCGGCCCGCACGCGCAGCTCCAGGGTCTCCATGCCCTTGAGGCAGACCCAGGCGTTGAACGGCGACAGCGACGGGCCGGTGTGGCGCAGCAGGTCCCTGTAATTGGCGTCGATGATCGCCTGGCTGCCCAGGATGGCGCCGGCCAGCACCCGGCCCGAGCCGTCGATGTGCTTGGTGGCGGAATAGACCACCACGTCGGCGCCCAGCCGCAGGGGCTTCTGGAACAGCGGGGTGGCGAAGACATTGTCGACGATCGACAGGGCGCCGGCCGCTCGCGCCAGGGCGCACACGGCGGCGATGTCCGTCACCTCGGTCAGGGGGTTGGCCGGGCTCTCGATCAGCACCGCCTTGGTGTTGGGGCGGAAGGCGTTTTCCCACTGTTTCAGGTCCGGCCCGTCGACCAGGGTGACCTCGACCCCGTAGCGGGGAGCCCAGTTGCCCAGGATCCAGCGCGAGGAGCCGAACAGCGCCTTGCCGGCGACGATGTGGTCCCCGGCCTTCAAGAGGCCGCTGACGGCGGTATGGATCGCCGCCATGCCCGACGCGGTCGAACGGCAGGTCTCGGCGCCTTCAAGCAGCGCCAGGCGGTCCTCGAACATCTTGGTGGTCGGGTTGGCGTAGCGCGAATAGACGAAACCCGTGCCGGCCTCGAACAGGGCGTCGCAGGCCGCCGCGCTCTCATAGGTGAAGCTCTGGGTCAGGTAGATCGGCTCGGACGTCTCGCCAAAGCCGCTGCGGTTCAGGCCGCCGCGGATCAGCTTGGTGGCGTCTTCCCAATCGTTCGGATCTTCGGCCATAAGCCCTACTCCAGTCTGGCCGCTCTTGAAGGCGAGCTAGGCCCCCGGGTCAACCCTTGCCTTTCGCCGCCCGGACGGCGAGTAATGCCGGTCCAATGAGCCAGACCGACTCTCCGGGCATTCTGCCGTGCCAATCGATCGAGGATTTGATCGCCCAAGGGGCCATCTCCTCCCTCACGCCATTCGATCTCGACCAGGTGCAGCCGGCCAGCCTCGACCTGCGCCTGGGCCGCCGGGCGTGGCGGGTGCGGGCCTCGTTCCTGCCGGGGCTGCACCGCAAGGTGAGCGACCGCCTGCCGGACGTGGCCATGCACGCCATCGACCTGACCGCCGGCGTGGTGCTGGAGCGGGGCTGCGTCTACATCGCCGAGGTGCAGGAGCGGCTCAAGCTGCCCAAGGGGGTGCAGGCGCGGGGCAACCCCAAGAGCTCGACCGGGCGTGTGGACGTCTTCGTCCGCCTGCTCACCGACAACGGCGCGGCCTTCGACGACGTGGCCGACGGCTACACCGGCCCGCTCTACCTGGAGATCGCGCCGCAGACCTTCTCGGTGCTGGTCCGCTGCGGCACCCGGCTGAACCAGCTGCGCCTCAAGCGCGGCGAGCCCCCCAGGCTGTTGACCAAGAGCGTCGGCGTCGACCTCAGCAGCGGCCTCGTCGGCTTCCGCGGCCGCCGCAACGCCGGGGTGATCGACCTGGACAAGGAAGACGGCCACGACCCGCGCGACTACTGGGAGCCGCTGGAGACCCGGCGCGGCGAGCTGCTGCTGGATCCCGGCGAATTCTACATCCTGGCCTCCAAGGACGACATCGACATCCCCGCCGACCAGGCCGCCGAGATGACGCCGATCGACCCGGCGGTGGGGGAGTTCCGCGTCCACTACGCCGG
>CANJOB010000219.1 GCA_947475655.1 Caulobacterales bacterium | reverse complement strand
GTCAGCCGCGAACATTGGGCCAAACCGGTTCCACCAGAACCGGACCGTCTCGTGGCAGATGTCGATGCCGCGTTCGTGCAGCAGGTCTTCCACGTTTCGCAGCGACAGCGGGTACTTCACGTACATCATCACCACGAGGCGGATCACTTCGGGCGACGAGTTGAAGTAGCGAAACGGGTTGGTCGGCTTGGTCATGCCGCCATTCTAGGCGGAGGTTGCGCCTTGAGCCAATTTTGGTCTGACAGGGCCGGCGGCGGTGTACCGGTTCGCCCGCGAGCTGCTGGAGACCCGCCATGTCTCGCAGGATGCCTATGACAAGGTGGTGGAACTGCTCGGCGAGCGCGGCGCGGTCGATCTGACCGGCGTGCTCGGCTACTACGCCTTGATCTCCATGACTATCAACGTGTTCGAGATCGGAACGCCGGGCGGAGAGCACGACCCCTTCGCCGCCTAGTCGGCGGTCCAGCCGCCGTCGATGACCATGGCGCTTCCGGTCATCAGGGCCGAGGCGTCGGAGGCGAGGAACACCACAGCGCCCATCAGGTCTTCCACGGCGCCGATCCGTCCGAGCTTGATCTTGGCCAGGACGCTGTCGAGGAACGCCTTGTCCTCGAAGAACGGCTTGGTCATCGGCGTCTCGATGAAGGTCGGGGCGATGGTGTTGACGCGGATGCCGTGCGGAGCCAGGTCCAGCGCCATGGATTTCGACAGGCCCTCCAGCCCCCACTTCGAGGCGCAGTAGAGCGAGCGGCGCGGTCCGCCCACATGACCCATCTGCGAGGACATGTGGATGATCGATCCCTTCACCCCCTCCTCGATCATCCGGCGCGCCACGGCCTGGGCGGTGAAGAAGGCGGCGCGCAGGTTGAGGTCCAGCACGGCGTCATAGTCTTCCGGCGTCACCTCGACGAAGGGCTTGGGACGGTTGGTCCCCGCGTTGTTGACCAGGATGTGGTCAGCGGGCCTCACGGCCAGGGCCGCCCGCACGCCTTCGACGTCGGCCACATCCAACACCAGGGGCTCGGCCGAGCCGCCGCGCTCGCGGATCGCCGCCGCCGCCGCCTCGATCTCGTCCCGCGAACGGGCGGCTAGGGTGACGTGGGCCCCGGCCTCGGCCAGGCCGGCGGCGATGGCGCGGCCGATGCCCCGACCCGCGCCCGTGACCAGGGCGCGTCGGCCATCCAGGCGCATCGAGGGCAGGCGGGGCAGGGGCTCCATGCTTACGCCGGAACCAAGGGCTGCGCGGCGCCGCCGTAGGGCACGTTACGGCCGCCGTAGCGGCGCACGCGGATGTTGGCCTGTTCACCGTGGCCGGCGAAGCCCTCCAGGGCGCAGAGGCGCGAGCAGTACTCGCCGATCATGGCCGAGGCTTCGTCGGTCATCACCTTCTGATAGCTGCAGGTCTTGAGGAACTTGCCGACCCACAGGCCGCCGGTATAGCGCGCCGCCTTCTTGGTCGGCAGGGTGTGGTTGGTGCCGATCACCTTGTCGCCGAACGAGACGTTGGTGCGCGGGCCCAGGAACAGGGCGCCGTAGTTGGTCATGTTCTTGAGGAAGTAGTCGGGGTCGCGGGTCATCACCTGCACGTGCTCGGAGGCGATGTCGTCGGCGATGGCGATCATCTCGTCGTCGGACTCGGCCACGATGACCTCGCCGTACTTCTCCCAAGCCTGGCGGGCGATCTCGGCGGTAGGGAGAATCTGCAGCAGGCGCTCGACCTCGGCCATGGTGTCGCGGGCCAGCTTCTCAGAGGTGGTCAGCAGCACAGCCGGGCTGTCGGGGCCGTGCTCGGCCTGGCCCAGCAGGTCGGTGGCGCACAGTTCGCCATCGACGGTCTCGTCGGCGATCACCAGGGTTTCGGTCGGGCCGGCGAACAGGTCGATGCCGACGCGGCCATACAGCTGGCGCTTGGCCTCGGCCACATAGGCGTTGCCGGGGCCGACTAGGATATCGACCGGCTTGATGGTCTCGGTGCCGATGGCCATGGCGCCGATCGCCTGGACCCCGCCCAGGGCGTAGATTTCGTCGGCGCCCGCCAGGTGCTGGGCGGCGATGATGGCGGCGGCCAGCTTGCCTTGGAACGGCGGGGCGCAGGTGATGACGCGCTTCACCCCCGCCACCTTGGCGGTGATCACCGACATGTGCGCCGAGGCGAGCAGCGGATACTTGCCGCCGGGTACGTAGCAGCCGGCGGCGTTCACGGGCACGTTCTTGTGGCCCAGGATGATGCCGGGGAGGGTCTCGACCTCGATGTCGAGCAGGGCGTCGCGCTGATGCTGGGCGAAGTTGCGCACCTGCGTCTGCGCGAAGCGGATGTCGATCAGGTCCTGCTTGGTCAGCTGGGCCAGGCAGCCTTCTATCTCGGCCTCGCTGAGCCGATAGGAATCGCGGTCCCACTTGTCGAAGCGGACCGACAGCTCGCGCACCGCCGCGTCGCCGCGGGCGGCGATGTCGGCAAGGATGCCCTCCACCGTGTCGCGCACCTTGCGATCAGTCTCCGCCACCGCCGCGGCGTCCGCGCCGCGCTTGAGCCATTTCGCCATGGGAGTCTCCTCAACATAGAATTCAAGATGGCGCGGGGCGCCGGGATTTATCAGACTTGCGGCACTTCGTCGGGACGCAAGTAAGAAACGAACAATCGGTCGGGATCGTGCTTGGCTCGCAACGCTTCCAGCCGCGCCATGTTCTCGGGCGACAGGTAGTGCTGCGGATGCTGGGACATGTTCTCGTCGCTCATCTGCGCCTCGCCGTTGGCGATGGACTCCAGCTTGCGCATTTCGCGCACCGGCCAGGCGCGCATCTCGGCGTCCTTCTCCGGATCGGTCCACAGCGGATAGGCGGCGATGAACGTCTCCCCCCAGCCGGAGAAGGCCATTCCGCTGAAGTCGGGGCGCGGACCCTGGATTTGCCAGAACACGTGGCTGCGCGGGGTTGGCATGGAGGCGATGGTCGCGCGCAGCAGCGGCGCGATCTGCGCCGCGCTAGCATCGGAATAGATGTTGTCGGCGGAGAAGCGGAATCCCTCCGGGTCGGCAGCGGTGCCCCCGGCGTAGCGTTCCTCGAGGGTCGTCGGCACGTTGTCGCGGCGCGAGATGGCCAGGTGCTTGACCGGGCAGGCGTCGAAGATGGCCGCGACCTGCGCCGCCTCTTCCTCGCTGTTGGCGAAGGCCAGGCCGGTGATGCTGAAGCGGACCGGATCGGCCCAGTCGCCGTCGGGGCCGTAGCCGGTGGTGGAGCCGACGAACTCCACCCAGGTCGGCAGCTTGGGGAATATCTCGTAGGCCCACAGCAGAAACGGTTCGATGTCGTCGGCGGCGAATGTGTAGCCGTTGGCGCGCAGGTGGCTGGGCCGCTGGCGCACCGGCCCGAGCAGGTAGCGGACCACCACGGCGAAGAAGCCGGGGCCGGCGCCGCGCACGGCCCAGTAGTAGTCCTGGTTCTGGGTTTCGTCGGCGCGGATCAGGTCGCCGTCGGCGGTGACAACCTCGACGGCCAGCACCTGCTTGGCGCCGATGCCCCAGTGGCGGTAGTTCCAGCCAAAGCCGCCGCCGAGCAGGAATCCGCCGCAACAT
>CANJOB010000218.1 GCA_947475655.1 Caulobacterales bacterium | reverse complement strand
CAGTCCGAGTGGCTGGTTCGGCGGTGGGCCTTGCCACGATCGCGCCGAAGCAAAAGCGGCGTGCGATTTACGTTTCGCTGTTCGCCACTGCAGCAGGCGGCGTCGCTTTCCAGTGCTCGGGCTAGGCGGAGGCTTTGATGGCCGCCGTCGTCGGTCATCCGCGCCCAGCTTTTGCTAGTAGCCGAACTAAAGCTGACATTGCAGGCTGACCGCCAGCTTCGCAAATTACGTATACTGCCACCTCCAGGCCGATACCATCTCAACGGCAAGCTCCCTGGGGAGCGAGAATCGACCGGGCATGTGTCCGGTCGCACTGAAACTCAGACTTGAAGGAATCATATTTGCGCAAGAAAGCAGCGATTATCGCTTCGCTCGCAGCCTTTGGCGTCCTTGCCGTCGGCGCCGGGCCAGTTCTCGCCGATGGGATGCCGCCGGGCATGCCCGACCTTGAACAGACGCTCAAGGCGAAGCCGGCGCCGGCTCGGTCCGACACGGCCCAGATGCAAGGCATGCGACACCGCGAAGTGCGGATGCCCGGTGAGATGATGCAGGACCATCGGATCGCTACGCGGGAGATGGGGACCCAGGACGGAGCCTCCCGCATGTTGCATAGGTCGCGGGGCGGTTGCTGACCCTGCAATTAAGCCAGCTCCGACCACGAGGCGGGGTGGCCAACGACCGTGGCCTGGTTCAACCGCAGCTTTGGCCCGCCGTTCTCCCACGGCGGGCCAATTGGTTTTTGCACTTCGCTGCCGGCCGCCATCAAGCGGGATCATGAATTGGCTTGACCTTGGACCATGGTCCACCCCGCACGATCCCGCGCATGCTTGTCGCGATCAAAAGCGGATTCGTAAGTTACGTATACAGACTGCGTCTCGCTAGCAGCATTGAAGCTTTGGAATTGCCGGGATCGGAACGTCGATCGGGCAACAGGACGAACACTCGGAGACCCTCAATGCGACAGACGACATTTCGCGCGGCGACCATCAGCCTCTTCGTGACGCTAACCTTCGCCGCCGGCACCGCTCTCGCCCAGTCGACGCCCGCGCCCGCGCAGACTGCGCCGGCCCATGCCCACCAGCAGGGCATGGATCATGGCGGGCAGCAGATGCACGATCAGATGATGAAGGATCATCAGGCCGGCGCGCAGAAGCAGCAGGGGAAACCGGCCCAGCAGGATCAACAGGGCATGTCGGGGATGGCCGGCATGTCCGGCGGGTCGCCTGCATCGAACGGCTCGGGCATGGCCGGTAAGGCGAAGAGTGGCTGCTGCAAGATGCCGATGAAGAAGGCCAAGCCGGCCGCGAAGAAGAAGACCGCCAAACCCATGGCCGACAAGCCCATGGCCGACAAGCCGATGAGCGACATGTGACGTTTCCAGCCCCGATAAACCCCCCCCCCCCCGGGGCTGAGGGCCCGCCGCCGCCCCCGCGGCGGGCCAGTTCTTTGACGATGCCCAGCGTCGCCCCGTGCTCCCGGCCTTCAAAGCCGGGTCCGAGCGTCTGACGTGACAGAGGAAACAGTGATGCGAAAACATCTTGGCGTCGGTGCTGCCGTTGGCTTTCTGCTCTTTGGCAGCACGCCGCTCCTCGCACAGGGTATCGGCCATCGCTTGTTCATGCGCGGCAAGATCGTCCGTATGGATGCGGGCGGCACAGTGGCCTGCCTGGGCAAAGCCGATGGCGCACACATCGGGCAGATACTCGACGTCTATCACGCAACGCCGCGCCACCGCCGCCTTGTCGGTCATGTCGAAGTCGACCAGATTTTCGACGACCATTACGCTCATTTCCGCGTGAGGGACGGGACGCTTCAGAAAGGCGATTGGGTGAGCCTAAAGCGCGTCCGGGCGTAACGCCAGAATTGGAATGCCAAGCGCCGCCCTCGCCAAAAGAAGAAGCGGCCGAGTAACGCCTGTCTCGGCATAATTCCGATCAGGCGTGCGCGAATAGGTTCGGGAGTCGATGAATACTAATCGGCTCCGTCGGCGTGTTTGACCCTCAAAGCCCGCGACAGCGACACCAGACTACCTTCTGCGGAACTTACTTATAGGCCGCCCGGGCAAAGAGATTACTCCGTCAGGCTATCGATAGAGATGGAGTCAGGTTATGTTCGAGAAGGCGATCGGGACCATCAATGCGGCGGCCTCCTTCCGACACCGCTATGATAATTTCATCGGAGGCCGCTGGAGCGCTCCTGCGGGCGGCGAGTATTTCGCGGACACGAGCCCGATCAATGGCGCCCAGATCGCCGAGTTCGCGCTGTCGACGCCGGAAGATGTCGAGCGCGCGCTCGATGCGGCGCACGCCGCCAGGGATCAATGGGCAAGGATCGCGCCCGCCGAGCGCGCCAGGATTCTCAATCGCGTCGCCGACCGGCTCGAGGATAATCTGGAGCTGCTGGCGCTTGCCGAGACGATCGACAACGGCAAGCCGATCCGCGAGACCCGCGCTGCCGACGTGCCGCTTGCGATCGACCATTTCCGCTACTTCGCCGGCTGCATCCGGGCGGAGGAAGGCGGCATCTCGACGATCGATGCGGACACCATCGCCTATCATTTCCGCGAGCCGCTCGGCGTCGTCGGCCAGATCATCCCGTGGAACTTCCCGCTGCTGATGGCGGCGTGGAAGATCGCCCCGGCGCTGGCGGCGGGCAACTGCACCGTCATCAAGCCCGCATCCCAGACGCCGCTCACCTTGCTGATGTTCGCCGAGCTCACCGCCGACATCCTGCCGCCCGGCGTGCTCAATGTCGTCACCGGCCCGGGACGGACCGTCGGCCAGGCGGTCGCCGCCAATCCGCGCATCGCCAAGGTCTCGTTCACCGGCGAGACCGTCACCGGCAAGCAGATCATGCACGCGGCTGCCGACCATCTGATCCCCCAGACGATGGAGCTTGGCGGCAAGTCGCCCAACATCTTCATGGCGGACGTGCTCGACGAGGACGATGCCTTCTTCGACAAGGCGCTCGAAGGCTTTACTTTGTTCGCGTTCAACAAGGGCGAGGTCTGCACCTGCCCGTCGCGCGCGCTGATCCATGAGTCGATCTTCGACCGCTTCATCGAGCGCGCCGTGGCGCGCATCGCCGCGATCCGCCAGGGCGATCCGCTCGACCCCTCGGTCCAGGTCGGCGCGCAGGCGTCGGAGGACCAGCTCCACAAGATCCTGGGCTATATCGATATCGGCAAGGCCGAGGGCGCGCAGTGTCTGGTCGGTGGCGCCAGGGCGCTCCCGGGCGGTGCGCTGGACCAGGGCTATTTCGTGCAGCCGACCGTGTTCGTGGGTCAGAACCACATGCGCATCTTCCAGGAGGAGATCTTCGGTCCCGTCCTGTCGGTCACCACGTTCAAGACGGTCGAGGAGGCGATCGCACTTGCCAACGACACCGCCTACGGTCTTGGCGCGGGCGTCTGGACCCGGAGCGGCAACACCGCCTACCGGCTCGGCCGCGCGATCGAGGCCGGGCGGGTCTGGACCAACTGCTATCATCAGTACCCCGCCCATGCCGCCTTCGGCGGATACAAGGCATCGGGCTTCGGGCGTGAAAACCACCGGATGATGCTCGATCATTATCAGCAGACCAAGAATCTGCTCGTCTCCTATGACGAGCACGCGCTCGGCCTATTCTGACCCCCCGCTTAAAAGGAGAAACGGACATGGCGAAAACCATGAAGGCGGCGGTCGTCCGCGAATT
>CANJOB010000217.1 GCA_947475655.1 Caulobacterales bacterium | reverse complement strand
GGTCACACGGCCCTTTCGGCCGACATGGCGATCCGGTTCGAGAAAGCTTTTGGGGTCAAGGCAGATACGCTGATGCGTATGCAGACGAGTTTCGACATGGCGCAGGCTCGCGCTCACGCTGACGATATTGTTGTGGACCAAGTTGTCGTCGCCGCCTGAGGTGTACGGACTGCACGGGCCTATAAAATTATATAATTACTTCAATTAGATAGATGTTCGCGTCTTCATTCTCATCGGCGCGCCAATTTCTACCACTATGTCGTTGTTTTTAAAGCGATATTGGTAGGGCCGTTTTTGCCTATCCTAAAATTTATCCAACAATCATGCATGTCGTCGGCATCGTCGCTTTGCGGCAACTTGCCTTTGCAGTCGGGTTAATCCCTCGGCCAGAGGCCAAGTCATGACGAACGATCACAAGGCTCTCTTATCAGGCGCCCCGTTCGAGGAGCCGCCTTCGATGGAGGACGATGACAATCAGTGCGCGCCCGACCAGGACGCCGAAACAAAAAGCCTAGCGACGAATTTGGCGGGGCAAGACAAGTGGCGGCTAGCTGAGAGCCTCCTTTGGATAGGCCTGCGCGACTTGCAGGCTGTGGCGGCCCGGCTGGCGGTCTGGACCAAACACCTAGGTAATTCCTCCAGCGGCGCCACTCTCCGGACCGTTCGGCGTTCTCTGGAGATCCAGGAAGCAGATGAGCAATCCCCGGTTTTTGACACGGCGCCGGACGAGACGCTGCGGCTCACGCTTTTGGCGGACAAAGTGCACGCGACCGGCTTTTTGTGTGGTGAAGGGGCCCGTGCTCCCTTCCCGGCTGAGGAGTGGGCCGATCTAGTGTTTGAGGACGGTCCCACCGAATTTGCGGAAGA
Organism: Caulobacterales bacterium; assembly: GCA_947475655.1. Lineage (GTDB taxonomy): Bacteria > Pseudomonadota > Alphaproteobacteria > Caulobacterales > Caulobacteraceae > Caulobacter. Next base: position 2,839 of record CANJOB010000217.1, on the reverse strand, counting down.
TGCGTGCGCTTGTATGCGACCGCCCGCCTCATCCAGACGCTTCTGGACAGGTCTCCGTTTCGACCGCCGCGAAATGCAAGCCTGCTTCTGCGCGGAAAAGCCTTCTTGGCTGGTGCGGGACAATGAAAATCAAAAGGGGTGGGTCTGCCGGGAGGACGTCTGGTCGGAAGCTAGGCGCAGTGTCGGGCCTCAGGCCAAGCTCGCGAGGGTCTACGAAGCCCTGGAGGTAATGGCCCGCGATAGCGGGAAGGCTTGGCGCGCAAAAGCCTTAGGGGCCGCCCGTAGGGCTCATCGCCAGGGCGAATAATTCGCAAACCGGCGGGTAAAAAAGCGAATTGTTCGCCTTCGACCTGAGCCGCTAAGGCCGACAGTTTGCCGTCCAACAGGCACGACATGCGTGCCGTATGGATCGGAGACGCCCATGTCGGATGTATTGAAGGTAGCGGAAGCAGCGCGGCTCCTTAAGCTCCCCGAGGTGGTTACTCGGACGACCTGGTCGCGGTCGAAGTTGTACGCGGCCATCGCCCTCGGCGAGTTTCCGCGGCCCGTGCGCATCTCCGCGAACCGCGTGGCATGGCCCGAAGCTGCCGTTGATGTCTGGATAGCGGGAAAGATCGCCGCGGCCACCGGCACCCCCTACCCCCGCGCCGCCGCGGCAACGTGCTCGCCCGATAGGGTGCCCGGAAATTTTGCGCATTTTCAAAAATTGGGCGGTGACCATGACTGACGTCACCTTCCTTTCACCCGACTTCGACACCATGCTCGCGCACGCCGAATACCTCTTCGGCAGCCTGCCGGCCTCGGCCACAGGCCTCATAGAGCTCGGCTATACGACTGCAGCCGCGCCGCATCCCTTGAACAAGGCTAGGCACTTCGACATCGGCGACCACCTGGAATTCGCCGCGGAGGCCGCCGAGCTCAACGCCGCGCCCGGTGTCAACGTCTACGTCGGCCCCGGCATCCGCAAGGCCACCACCCGCCGCAACACCCGCACCGGCGCAGCCGACATCGCCGCAGTACCGGCGGTCTGGGCTGACCTAGATGATGAGGGCTCCGTGGACAGGGCCAGGAAGTTCCTAGTGGGCGTCGGCCTCCAGCCGTCGCTGGCGGTGCAGACTGGGGAATACCCCTACCAACGAGCCCAAATCTGGTGGCGGCTCGACGAGCCACAGACCGATTTGCAGGAGGCGCGGCACCTGCTGGCGGGCATCGCCGCGCGGCTGGGCGGGGACAAACTGGTGATCAACCCCGACCGCCTGATGCGTCTCGCTGGATCGGTTGCCTGGCCGATGAAGCCGGGCCGCAAGACCGAACTCACAAAACTCATCGAGTGGTGACCGACATGCTCAACCACGACTACGCCTTCGACGAGATCAAGCGGAAGCTCTCGCGCGCGGCGCCGGCGCCGGCCTTGGAGCCGGCTCCAAACACCATCCAGGCCGACCCGCTCGCCGCGCTTACAGACACCGGATCGCGCCTCAACCAGGCCGAGCTCATAGCCGGAGCGCAAGAGCCCGGGCAATGGCACAACGCCATGCTGACCCTCACCGCCCGCATGGCCAAGAGCGGCGCCGACAGGGACGCGGTTCTGGCCCTGGCGCCGCAGGTCCAACAGCCCGGCTTCGGCCTCGAACAGACTGAACAAGAGCTGGCCGTCATGTTCGAAGGCGCGGTGCGCAAGTACGCCGCAGACAACAGCCCGCTGACCGGACAGCTGCGGGGGAACTTCAAGAAGGACATGCATGGGAACATCCGCGCCTGCCTGGAGAACGTCGTCTTGGCCCTCAAGACCCCCGGGCTCACAGGCTACGCGCTGCGGTTCGATACGTTCCGCGCCGAGGGGATGATCGCCGAGCCGGGTTCCGACACATGGCGACCCCTGACCGACGCCGATGGGGTGTCGCTGCGCATCGCCTTGGCGAACCTGGGTTTCAAGCCGGTCCCCAGGGAGATGATGCGCGACGCCATCGTGAAGGTGCTCGCCGACCAGAAAGTCGACACGGCCATCGACTGGCTGAACTCAATACCGCCCTGGGACGGTATCCCTCGCACCGAGCAGTCTCTTGTCCGATACTTCAAGGCCGCCGACACATCCTACGCCGCCGCCGTGGGAAACTACCTATGGACGTCAGCTGCGGCCCGCATCTTGGACCCCGGATGTAAGGCCGACATGGTGATCGTGCTTGTGGGCAAGCAAGGCGCGCGAAAGTCGACGGCTGTGGCGGCAATCGCGCCGGACCCCATGTTCTTCGCCGAGGCCTCTCTGAGCGACCGGGACGCCGACCTGTCGCGCAAGCTGCGCGGCAAGATGGTCATCGAGTTGGCCGAACTGCGCGGCCTCAAGAGCCGGGAGGGCGAGGCCATCAAGGCCTGGATATCAACGACCCATGAGCGGTGGGTCCCAAAGTACCAGGAATTCGAAACCGCGTTCCCCCGGCGCTGCATCATGATCGGCACCAGCAACGACAACGAGTTCCTAGGCGACCCCACGGGGGAGCGGCGCTGGCTGCCGGTCGCGGTGCTCGACACCATCGACGTAGAGACCCTGGTCGCCGACCGTGACCAGCTGTGGGCCGAGGCTAGAGAGCGCTGGAGCGCCGACGGTGTGCTGTGGCGTAAGGCCGAAGAGTTGGCGACCAGTGAACACCAGAACTTCACGGAAATGGACGTCTGGGCGGAGCCGACAGCAGCGTGGCTCTTTACCCCGAACAAAGACGGCGTTTGCCCAGCGGACCGCCCTCGCCTGACCACCATGGACGCGCTCAGCAACCTCGACTTCGAACTGACCGCCGCGAAGGTCGGTAGCCGTGAGACGTACCGCATGGGCCGGGTGCTGCGC
>CANJOB010000216.1 GCA_947475655.1 Caulobacterales bacterium | reverse complement strand
GATCTCGCGCCGGACCAAGGACCTGCTGTTCGTGGTCACCGGCTTCACGATCGGCCACAGCGCGACCCTGGCCCTGGCCATAACCGGCCTCCTGCGGCCCCAAGCCGAATACATCGACGCCCTGGTGGCTCTCACCATCGCCCTGATCGGCGCCGAGAACATCGCCGTCCAGACCCACAAGCCCGCGGTGGTGGCCCTGGGGCTCGGCGGGCTGATGATCGGCATGGCGGTGCTGAAGCTGGTGGGCTTCGGCGGCCTGCCGTGGCTCCTGACGCTCGGCGCGGGCGTGTTCACGGCCAGCTATCTGATGATGTCCGGCCGTCTCAGCGACGCCGGGCGGCTGAGAATGATCGTGACGGTGGTGTTCGGCCTGATCCATGGCTTCGGTTTCGCGGCCGGACTGCTGGAGCAGCAGATTCCGCCCGACCGGCTGGCCCCGCTTCTGGTCGGCTTCAACCTGGGGGTCGAGGCGGCCCAGGTGACCCTGGTGCTGAGCCTGGTGGCGATCGCCGCCGTGCTGGTGAAGCTGAAGCTGGCCTTGCCGCGGGTGATCGTCACCGACCTGGCCGGCGCCTATCTGGCCGGTCTGGGCCTCTACTGGTTCCTGAGCCGGGCTTACGCCTAGTGGTCCTGGCGGGCCGACCAGTCCGCCACGATCTCGGCCATGACCGCCACGGCGATCTCGAACGGGGCCTTGCCGCCGAGGTCGAGGCCGATGGGGGCCTTCATCCGGTCGAGGGCCGCCTCCGGCACGCCCAGCGCCTTCAGCCGCGCCAGCCGCTCGGGGATGCGCCGCCGCGCGCCCAACACCCCGACATAGGCCGCTTGTGACGGCAGCGCGTAGGCCAGGGCGGTTTCGTCGGTCAGGAGGTCGTGGGTGGCGACCGCCACATAGGTCCAGCGGTCGAGCCCGATGGCGCGCAGGGCGACGTCGGCGTCCTGACGCATATAGGCGACCCCGGCCAAGGCGGGGCCCACGGGCGGACCCTTGGGGCGGATCAGTGTGGTCTCGAACTCCATCCGCGAGGCCAGTTCGGCGATGGCTAGGGCGGTGGGGTCGGAGCCGACCACGGCCAGCCGGGGCACGGGAGCGTAGAGGCGGGTGACCGCGTCCTGCATCGACGGCGCCGTCTCGCCTGGCGAGAGGCAGGCCCGAGCGCGGCCGTCGGTCACCCAAAGGGCGGGTTGGCGGGCGGCGGTCAGCTCAATCAGGCGCTCGGCCGCCGGGTCGCCCGGCATGACGCGCTCGACCAGGATGTCGATGCGGGCGCCGCAGAGCAGGCGGATGTCAGGGTAGGGGCTGCCCTCGCCGTAGATCAGCCGGACCGGCTGGCCAGTGTCGATGACCTCGCGCCCGTGAGCCGCCACGTCGCCCTCGACGCAGCCGCCGGAGAGGAAGCCGGACAGACGGTTCAGCCCGATCAGCATCTGGGCGCCCGGAGGCCGGGGCGCGCCGCCGGTCGCGGCGAACAGGGTCGCCAGCGCCACGTGCTCACCCGCCGCCATGGCTTGCGCCAGCACCGGCCTCACGTCGGCCGCCAGGCCGTAGGCCGGCCACTCGGGTAGTGTATCCATTACTGTTCCAATTATATCCGACCGTGATCTATCCGAAATTCGCCGAAAACCCCATACTGGCGGCAACCAACAAACCCACTTCGGGAGTCGCCCCCTTGGCCTACACCATCTCCGTCAACGGCAAGGCGCGCACAGTCGACGTCGACGCCGACACGCCGCTTCTCTGGGTCCTGCGCGACGTGCTGCAGATGACCGGCACCAAGTTCGGCTGCGGCATCGCCCAGTGCGGCGCCTGCACCGTTCAGGTCGACGGCAACGCGGTCCGCTCCTGCATCACCCCGGTCTCCAGCCTGGGGGCCAAGAAGGTCACCACCATCGAGGCCGTCGGCGCCACCCCGGTCGGGGCGCGGGTGCAGAAGGCCTGGCTCGACCTGGACGTGGTCCAGTGCGGCTACTGCCAGTCCGGCCAGATCATGTCGGCGGCGGCGTTGCTGTCGAAGACGCCCAAGCCCACGGACGAGCAGATCGACACCGCCATGAGCGGCAACGTCTGCCGCTGCGGCACCTACACGCGGATCCGCGCCGCGATCCACAAAGCGGCTCAGGCTTAGGGGAGGCGATCATGGCTGACGGCGAAATGAACCTCTCGAACCGGTCTCAAGATAGTTTGAACAAGCCAAGCCGGCGCTGGGTGCTGCAGGCGGGCGCGGCCATCGGCGGCGGCCTGATGGTCGGCGCGGCTCCCGCGATGGCCCAGGGCGCCAAGGCGGCCTTCTTCCAGCCGAACGTCTGGGTGAAGGTCGGCCGCGACGGCATGGTCACGGTGGTCCTCCCCAAGTCGGAGATGGGGCAGGGGGTTAACACCGCCCTGCCGGTGATGGTGGCCGAGGAGCTCTCGGTCGACATCGCTCAGGTCCGCGTCGAGTTCGCCCCCGCGGGCGCCAAGTACGGGGCCGGCCCGATGGGCCAGACCACCGGCGGCTCGACCTCGGTCCGCACCACCTACCAACCCCTGCGCCAGGCCGGCGCCGCGGCCCGCGTCATGCTGGTCGCCGCCGCCGCCAAGGCCTGGGGCGTGGACAGCGCCAGCTGCAGCACCAAGAGCTGTCAGGTGCTGCACGTCTCGACCGGCCGCAAGATGGACTACGGCGCGCTGGTCGACGCCGCCGCGACCATGGCGGCGCCGGAAAAGCCCGAGCTGAAGTCGGCCGGCGACTACACCCTGATCGGCAAACCGCGGAAACGGATGGACGGTCCCGGCAAGGTCAACGGAAGGGCGAAGTTCGGCATCGACGCCCTGCCGGCCGGCGTGAAGCTGGCCGCCATCGCCCAGTGCCCCGTCTTCGGCGGCAAGCTCGCCGGCTACGACGACGCCGCGGCCCTGAAGGTCAAGGGCGTGACCAAGGTGGTGAAGATTTCCGACAGCTCGGTCGGAGTGATCGCCGACCACACCGGCGCCGCCAAGAAGGGTCTCGCCGCCCTGGCGGTGAAGTGGGACCTCGGCCCGAACGCCAAGGTCCAGCAGGCCGACATCGTCGCCGCGCTCGACAAGGCCTCGCTGACCGGCAAGGCCGTCAACGCCCCGCACAGCAAGGGCGACGCCGTCAAGGCCATGGCCGGCGCGGCCAAGACGTTCGAGGCGGTCTATCAGGCCCCCTTCCTGGCCCACGCCCCGATGGAGCCGATCAACTGCACCGCCAGCGTCACCCCGGCGGGCGTCGAGGTGTGGGTCGGCCACCAAGGCCCCGATCTGGCTCAAATGTTCGCCGCCAAGGCGGCCGGCGTGCCGGTCGACAAGGTGGTGGTGCACAACCACCTGATCGGCGGCGGTTTCGGCCGCAAGATCGAGAGCGACATGGTCGAGCAGGCGGTGATCCTGTCCAAGGCCGCCGGCCATCCGGTCAAGCTGGTCTGGAGCCGCGAAGAGGACATCCAGCACGACTTCTACCGGCCCTATTATTACGACCGGATCGCCGCGGGCGTGGACGGCTCGGGCAAGCCTGTGGCCTGGAGCCACAAGATCACCTCCTCTTCGGTGATGGCGCGCTTCTTCCCCGACGGCTTCAAGGGCCTGGACGACGACGCCATCGACGGGGCCGAAACGCCCTACGCCTGGAACGACATCAAGGTCGAGTACGTCCAGCAGGAGAGCCATGTCCCGACCGGCTTCTGGCGCGGGGTGGGCCCGACCCACAACATCTTCGTGGTCGAAAGCTTC
>CANJOB010000215.1 GCA_947475655.1 Caulobacterales bacterium | reverse complement strand
TTGGCATCGATCGGGTTGCGGTTGTTCTCCTCGCAGACGTATTCCATCATCTCTTCGCCCTTTTCCGCCCGTTTGAATGTCTTCTTGACGGTCCACGGCTTCTCGAACGCCACCGGATCGTTCACGGTGAGCAATAGTTCCAGCACCCCGGGCGAGACTTCACGGAACTGTTCGTGAAGCGTCATTTTTGCTGAGTGGCGAACGCCAGTCTGGTCGAACACGGTGTCGTCCCGTAAGCCCACTGTGTCGACGATCAGGGTTTGGCCCTCCCACCGGCCGACCGAATAACCATTGTAGGTTGGGTCGGGCATGCGCGGCGGTTGGCGGCCGTCGGTGTAGATGCGGCGAACCTGGCTCATCCATTCGGCGATAATGGTCACCTGTCCGGGCGTCTGGAGGATCTCCATCGGATAAACCATGTTCATAATCCGCGGCATTCCGCCTGGAACGCAGCCCGCCGTTGGGTCCGCAGGCGCTTGGCCTTTTTTCATGAGTTCCAGGCCGGCCTTGTATCGGGCCATCCAGTCAGGGCGGTACGGAGGATTGGGGCTTTGCTCCGGCGCCACGTTAGAATCGAAGTTGAAGCTGCCTTGGCGAATCCAGATGCCGGTCCAGATCGGCGGAGCCGCCGCGCCCTCCGCGGCCGACGCATGGCTGACCGACGGTCCGAAAGCCAGGATGATCGCCGCCGCAAGGGCGACGATCACTGAGGCGCGACGATCGATCACGGCGGATTTGCCGATGGGGTTCATCCCAAATCCTAGCCGTCCTAGTAGTTGAAGCGAACGCCGACCCGGTACGCGCGCCCGACGAAATCATAAAGGCTCGCCCCCGTCTGGTTGCCGGGCGAGCCCAGTGGCGGATCGAGGTCCAGGGCGTTGTTGATCACGCCATAGATCTGGAGCTTCCGGTCCGGCCCGTCGATCAGACGGTACTGAGCCGAGAGGTTCAGATAGCCGAAGGCGGGACGCCTGTTCACACTGGTGCTGTTCGCGCTCGCCGGATTGTAGTCCGGATCGCCGGGCGCCCGCAGCGTCACGTCGATCGTGGTCGGGCCGATGTAGCGGGACTGCACATTGAAGCCGAACTTACCGATGTCGTAGTTGGCCGAGAAGTTCCACGACCATTCCGGCACCGTCTGCTTGGCGCGGTCGATGGACCCGCCCGCATCGGTGGTGGTCAGGTCGGCCACGAAGCTGCCCAGGGCTCGCAGCGACAAGTCGCCGCCGAATATCGGCTTGGGAACACGGTAGGAGAATTCGAAGTCCCAGCCGCTGGTGTCCAGCGAGGCGAAGTTCTGCTGCTTATTGCGCACCTGAACGATGTTGCGCCCGTTGGCGAAGGTGATGTCGTCGCAGAAGGAGGTCGCCCCCGCGAAGCAGCGATCGACGATCAACTGCGGCGTCAGCTGGGTGATGACGTCGGTAATATTGATATCGAAGTAGTCGGCCGACATCCGAAGGCCCGGAATCCAGCGCGGCTGTAGCACCAAGCCGGCCGTGAAGGTGTCGGCGCGTTCCGGCTTCAGATTCACGTTGCCCGACGTGAGGATGTCCTGTTGGAAAGTGCCGCCGAGGAAGGGGTTGGAGATATTGCCCCGGGTCTGGACAACGCCCGAAAACAGCTCGCGCAGGTTGGGCGCGCGGATGTCGCGGGATTTGGTGACGCGGAACCTGATGTCGGGGATGACTTCCCAGGTGCCGCCCACCTTCCAGGTCGTCACTGGGCCTGAGGTGGAATAGTCGGTGCGGCGCGCCGCGCCGCTGATCTCCAGCGACTTGAACAGAGTCACGTCGCGCAGGAGCGGCGCGACCACTTCGCCGTAGATTTCCTTGGTGTCGTAGGCGCCGTTGAGCGGCTTGTAATTGTTGAGGTCCCAGCGGCCCGCCAGGCTGCGGTCGTCGACCTTGGCGACGACCTCTTCCTTGCGATACTCGACGCCGGCGGCGACCGAGACCGGACCGGCGGGCAGGTTGAAGATGTCCCCGGAGAGGTTGAACGCCGTGACCTGCTGCTTGGTGGTCACGTCGTTGATCATCGTGTCTTGGACGTAGTCGATGGCGGCGGACGAAGGGGAGCCCTGGCCGAAGATGTTGAACGGCACGCAGCCTGCATCGGCGGCGTTGAGGGCGGCGCCCGGCCGGCAAACGACTACCCCGGCCGCATTGCGGACCGCGTCGATCGCGGCTGCGTAGTTGGTGTTCAGCGTGCCGTCGTTGAGCTGGACAAAGTTGTTCTGGCCCCACTGATAGTAGGCGTCCCACTTCCAGTCGCCGAACACCGCGCCCTCGAAGCCCGCCGCGAAGCGGTCGCCCTTCTGGTCCGTGCGCGTGCGGTAGTTGCTGTAGCCGGGATCCTTGGCGACGCGGCCAACGGTGATGGTCTGCAGGTTGAGCGTGACCATCTGAGCCCGCACCGATTCCGGCAGGAAGGCGTTGTCACGTTGGACGACCAGGTTGGCGTCATCGCGCCGTTCGGCGGTGTAGCCACGGAACTTGGATTCGGCGTGGGAGTATTCGGCGAAGGCCGTCAGAGCCGGGCTGAATTCCCATTCCGCTCGAGCGAGGCCCGAGAATCGCCTGATCGGGTTGATCAGATTCGATCCGCCCAGGAGCGTCACGCCGACATTGGAGTTGTTGGCGCCGCCGCCCGACATCTGGTTGCCGCCGACGAAAGCTCCGGTTGTGAATGTCCGTGTGCACTGGCCGCCGCAGAATTCGATGTTATCCAGCGGTCCACCGAAGATCACCCCGCCCGGCGACAGGCGGTCGGATGCAAAGATGTTGGGCAGCAACACCCGGCTGGGAAGGCCCGCGGGGCGGGGGTTGTTCAGGGTGAGGAAGGCGTGGTTTTGACGGCCCCAATCGCGCGAGACGCTGGCGTCGGCGATGCCCTTGTTATCGACATACTCGATCCCGGCCATCAGATGGCCCCGGCCGCCCCCGAAGGCCGTGCCCGCGGCGAGATTCACGCTGTATTCCTTGAAGTCGTCTTGTGCGGACTGGCCGTAGCCCACCGCGCCTTCGATCCCCTGCAGGCGGTTCTTCAGGATCAGGTTGACCACGCCGGATACGGCGTCCGAACCCCAGGCCGCCGAGGCGCCGCCAGTCACGACTTCGGTGCGCTCGATCAGCGAGGAGGGGATCATGTTGATGTCGACCACGCCGCCCGGATTGGCGGGCACATGGCGTCGGCCGTTCACCAGCACCAGAGTTCGGGCGACGGTTGTCGCGCCCTGGCCGTTCAGGCCGCGCAGATCGAGGAAGCTGCCGCCGCTGGACGAGCCGCCGCGGGCCGCCGCCGCGGCCGTTGCGCTCGGCCGGAAGGCCGGGGTCTCGTTGATCACGTCAGTGATGTTGGTGGCGCCGCGCTGCTGGACCAGTTCCTGGCCGATCACAGTCGTAGGCGTCGGCGCCGAGAACCCCGACCGCGCCACGCGCGAAGCGGTGACGACCACCTCGTCCACGTTCGCGGTTTCCTGCGCGCAGACTTGGCTGGATATGGCGAGCGCCGCGACCGACGCCGTTAACAGCAATTTTGAATGAATGGTCCGCATGTCGAAAATCTTCCCCAGTTGTTGTTGGTAATTGCCGGGTTTGCCCGTGTTCCAACTATTGAATTTGTTGCGTCTTAAGTCTCAGGTCGTCTTGGATAGAAGGCTAAGTCAGCCTCCCGGAGAGCCGCCCAACGTCTTTCCAGAGACCGTCACGGACACGATGCTTCCGCCGGCCGATCCGTCACGCAGCGGATTG
>CANJOB010000214.1 GCA_947475655.1 Caulobacterales bacterium | reverse complement strand
TCTTGCGCGCTAGGCGCGGCGTCGCTGCTCAGCGAACTGCTCCGTGAAAATGGATACTGGCGGCCAGCATACCACAGATCAGGGCTTTTTGCAGACGCGTTATCGCGCACGCCCCTTCATCGGGTCTGGCGCCGCAGCATCTGCCGCAGGGCCGTGGAGGAGGCGAAGTTGAACGGCCCGCGCAGATAGACCCAGGCCGGCGCCTTCATCCCGGCCAGGATCGGCCCCTGCTTGGCCGGGCGCCGAGCGTGGCGGAAACGCCGGGCAGCCGGACTGGTGCGGGCTTTCAGCGACGCCCAGGGACGGGAGACCACCGCCACTGGCATGGAGCCCATGATCTGGGTCCAGCCGCGCCAGCGGTGCAGGATGGCCAGGCTGTCGGCGCCCATGATCCAGACGAACTTCACCCCCGGATAGCGCCGCCGAAGCAGGCGCAGAGTGTCGATGGTGTAGCGCGAACCGATGCGGCTCTCGGCGTCGGAGACCACCATCCGCGCCCCGCGCGCCATGCGCCGCGCCCCGGCCATGCGCTGCTTCAGCTCGGCGGTCTCGTGGGCGGGCTTGAGCGGATTCTGCGGCGAGACCAGCCAGATCACTTTGTCGAGGTTGAGCCGGATCATGGCCGTCTCGGCCACGTGGGCGTGGCCCGTGTGCGCGGGATTGAACGACCCCCCGAACAGGCCGACCCGCATGCCCGGCTTCAGCGAGAAGCCCAGCCTGAGGGTCGCGGCCTGGCCGGCGTCAGGGACGTATCTGACCCGACCCGCGAACCACATATTTGAATGTTGTCAGTTGCTCGGCCCCAACCGGGCCGCGGGCGTGGAGTTTGTCGGTGGCGATGCCGATCTCGGCCCCGAAGCCGAATTCGCCTCCGTCGGCGAACTGGGTCGAGGCGTTGACCAGGACGATGGCGCTGTCGACGGCGGTGACGAAGGCCTCGGCGGCGGCTTCATCCTCGGTGACGATGGCGTCGGTGTGGCCCGAACCGTAGGCCGCGATGTGGGCGGCGGCGCCCTCGACCCCGTCGACCAGGGCCACGGCCAGCACCGCGTCGAGGTATTCGGTGGTCCAGTCGGCCTCGTTGGCCCCGCTCATATCCGGAAAAATGGCGCGCGCCGCGCCGTCGCCGCGCAATTCGCAGCCTGCGTCCACCAGAGCCTGCGCCACCGCAGGCAGCAGATGGGACGCGGCGGCGCGGTCGACCAGCAGGGTCTCTGCGGCGCCGCAGACGCTGACCCGGCGAAGCTTGGCGTTGATGACGATGCTGAGCGCCTTCTCCAGGTCGGCGCCCTTGTCGAGATAGACGTGGTTGAGGCCTTCCAGGTGACCCAGCACCGGGGCGCGGGCCTCGGCTTGCACCCGAGCGACCAGGCTCTTGCCGCCCCGCGGAATGATCAGGTCGATGTTGCGGTCCAGGCCGCCGAGGATCATGCCCACCGCCGCGCGGTCGGGGGTGGCGACCATCTGCACGCAGTCGGCGGGCAGGCCGGCGGCCTCCAGCCCCTCGAGCACCGCCTGGTGCAGGGCGAGGTTGGTCTCGATACATTCCGACCCGCCGCGCAGGATGGCGGCGTTGCCCGAGCGGATAGTCAGGGCGGCGGCGTCGGCGGTGACGTTGGGGCGGCTCTCGTAGATCACCGCGATGACGCCGATCGGGGTGCGGACGCGGGCGATGTCCAGGCCGTTGGGACGGGTCCAGCGGGCGATCTCGGTCCCGACAGGATCGTTGATGGCCGCCACCGCCTCGACCCCGGCGGCGACGCCTTCCAGACGCTTGTCGTCCAGCATCAGCCGCTCAACCATCGGCGCGGTCAGGCCGTTGGCTCCGGCGCGCGAGAGGTCGGAGGCATTGGCGGCCAGAATCGAGGCGCCGCGGCGGCGGATGGCCTGCGCCATGGCGCGGATGGCGGCGGTGCGCATGGCCGGGGTCGACAGCCGCAGGGCGCGCGCGCCCGCGCGGGCCGCGCTCCCCATCGCCTGCATCGTCCCCGCCAGACCGGCGCCGCCGTCGTCCATGGTCTTCTCTATTGCTCTCTTTGAGCCTTAGGCTGGTTTTTGTTAGCGCGAAAGGTCGTCGGCATGGATCAGCGGCCCGGCGGTGTAGCCGAGGGTGGCTTCCAGGGCGTCGGACCGCATGCCGATGACCCGCGCCGCGTCCGCGGCGTCATAGCGCACCAAGCCCCGCCCGAGCTCGCGTCCCGTCTCGTCGCAGACCCGCACGGTGTCGCCCTTGCCGAACGCGCCCTCGACGGATTTCAGTCCGGCCGCCAGCAGGCTCTTGCCGGCGCCCAGGGCCTTGGCCGCGCCAGCGTCGACCACCAGCACGCCCTGGGGCAGGGATCCGGCGATCCAGGCCTTGTATGATGCCTGCGTCGTGCTGGACGACTGGAAGATCGTGTTGGCCGACTGCGGCGTGCCGATCACGGTCAGGGGCCGGTCCAGGTCGCCGCGGGTGATGATGGTGAAGGCGCCGGCCGCCCCGGCGATCTTGGCCGCCTCGATCTTGGTGGCCATGCCGCCGGAGCCGACCCCGGCCTGGGCATTGATCCCGCCGGCCATGGCCTCGATCTGCGGGGTAATGGCCTCGACGTACGGCAGGTGAGTGGCGGTCGGATCGATGCGGGGATCGGCGGTGTAGAGCCCGTCCACATCGCTGAGCAGGACCAGCCCCTCGGCGCCGATCATCTGCGCCACCCGCGCGGCGAGGCGGTCGTTGTCGCCGTAGCGCAGCTCCTCGGTGGCGATGGTGTCGTTCTCGTTGATCACCGGGATGACGTTCAGCCCGATCAGGGTCTCCAGAGTGGCGCGGGCGTTGAGCCAGCGGCGGCGGGATTCGGTGTCCTCGGGAGTGATCAGCACCTGGGCGCAGATGGCGTCGTGCGGCTCGAACGCCTCTTCCCAGGCGCGCATCAGCAGCGATTGCCCGACCGCGGCCGCGGCCTGCTTTTCAGGCAGGGACGCGCTCTTCTTCAAGCCCAGGCGCCGCCTCCCTAACCCCACCGCGCCCGAGGACACCACCAGGATCTCGCGGCCGCCGGCGCGCGCCCGCACCAGGTCGGCGGCGACCACGGCCAGGCGGTCGCGGTTGACCGCCCCGCTGTCGGGATCGATCAGCAGGGCCGAGCCGACCTTGACGACGATGCGTCTGGCCTTGGCGAAGGCGTCGAGCGCGCGGTTCAAGGCCGCCAGTCCTCGGGCGGGGCGTGGTGCGACGCCTCCTCTATCTTGCCGGCGCGCACCAGGGCGAAGGCCTCGCGCAGCAGCTCGGTCACACCCTCGCCGGAGACGCCGCTAATCAGGCGCGGCGTGACCTTGGCGGCCTTCTTCAGCGCCGCCACCTTGGACTTGCGCTCCTCGGGGGTCAGGGCGTCGGCCTTGTTGAGGGCCACGATCTCGCGCTTGTCCTCCAGCCCCTCGCCATAGGCGGTCAGTTCATGGCGCACGGTTTTCCAGGCGCCGACCACGTCTTCCTGGGTGGCGTCGATCAGGTGGATCAGGGTGGCGGAGCGCTCGACGTGGCCGAGGAAGCGGGTACCCAGCCCCGCGCCCTCCGAGGCGCCTTCAATGAGCCCGGGAATGTCGGCGATGACGAACCGCTCGCCGCTGGAGAGGTCGACCATGCCGAGGTTGGGGGTCAGGGTGGTGAAGGGATAGTCGGCGATCTTGGGCCGCGCGGCGCTGGAGGCGGCCAGGAAGGTCGACTTGCCGGCGTTGGGCAGGCCGACCAGGCCGACGTCGGCGATCAGCTTCAGCCGCAGCCATA
>CANJOB010000213.1 GCA_947475655.1 Caulobacterales bacterium | reverse complement strand
GGCCGCGTCGAAAACCGCTGGCGGCCGCCGCCGCCGGCCATGACCTTGGCGCGTCCGCGGGGGCAATAAGCCAAGAACGACGCCTGTTCACAGGCGCGGCCGGCACGGACAGGGAGCAAACGCGCGAGGGGCCCTCAAATAAGAAGGAACCCTGCATGCCCTCGACCTTGAAACGCCTCGCCTGCGCCCTGCTGGCGGCGGGCGCCTCCGCCACCCTCGCGCCCGCGGCCCTGGCCCAGCCCGTCATCGACCTGCCGTCGACGGTGCAGACCGTCATCCGCGGCGAGATCAACAACAGCCGCGCCCCTGTGCTGCGCATCAAGTCCGGCCAGACGGTCAAGATCGACACCATCTCCCACGCCGGCGCCACCGGCGAAGCGCTGAGCTTCTTCGGCGCCGCGGGCATCCCGGCCGACCAGGTGCTGAAGGACGTGATCGATATCGGCGCGGCCAGCAAGGCCAACGGCTGGGGCGGCCACGTCCTGACCGGTCCTGTCTATGTCGAGGGCGCCGAACCGGGCGACGCGCTGGAGATCAAGATCATCAAGATCCAGCCGCGCGTGCCCTACGGGGTCAACACGCCCGGGCCGGGCGGCGTGGCGCCGACCCTGGTGACCCAGCGCAAGGTCAAGATCATCAAGTTCGACATGGCCCGAAAGGTCGCCCTGTTCTCCGACAATGTGGAGGTGCCGCTGGCGCCGTTCATGGGCATCATGGCCGTGGCCCCTGATCCGGCCACCACTGGCGGCAAGGTCGGCTCGCGCGCGCCTGGGGCGTTCGGCGGCAACATGGACATCAACGTTCTGGTCGACGGCTCGACTTTGTACCTGCCGGTCTTCAATCCGGGCGGCCTGTTCTACACCGGCGACAGCCACGCGGTGCAGGGCGACGGCGAGGTGGACGGCACGGCCATCGAGGCCTCGATGACCGCCACCCTGCAGTTCATCCTGCACAAGGGCGCGGGCAAGGCGCTGAAGTACCCGATCGCCGAGGACAAGGACAATTTCTACATCATGGGCATGGACACCGACCTCGACGTCGCCCTGCGCAGCGCGGTCGAGGAGACGGTCGGCTTCCTGGTGCGCCAGGCGGGCATGTCGGCGGCGGACGCCTACTCCCTGGCCAGCGTCGGCATCGACTTCGCCGTGGCGGAGGCGGTCGACCACAACCTGAATATCTACGGGTCGATCTTGAAGAAAATGTTCAAGACCCCGGTGTCGGCGGTCGGCAAGTAGCAGCCGTTTTCCGGCAAACAAGAAGGGCCGGCCAGGTTTCCCTGGCCGGCCCTGTTCGTTTGGTCTGTACCGCCCGATCCTTTCAGGATGAAAGGCTCAGATTCCTCTATTTAGAGCGTGACGGGCGCCGAAACCGGCGACCACTTTCGGCTGTCACGCTCCAGGGGTTTAGCGGGAAGCCAGTTGGCGCTGCGCCTGGCCGACCGTGCGCTCTTGGTAGACGGCGGTCAGGACCGGTCGGTTCAGGGCGTCCACGGCCTTGGCCACAGCGCGGTCGGCGCACAGGCGGTCAGCGGCGGTGACGCGGGAATTGGCGGCGTAGCTGTCGCAGGCCGAGGCCGCGGCGCGGCTCAGGCCGGCATAGAAGGTTTCCACCGCGGTGCGGTCGGCGAAGTTCACACCGGCGACGGTCACCGCCTGGGTGTTGCCGGCGTCCGCTGCGAAGGCTTGGCCAGCGAAACCGCCGAGAGCGAGGGCCGCAGCGGCGGCGAGAAGGGTCTTGGTCATGGGCTGCTCCCTAAGCAGTAAGTTGAAAGCCGCTCATTCAGTAACGGCGGTGATTGATACATAGCCCCGGCCAAACACCGCACAAGTGTTCATTTGCAACTTGGGCTACATTTTTCAATAAAATTGCTGTATCTGTTCAAAACTGGAAGATTACGATAAGTAAATACGATCAATATTTAGGCGGATGCGGCGCCCCTTTTTGCGGCAGTTTTGCCGCCGCGTCAGGCGTAATTGCCGATAAATCTCATATGGATCATCGCCTTGCAGGTATTTTGGCGCCGGTGTCGAAAATGCAGACGCCATTTCGCAACTGCGAAGTCCGGCGACGAGGTCTTGAACTGTATCTTGCGGTGCGGCGCGCTAGGCAGTCCGGGGGTTTCGTGGTCTGTTAGGGCGTAGCGGCGCGCGGGCAAGACGCCGTCCGAGGGGACTTGTTCAAGGATGATTGGCGGCGTCACCGCGCCCAGGCTGGCCTTGGCCTGGGCTTTCGTTTGCGGCGGAACCGCCCTGGCCCAGCAGCCGCCCGTTCCCGCCGCCGGCCCGACCGACGCCGATGTCGCCGCGGCCGCCGCGCCGGCCAACGGGGTGATCACCTACCCCGCCGCTTTCTTTGCCGATTTCAGCCCGACCACCGCCTTCGACATGGTGGCGCGGGTGCCCGGCTTCACCTACGCCGCGGGTGATGCGGTGCGCGGCTTCGCCGGGGCGGCGGGCAATGTGCTGATCGACGGCGAGCGGCCGTCGTCCAAATCGGTCAGCCTGGACGACGCGCTCAAGCGCATCCCGCCCAGCGCCGTCGAACGGCTGGATCTGATCCGCGGCGCCTCGGCCGGTATCGACATGCACGGCCAGCAGGTGGTGGTGAACGTGGTGCGCAAAGCCGCCGCCAGCACCACCTTCGCCACCGAAGGCACGACGCGCTTCACCGACGGAAGGGCGCCCTCCATCGCCCTGCGCGTCGAGGGCTCGCGCCGCACCGCCAACACCACCCTGGAAGGGGCGATCTCCCACCAGGACCAGCCGGGCACGGGGGAGTCGGGGACCGGCATCGCCACCCGCCACGACGGGGCCGGGACCCTGCTGGCCGGCGGGCCCCTGATCATCCGCGGCCAGGCCCGAAACTATCAGGCCAACGGCGCGGGCGAATACCGCCGGCCCAATGACACTTTCCGCGTCACCGCCGGTGTGGAGAGACATCAGACCGGGCGGGGCGAGACCTTCAACCTAGTGAGCGCCGCGGGCGTTCCGATGGTGGAGAAGGGCAGCACGGGCACGATCACCGACACGGCGGAACTGGGAGGCGACTACCAGCGGCGCATGTCCTCCGCCTTCACCGCGAGGCTGATCGCCCTCTACACCTATACCCACATCGAACAGGTCAACGACCAGTTTGGGCGGGGCCCGCGACAGCAATCGGACAAGGAGTCCACCGCCGGCGAGGCGATCGTACGCGGCACGCTCACCGTCCAGCACCCCAGCGGCGTCACCATCGAGGCCGGCGGCGAGACCGCGTTCAACTACCTGGACAGCGCCAACGCCCTGACCAACGGCGGGACGCCGGTGGTGTTGCCCTCGGCCAATGTGCGGGTCGAGGAGCGGCGCAGCGAGGGCTTTCTCACCGCCACCCACAAGCCCGGCCCGCGGCTGTCGCTGGAAGCGGGGGTGCGCATCGAAGGCTCGACCATCAGCCAGACCGGCGACGTGACCAAGGAGAGCACCTTCGTCTTCGTCAAACCGCGCTTCATCGCCGCCTTCGTCCCGCGCCCGTCGACCCAGATCCGCTATCGCCTCGAGAAGCGCGTCAGCCAGCTGAAATTCGAGGACTTCGCCGCCACTGCCGACTTGGCGGCGGGCTTCGTCAGCGCCGGAAACGCCGATCTGCGGCCGCTGCAGGGCTGGCTGAACGAGCTCACCTTCGAACAGCGCTTCTGGGACAAGGGCGCCGTGGTGGTGGACATCATCCGGCGGGACCTGACCGACGTCGTCGATGTCATCCCCGTCTATGGCCCCAACGGGGTCTTCT
>CANJOB010000212.1 GCA_947475655.1 Caulobacterales bacterium | reverse complement strand
CGCCATTTTCGCGGCGTCCGCCTCCGAGAACTCTGGGTGCGTCTTGCGGTACTCCGAAGCCCAGGTCTTCACGAGGTGGTTGTACATCTGGTCGGGAAATTCGGGCTGATAGCCGACGGGCTGAGACAGCACGGCCGCCGCCACGCGGTCGGGCGCGCGTTCCATCAGCTTGAGCGCGAACAGTGCGGACATGCAGTTGCCGAACACCGCGAACTTCTTGACGCCGAGGTGGTCCATCAGACCGAGGTGATCGTCCGCGAAGGCGTCCCAGGGCTTGTCGACCGGAACCGGACCCGTTGACTCGCCGCCTGTGGAATTGCGCGTATCCGGGGTAATGACGCGGAAGTCGTTCTTGTAGATCTCCATCGGATTGATGGCGTGACCCGGCCACCAACCGATCCGGGAGTCCAACCCCCTACCCGGCAAGGCAAGGAGCGGAAACCCCGACCCGACTTCCGCGTAGCGGATTCGCACGCCGTTGTTTTCATAGAAGCCGGAACGGGGCGCCCCAGAAGCGGGTTGGGCGAGTGCGCTCTGCGCCGTGGTCACCGCCGCCGCTGCTGCCGTCGTCGCGGCCACGCCCGTGATAACGTCACGTCTAATCTTGTCCATGACTGCGTGTCTCCTAGATTGGTTTGGTGTGGTGCTCGTTCGCCGGCAGGGACGCGGGCGCCCTTGCCAGCGTCGAGTCTATCTTAGAATGCGAACCGCATACCAAGTTTCCAGCTGCGTCCCAGCATATCGTAGGGGTTGGCCGTGCCGGTCGTGTTGAACGCCACGGGCGCCGCGAACGGCGGGTCCTTGTCCAGGGCGTTATTGATCACCCCAAACACCTGCAGCTTGCGGCCGTCCTCGACGATGAGGTCGTACTGGGCTTGCACGTTCCAGTAGACCATCGCCGGCCACACACCCTTGTTCACGCTGTTGGGCGAGGCCGGGTTTTAGTTGGGATCGTTGGGACCGATGAAGTCGGTGTTATACTTCAGCTCGTTGATGTAACGCGCCTGGATGCTGCCCAGAAACCGGTCGAGCGAATAGGTCGCCGTGTAGTTGCCGGTGATCGACGGGATGCCGCCCGCGACCGAGCCGGCGCGGTCTTGCTGTATGCCGTTGGTGTCCGTCGTCATGACATCATCGGCCCAGGTTTGCAAAGCGCGAAGGTCCAGGCGGCCAGGCAGATTGCCCGGCAGCTTGTCGAGCGGCACGCGGTAGCTGACATCAAGATCGTAGCCGATGTTCGCCACCTTGTTCAGGTTATAGGTGTAGACCTGCACCACATTGATGCCTAGGGCGCTGTTGTCGAAGGTGATCGCCGAGCAATACTCTTTGAATCCCCGGAAGCAGCGATCGACCGTTTCTTGCGCGCCGACGCTGCCGACCGCGCCGCGAATGATGATCTTGTAATAGTCCAGCGAGGCGCGGAAGCCTTCCAACCAGGACCAGGTCGGCGTGAACACCACACCGGCGGTCATGCTGTCGGCCTTTTCCGGACCGAGGTTCGGGTTGCCGCCGGCGCGGTTCGGTATGGCGCCGCTCACCCCGTTGAACGGGTTTCGACCTCCGGTCGAGCCGATGGAATAGGTGCCCTTGGCGAAAAGTTCGCTGAGGTTCGGCGCACGGATGTCGCGTGACTGGGTGAAGCGCAGGCGGAAGTCGGAGTTCAGGTCCCAGGTGAAGCCGGCCTTCCAGGTAACGACCTTGCCGCTGATCTTATATTCGGTGGCGCGCACGGCGCCGTTGAGGTCCAGGTTCTGGATCAGCGGGAGATCCTTGAGCACCGGCGCGCCGACTTCCACAAAGGCTTCCTTCACGGTGTTCTCACCGTCGTAGCTTTGCGGGTTGTTGAAGCTCCACGGCGAGTTGAGGTTGGAGAGCGGATCGCTGACCTTGTGGATGCTGTCCTTACGGTATTCCGCGCCCGTGGCTACCGAGACAGGACCGGCCGGAAGTTCGAACGGCTCGCCGGCGACGCTGAACGCCACCACGTCCTGCTTGATGTCCGTATCGCTCCAGGTAAGACCCGACGCATAGGCCATGCCTTCCGGCGTGGAGCGGCCCACGCCGAAGATGTTGAACGGTACACAAGGCGTCACCACCGCCGCGCGCTGAACCGCGGTCAGGTTCGGGTTGGTGGCGATCGAACCGCATTGCGGTTGACCATTCGGCCCCGTCACCACCCAGCCCGCGGCCAGTAGGTTGGGGATGTGGGTCATGTTGGGGATGTCCCAGTCCTCATGGGTCTTGCCGTGCTGGTAGTAGGCTTCCCACGACCAGTCGCCGAACACCTTGCCCTTGGCGCCCGCCACCACACGCTTGGTCACGGTGCCGCCGTCCATGTACCAGCGGCCGATGTCGGTGTTGTAGCGCCCGATCTGGACGGTGGTCAGGTTGGCCGCGATCATCGCCTGACGCGTCGCCGCCGGCAGGAACGGGTTGTCGCGCGAGACGATGTAGTTGTTGATCTGGGTGGTGGTGGCCTCGCCGCCCGAGTTGTCCGATTTGCCGTAGCCGGCTTCAAGATAAAGGGTGAGGTTGTCGTTGACGTCGTAGTTCACGCGGCCAAACGCGGCGCCGCGCTCGACGGGGCTGCGAATCTGAAAGCGGGCGAACAGATCACTGCCGTAGTTGCCTGTGCTGCCGACCATGTTGGAGCTGTAGACCGTGCCATACTGCATCTGGAACGGCACGCCGTTGTTGTCGAAGGCCGTGCCCTTCAGCGGGCCGGATAGGATTATGCTGCCCGGCGTGGCGGTGGAAAGCTCGACGCCGTCGAGGTAGGCATTAAACGGCACGCCGGCGGGACGCACCGTGCCATAGGCGATCTGGCCCGGCTCACGCCGGCCCCATTCGCGGGCGTAGTGGTCGCCGGTGCCCTTGTTCTTGCTGTAGTCGCCGCCAAGGACAATGTGGCCCTTGCCGCCGGCGAAACTGCTGCCCCAGCCCAGGCCGGCGGAAATCTCCTTGTTGTCGTCGTAGATCGACTGGCCGTACTGGATGTTGCCGGTAAACCCGGTGAGACGGTCATTCAGAATGAAATTCACCACGCCGGCGATGGCGTCGGAGCCGTAGGCCGCCGAAGCGCCGCCGGTCACCACTTCCAACCGCTGCACCAGGCTGGCCGGGATGAGATTGGTGTCCACGGTGTTGCCCGCCGAGGTGGGCACGTGACGGCGTCCGTCGATCAGCACCAGAGTGCGGTCGCCGCCCAGACCGCGCAGGTTAGGGTTGTTCTGCCCGACGGTGTTGCCGGAACTGCGGGTGCCCACGGTGGGGCCGGTGGATTGGAAGCCCGGAATTTCGTTGGTCAGTTCCCCAATAGTGGCGGGGGCGCGCCTCGCGAAATCCTCCGCGCCCATCACCTTTACCGGCGTCGGCGCGGTGAAGTTGACGTTGTTCAGGCGCGAGCCGGTGACCACGACCTCCTCGACGCTCGCGACCGGTGCGGCATCCTGAGCCCAGGCGCCCGACGCTGTCATCAGCGCGAGAGCGGAAGCGGTAAGGAAAATAATCTTGGAGCTTGTCATGGTTTCATCCCGAAGCGATCAGCTTGGCCGCGTTTTCCGCGGCGCCTGCAAAATGAAAAATCTAGCTCTAGTTGCGCTCTCGCGAAGAGGCTGTTTGGCATCGATCAAATGAGGGGCCGCTGGCGGCGCGCATGTGTCGAAGTCGTGACCCTACACGGTGAAAAACTCGCGGCCGCGACGTCATGCACTTTCTATTGGCCCGCGCCAGAAACCCTTTAGTAAGGGCCAACACACCTCGCCGAGTCAGTCGACATCGGACAATCCGACCTGGCGAAAATAGTT
>CANJOB010000211.1 GCA_947475655.1 Caulobacterales bacterium | reverse complement strand
GCCTGGAAGCCGGCGGTCGCCAGGCGCGAGCCCGTCACGATCACCGCTTCGACAGAGGCTGAATCAGCCGCGGCCGGCGCCTGCGCGTGCGCCTGGGCTCCGATCAGCGCCACGGCCGATCCGGCCAGGAGCGCGAGTTTGATTTGAGACGTCTTCATGATTTTTCTCCCCAGAATTCTACTTTTAGCAGCGTGCTCTAATACGTTTTAGTCGCAGGCTATTCGATAGCCTTGAGTGGGATTTTTATGAAGTGTGCCTTTTATGGAGCGTAATTTTATAGCGCGGTGCGGTGAGCGTGAACTAGCCTTCGATACTGAATTGCGGGAGCAGCCGGCCACAGAGGATTATCAAAGTCCACAGCAGCAGCGAAATGCCGGCGATCCATTTGGTCCTGGTGTCGGTGTCCGCCCCCTCCGGCAAGGCGCATATGCGCTCCTTGCAGGCGACCTCATGATAGATGGCGTTGATGCCCGCAAGGACGATCAGGCCCATCTTGATGAGGAACACCGGGTTCGTGAAATACTGAAACGGGTCGACGAAGATGAAGCAGATGCCGGTGATCAGGTTGATGGCGAAGCCGAAGATAGCGATCGGGATCAGCTTCAGCGCCCAGGGGATGCTGATCTTGCGGGCATAGCCGAGCATGCGGATATCGATGACCAGCAGCGCCCCGAACAGCAGGCATACGCCGATGAAGTGGATCGACTCGCAGATGGAGAACGCCCACTGCTGATCGCGCATGTACTCGCCGAAGTGTGACTCGCGCATCCAAAAGAAAAATTCTCGCATCACACGGCCTCAGAGGAAGACTTTTTGCAGGGTGTAGGCGATGTACCGGCCGGCCACGACCGCCGCGATCCAGCACACGATCGTCAGGGCCGCGATGATGCGGGTCGGGACCGAGATCACCGCCTCCGATCCCGGCTTTTCCGGCGTGCCGATCAGCACCCGTGATTGCCACCAGACCAAGACCGCGCCGAGGATGATCAGCACGATCTTGATTTGGAAGGTCCAGTTCAGCGTCAGCGACGGCGCGTTGGCCATGAACAGGATCAGGCCGGACAGGAAGTTCATCACGAACCCGATCTGTGCCAGGCGCAGCAGCGGCTCGAACGACCCGGCGGTCAGGCCCTTTGGCCAGCCCGTCGCGACGCGGATCGCGAGCATCACCACGATGCCGACCACCACCGCCATGCCAATGGCATGGAAGCACAGCATGATCGGATGACCCCAGGTCGACTCCCGGATCCAGTAGGAGATCGGAAGTTCGTACATCCACCCCAGGAATTTCATCGGAACGCTCTTTTTGGCTCGTTGGTGGTCATCAAGTCTGGCTCAGCCTATTCGCTCGGAGGCAGCTGGTCGCCGTCGTATTCGATGCAGCCCAGCGGTTCTTGCAGAATTCCCGTCTTGTTGATGCGCAGGGTCACGGTCGGACGCACCCACGGCTCGACGAACATCGGGTCTTCCACAGTGACGTCGTAGGTCATGACGTCGCCGTCGCGGCGATAGCGCTCGGTGACCTTGGCTTCGGCATCGACCATGTGACCAAGGAAATTGTACCAGACCTGGCCGTCGCCGGCGAAGTCGACGGTCTCGATGACCAGGGTGTCGCCGTCCCAGTGGCCGACCGAATTCCCGTTCGGGCGCAGGCCTTCATACTGTTCGTGCGTGCGCAGCTTGCCATCGATCGCGGCCTCGCGGAACCACGGGATCGCCATGTTCGGGGTGTAGAGGGTGGTGAACTTGTTGGGCAGCAGGAAGGATTCCTGCGGGGCGCCCAGGCGCACCAGACCCTGGTTCTTACAGCCATACTGCGGGTCGGCCGGGCGGCGGTAGGCGTTCTCTTCCAGGGTGCGGATCTGCTGCCACATCTCCGGCTTGTAGAAGGGTACGTCCGGGTCGAACTTACGGATGTATTCGGAATCCACTTCCTCGAAGTTGTAGTTGCCTTCGCGGACCTGGGAGGTGTTGTTGGCCCCGCCCTCGTCGGTCAGGGCGACGCGGTTGACGAACGCGCGGCCGATGCCGCCCTCGCCGCCGCCTTCTTCACCGCCGCCGCCGCCGGCGGCGCGCCAGACGCCGTTCAGGTCCGGCTTGCCCCAGGCCGTGCGCGGGGTCGCGGCCGAGACCGGGGCCGTCGGATAGGGCTTGGGCTTGGCCTGCGGCGAGAAACGCACATAGGGGTTGGTGCACCAGCAGGTGTCGACCTTCAGGTCGAGCACCGTCCGGTTGCCCAGCTTGTGGACGATGTGGGCCGGGAAATCGAGGAAGCTGAAAGGCTCGTCGCTGAGCGGGCTCAGCGGCTCGTAGTCCTTGTACTCGGAATATTCGGCCACCAGCACCGTGCGGCCCACCACCGGGTGGACGTAGGGAAGCTCGACCCGCGACGGACGGCGCACCTTATCCAGGGTGACCTTCATGGTCGACCCCATGTAGGGGAAGGTCAGCACATAGATGCCGTGGCCGGCGTCGGCGACCTTGACCTTGTCGATGACCGCGTGCGCCGCCTTGATCGCGCCGTAGGGCGTCATGGCGAGCTGGATCTGGCGCTCCCGCAGGGCGGCGGGGGTGGGGCTCTGCGACGTTCCGACCGACGGCGTGTCGCCGGGAACCATGCCGACCTCGTCCCAGGCGCCGGCGCCGGCGACGACCTTCACGGTGCGTCCCGCGGCGGTGGTTTCATCCACCCGCATGCCGCCCTCGGGATAATTGATCTCGGCGTAGTAGTTGCTGATGGGAACCGCGGTCCATGCGCCCGTCTTGGCGGGGACGTAAGCCGTGCCGGCGCCCTTGTAGCGCAGGCGCACGAACAGATCCTGCTCCTTGACCCCCCGCAGCATGCCGAGCGCCCGGGCCGAGGTGTAGACCATCCGCTTGGGGGTGCTGGCGTTGATGTTGCGCTCGACCCAGCCGTCGATGGCCGAGCTGCCCGCCGGAGCACCCGGCGCTTCGTCCTGCGCGGCGGCGGCATAGGGCATGGCCAGGCCCGCCGACAAGGCGGCCGCGGCGACGAAAACCGAGATATTCTTCAAGCGCATCTTTATCCCCCTGTGGAGATCGGCCCGATCTCCCTCCGCGCCGCTTGAGCGGCGACTGTGCGTTACTGCTTTTTTTTTGCCGAAGCCGCTTAGCGCTTCTGCATCTTCAGAATGGCGACGTCGTAGCCGCCGCCGAACTCCGCCGGGCGCTTCTCATGCGCCATGGTGGTGTTGATCTCGAGCGTCTGCCCGTTGATCCGGTAGAGACCTTCCCAGGTCTCGCCCTTCAGCGGCGGCAGGAAGATGTCGGCCTCGTGGTGCAGGTCGATCTTGCCCGTCTTAGCGTCGGCCTTGACCGTGCCGCCCCATTTCGAACGGCCGCCGCTACGTTCGACGGTGAACTTGCCGTTCGCGAAGGTGACGACCGCGCCAACCACGTCGGGGTTAGGCTCCATTTCCTTTTCGGAGGCGGTCACGACCCACACGCCCTCGAGCCTGGGATCGGCTCCGGTCGGCGCGGCCCCTTGAGCCAAGGCGATGGACCCGACGGCGGCCGCCGTCAGGGCGGCCGCAGCCAGGAGCCCCAGACGCGAGCCGATCAACGTTTTCCCCAACATACACTTCCCCTCTAAACTGCAAGCACCCCGGTTTTTCGGGGTTTGATTTCGGCTACCGGATTTCCGAAAGGACGCCCCAGGCGCCTTAGTTCGGGTCTTCGGTGCTCTTGTTGAAGACCTTGCCGTCGGCGGTGATCAGCTGGGTCAGGTAGCCGCTCGGCGTGCCGTTGCGCGCGCGGTAGCCCTTGACCTCATAGATGTTGCCGACCTT
>CANJOB010000210.1 GCA_947475655.1 Caulobacterales bacterium | reverse complement strand
TACCGCGCCCTTCACCATCACTTCGGGCATCCGCCTGGGGACCCCGGCGGGCACTACCCGCGGTTTCGGGACCGCCGAATTCAAGACCATCGGCCAGCTGATCGGCCAGGTGGTCGACGGCCTGGCGGCTAACGACGGGCGCCTGGAGCAGGTCGAGGCCCAGGTCCGCGAGCAGGTGAAGGCCTTGACGGCGCGCTTCCCCATCTACAGCTAGGGGTATAGTCTGACCGCGGACACTAGGGGCTGATCCACTTATGCGCTGCCCATTCTGCCGCCACGCCGAAAGTCAGGTGAAGGACAGCCGGCCGGCTGAAGACGGCGCAGCCATCCGCCGCCGCCGCTCATGCCCCGAGTGCGGCGGCCGTTTCACCACGTTCGAGCGGGTTCAGCTGCGCGAACTGACCATCCTCAAGCGTTCGGGCCGCCGCGCGCCCTTCGACCGTGAGAAGCTGGTCCGTTCGATCTCCATCGCCTTGCGTAAACGCCCCGTCGAGCCCGACCGCGTCGAGCGGATGGTCAACGGCATCGTCCGCCAGCTCGAAAGTCAGGGCGAGACGGAGTTGCCGTCCAGCGCCGTGGGCGACGCCATTATGACCGCTCTCAAGGCGCTCGATGATGTCGCCTATGTGCGCTATGCATCAGTCTATCGCGATTTCCGCCAGACCGAAGACTTCGCCAAGTTCCTCGGTCAGGAAGGGTTGGGCGATGGGGACGATGATCGATGATTGCGCCCAGACCGCGCATTCTGATCGTGGAGTCCCGCTACTACTCCACGATCTCTGACGTCCTGCTGGACGGGGCGATCGACGCCGTGCGCAGCGCCAACGCCGATTGGGACGTGATCTCCTTGCCTGGAATACTCGAACTGGCCCCGGCCATCGCCATGGCGGATGAAAGCAGCCGCCGCCCCGTCGGCGTGGCCTACGACGGCTATGTCGCGCTCGGCTGCGTGCTGCGCGATGACGTGGTCGGCTCCGGCCGTCTGGTCGACGTCGCCTCGCAGGGCCTGATGGACGTGGCGGTGACCCGCCGCTTGGCGTTGGGTCAGGGGATCATCGACGTCGCTCATGAGGCCGACGGCCTGCGCTGGGCCAAGGAGGCCGACGGCGGCGGCAATGCCGCCCGCGCCTGCCTGGAGCTGGTGGCGCTGCAGAGACGCCTGGCGGGAACCCAGTAAATGGCGACAAAACCGCAAGCGCGCTCGGTGGCCCGGCTGGCCGCCGTTCAGGCCCTGTACCAGATGGAAGCCTCCCACGCCGGGGTGGAGACGGTGGTGTCGGAGTTCACCGACCACCGCTTCGACCGCGACATCGAGGGCGAGCGCCTGGCCGCGGCCGACGAGGCCTTCTTCGCCCAGATCGTGCGCGGCATCGTCGAGGAGCAGGGCGTGATCGACCGGGCTATCGTCCGCCGCTTGGCGACGGGCTGGAAGCTGGAGCGGATCGACGCCACGCTTCGCGCCATCCTGCGCGCTGGCGCCTTCGAGCTGATGCGCCGCCCCGACGTGCCGGTCGAGGTGGTGATTGACGAGTATGTCGAGATCGCCAAGTCGTTCTTCGAGGGCCCCGAGCCCGGTTTTGTCAACGGGGCCATGGACGCGATCGCCCGCGATGAACGGGCCTAAACCCCCGCGCGGCGGGCCTCCCGGCGAATTCGAGACCATAGCGCGCCTGCTGCGCCCCCTGACCCGCGATGCGCCGCAAGCCCTGCGGCTGCTCGACGACGCCGCCGTCCTGCCGGGCCGGCCGGGCTTCGACCTGGTGCTGTCGCAGGACGCCATGACCGCCGGGGTGCATTTCCTTAGCGATGCGCCGATGGACAAGGTCGCCCGCCGCCTGCTGCGCGCGGGGCTGTCGGATCTGGCGGCCAAGGCGGCCGAGCCGTTCGGCTACATGCTGTCGATCGCCTGGCCGACGGAATCCGGCTGGGCCGAGCGCGAGGCCTTCACCGCCGGCCTGGCCCTGGATGGCGATGAATTCGGCGTGGTCCTGCTGGGCGGGGACACGGTCTCCACGCCCGGTCCCTTCACAGCCAGCGTCACGGTGCTGGGCTGGGTTCCCGCCGGGCGGATGGTGCAGCGGGGCGGCGCCAGAGCCGGCGACCTGCTGGTGGTCAGCGGGACCATCGGCGACGGCTGGCTGGGCCTGCTCGCGGCCAAGGGTGAGATCGCCGCCGACCCGCACCTGTTGGCGCGGTTCGAACTGCCCGCGCCGCGCTTCGACCTGCGGCCCGCCATTCAGGCCCATGCTCAGGCCAGCGCCGACGTCTCCGACGGCCTACTGGCCGACGCCGGCCACCTGGGGATCGCCAGCGGCCTGAGGGTGGTGATCGATCTCGACGCCTTGCCGCTGTCTGGGCCGGCCGGCGCCTGGCTGCAGGCGCAGGATGACCGGGCCGTCGCCATGGCCGCCCTGGCCAGCGGCGGCGACGACTACGAGATCGTGCTGGCCGTGGCGGCCGACGATATCGCCGCCTTCCAGGCTGCCGCGGCCTCGCCGACCACGGTGCTGGGCCGGTTCGAGGACGGGGAAGGCGTCGGGGCCCGATTCGGCGGGGCGGCGGTCGCGCCGGGCCGGCTCGGCTGGCGCCACGGCGGCTAACCGGGCGTCAAGCATTTGGCTGCTAGGCAATGGGCATGCGCAACGCCCTGATCGCCGTCCTCGCCCTTGGCCTCGCCACCCCGGCCTTCGCATCGGAGAAGAAGGCGGAGGGGGAAGGCGGCCCTGTCGGCCAATATGTCGATCTCACGCCTCTGGCCCTGCCGGTGATCGCCGGCGGCGTGGTCAAGAACTACATCTACCTGCGGGTGCGGGTAAACCTGGCCCAGGGCGTGGATTCCACCAAGGCGCGGGACAAGGAGCCTTACCTGCGTGACGCCCTGATCCAGGCCGGATACCGCACGCCCTTCACGCGGACCGATAGCTATCTCAAGCTGGACGAGGCCAAGCTGAGCGCCGCCCTGGCGCGGGACGCCCGCGTCATCCTGGGGGCTAAAAGCGTCGCCTCGGTGGTGGTGACGTCGCAGGATCCTCAGCGCATTTCCAACGTCGGACGCCCCAGCTAGACGCCAAAAAGCCTGTTCGACGACGCGCGGTTGCGCACGCGCCCCGGTTTTGGCAGTTTCCCTCATCTTTTCGGGGGCGGCCTGTCGGCCGCTATCCATTTCAGGGGTGTGAGGGGCGCGTCCTCCGGCTGTCGGCCGGCCGCCGCCACCGCGCCCGATCGGGACAAAGGGCGGAATAACACAATGAGTAACTGGCTTCTTATGGCCATCGCAGCCGGCTTCCTGGCCGTGCTGTACGGCGTCGTGCAGACGGCGTCGCTGCTGCGCAAATCGCCGGGCAACGCCCGGATGCAGGAAATCGCCGCCGCCATTCAGGAAGGGGCCCAGGCCTATCTGAAGCGGCAATACACGGCCATCGCCATCGTCGGCGTGGTCGTGCTGATCGCGCTGTACCTGCTGATCGGCGCCTTTTCCGCTGTCGGCTTCCTGATCGGCGCGGTGCTTTCGGGCGCCGCCGGCTTCGCCGGCATGCTGGTCTCGGTCCGCGCCAACGTCCGCACCGCCCAGGCGGCGTCGGAGAGCCTGGCCAAGGGCCTGAACCTGGCCTTCACCTCGGGTGCCATCACCGGCATGCTGGTGGCGGGCTTCGCCCTGATCGGGGTGGCCGGTTATTATGCCTACCTGACCGAGGCCGTCGGCCTGGTTCCGTCCGACCGCCACGTTATCGACGGCCTGGTCTCGTTGGGCTTTGGCGCCAGCCTGATCTCCATCTTCGCCCGCCTCGGCGGCGGCATCTTCACCAAGGGCGCCGACGTCGGCG
>CANJOB010000209.1 GCA_947475655.1 Caulobacterales bacterium | reverse complement strand
CAGGCGCTCGACGACGCCCGCTCCGACGCCCGCAAGAGCCAGGTGGGCTCGGGGGACCGCTCGGAGCGGTCGCCCGAGCCGACCTGGCTCTTGCGGGCGCTGGAGCGAGCGTCGTCGAGCGCCTGGCGCTGCATGTCGTACAGGCGCGCTTTCAGGTTCTTCATCGCCTTGTCGCGGTTCTGGTGCTGCGACTTCTCGGAACTGGTCACCACCACCCCGGTCGGCAGGTGGGTGATGCGCACGGCGCTGTCGGTCTTGTTGACGTGCTGACCGCCGGCGCCGGAGCTTCGATAGGTGTCGATGCGGATGTCGGCGTCGTTGATCTCGATCTCGACGTCCTCCACCTCCGGCAGCACGGCCACGGTGGCGGCGCTGGTGTGGATGCGGCCCTGGGCTTCGGTGGCCGGCACGCGCTGCACCCGGTGCACGCCGCTTTCGAACTTCATTCGCCCGAACACCCCGTCGCCTGTGATGGAGGCGACGATTTCCTTGTAGCCACCCATCTCGCCCTCGGAGACGCTGTCGACCTCGACCTTCCAGCCCTGCAGCTGGGCGTAGCGGCTGTACATTCGGAAGAGGTCGCCGGCGAACAGGGCCGCCTCGTCGCCGCCGGTGCCGGCGCGCACTTCCAGGATGGCGCTGGCGTTCTCGTCCTTGTCGCGCGGGGCCAGCAGCAGGGCCAGGGCCCGCTCCATGTCCGGCAGGCGCTCGGAGACCGCGTTCAGCTCGTCGCGAGCCATGGCGGCCATCTCGGCGTCGCCGCTGGCGATCATTTCCTCCAGGTCGGCGCGCTCGGCGGTGGCCTTCTGCACCGCCTGCACCGCCTCGACCACGGGCCGCAGCTCGGCGTGCTCCTTGGACAGGCGGACGATCTCGGCCCCGTCGGCGGCCGCGCCCATCCGGGCCTCGATCTCGCGGAAACGGTCCAGGACCTGGTCCAGGCGGGCTTGGGGGAGTCTCATCGGCAGCGGGTTAGATCGCGGCGGTCATGGAAGCAAGGGCGACGCCGATTCCGCGTTTCCGGGAACGATTCGCGCTACGGTCAAGCTTTTTTCGCGGCTAACCCACGATTAAGTCTTCCAAATTTCATATTCCGGCGCCTCTAATAAGCTGTGGATAACGGGGGAAGCGTCGTGTCGGGCGTCGTTCAATTCCAAAAAGCCGGTCGGCGGCTGCGCGCGCAGGCCGCGCCAAACCCGCTGGTGACCGAAATCATCGACGCCTTGAATTACCTGGGCGGCCAGGCCCACCGCGACATGGTGGTCAACTGCATCGCCGCCGTGCGCCGGAACCTGGGGGAGCATCCCCCGGAGGAGCTGGCCGAGGACATCGTCGCCGCCTTCCACGAGCACCTGCGCGGCTCCGAGGCCTGCATGCTGGCGCTGCCGTTCGGCCCGGAATCGCGCCGCTGGGGCCTTAGCCAGGAAGGCGCGGCCATGCTGCGTCACAAAATCCGGATCATCTGACGGCGAGGGCGGCGCCCTACTCCGCCGCTTCCAGCGCCCGCTTGGCCGCGTCCAGTTCGGCGGCCTTGGCTTCCACCAATTCGACGATGTGGTCGATCATGGTTTCGTTCGACTGTTTGTGGTCGGGCTTGCCGGCCAGATAGACCATCCCCGCCCCGGCGCCGCCGCCGGTGAAGCCGATGTCGGTCATCAGCGCCTCGCCCGGCCCGTTGACCACGCAGCCGATGATCGACAGCGACATCGGCGTCGAGACGTGGGCCAGCCGCTCTTCCAGAGCCTCCACCGTCTTGATGACGTTGAAGCCCTGCCGGGCGCAAGACGGGCAGGCGATGATGTTCACGCCGCGGTGGCGCAGGCCCAGGCTCTTGAGCAGGTCGAACCCGACCTTGATCTCCTCGACCGGGTCGGCGGCCAGGCTGACGCGGATGGTGTCGCCGATCCCGGCCCACAACAGGCTGCCCATGCCGATGGCGCTCTTGACCGTGCCGTTGCGCAGGGCGCCGGCTTCCGTCACCCCGATGTGCAGCGGGCAGTCGATGGCCTCGGCCAGTTGCTGATAGGCGGCCACAGTCATGAAGACGTCGGAGGCCTTCACGCTGATCTTGAACTCGTGGAAGTCGTGGTCCTGCAGGATACGGGCGTGGTCGAGCGCGCTCTCGACCATGGCCTCCGGGCAGGGCTCGCCATACTTCTCCAGCAGGTGCCGCTCCAAGGACCCGGCATTGACGCCGATCCGCATCGAGCAGCCGTGGTCGCGGGCGGCCTGGATCACCTCGCGCACGCGGTCGGGACTGCCGATGTTGCCGGGGTTGATGCGCAGGCAGGCAGCGCCCGCCTTGGCCGCCTCGATGCCGCGTTTGTAGTGGAAGTGGATGTCGGCGACGATCGGGACCTTGGACGCCCGCACGATGGCCGGCAGGGCCGCGGTGCTTTCCGCATCCGGGCAGGAGACGCGGACGATGTCGGCCCCGGCCTCCTCCAGTTCGCGCACCTGGCCGATGGTCGCTTCCGCGTCGGCGGTCAGGGTGTTGGTCATCGACTGGACGGTGATCGGCGCATCGCCGCCGACCTCGACATTGCCCACGCGGATCTTGCGGGAGACGCGCCGGTCGATGGCGCGCCACGGGCGGTGTCGCTGGGCCTCAGTGCTCATGGACGGATAATAGGCGTTCGCACGCCTGTTTCCTACTGCGGCGGTGTGACAGCCGAGGGCACGGCCAGCCTGGCCAGGGCGCTCTGGTTAGCCGGCAGCACGCCGGTCAGGACGCCGTCGACATAGACGGCGAAGGCGCTGGGATCGGACACGTCGGCGACGATGCCGCGCAGCGTCGGGGCGCGGTAGGCTTCGCCGGCGGCCAATTGGCGGGCGAAATAGAACTGGCCGGCGTCGTTGCGCACCACCAGGGAGGCGGCGCGGCGGGCCTGCAGCATCACCGACGGGCCGGCGGACGCCGTGCCGTAGATCATTCCGCGCTGCTGGAAGGTGGCCGAGGGCGGCGGGCCGGTCGGCGCGGCGGGGGCGGCCTCCCCGGCGGCGGCGCGGGCCTTCACGGCGGCGGCCACGGCGTCAGCGGCCCCGCCGGCGGCGGCGGCGTCGGCCAGGCCGGGGGTGACGTAGGGTTCGGGCGTGGTGGATTCCACCGGCGCCGGCAGGGGCTCGCCCAGCGAAACCTGGGCCGGGCCGGAGGGCGTGGGGGCGACGGAGGCCTCAGGCGCCACGGTGGCGCGCGGCGCCTCTTCGTTCATGGCCCGGGTGGCGACGTTCCAGAGGGCGATAGCGGCGATGATCACCACTCCGGCGATGGCGACCATTCCCACGCGCGGGTCGCGCTGCTGGCGCACCCCGACCGGCTCGCGCAGCGGCTCGACGCTTTCGCCATGGTCGGCGCGGAAGCGGGCGACCACGGCCTCGTCGTCGAGCCCCAGGGCCTTGGCGTAGGCGCGCAGGTAGCCGATCACGAACGGGCGCGACGGCAGGTCGTCCAGGCGCATATCCTCGATCGCCGCCAGATAGGCCCGGCGCACACGGGTGGCGTCGGAAATGTCCTCGAGGCTAAGTCCGCGGAATTCGCGGGCCGCTTTCAGGGCCACGCCGATGTCGGAGCCGAAGTCGAGCGAAGGGGAAGAGGCCGAGCCGTCTTGGCCGCCCTGAATGGATCGCAGAACTGTGACCCCACCCAAGTCCAGCGGCATCACCGACTTTACCCCCATCTGGCCATCACTCCCTCCCAATACAGGGAGGGTCCGAGAACTTGCTACTCGCTCCACTGGGGAACATTAAGCATTACCTTGTGGATAACAGGCTATCGTCCGGAATTCAATGGACTAAATTGCCACATATAGTTTGCGCGCCAAGGTCTCGATCT
>CANJOB010000208.1 GCA_947475655.1 Caulobacterales bacterium | reverse complement strand
TACGGCGCGTTCGTGGACCTGGGCGGCATCGACGGCCTGCTGCACGTCACCGACATGAGCTGGAAGCGCGTCAACCACCCCAGCCAGGTCCTGGCCGTGGGCGACACCGTGAAAGTGCAGATCGTCAAGATCAACCCGGATACCCAGCGCATCAGCCTCGGCATGAAGCAGCTGCAGTCCGACCCGTGGGACGGGGTCGAAGCCAAGTACCCGCCCGGCGCGCGCTTCACCGGCCGCATCACCAACATCACCGACTACGGCGCGTTTGTTGAGCTGGAATCCGGCGTCGAAGGCCTGGTGCACGTCTCGGAAATGTCCTGGACCAAGAAGAACGTCCACCCGGGCAAGATCGTTAGCACCTCGCAGGAAGTCGACGTGGTGGTCCTGGACGTCGATCCGTCCAAGCGCCGCGTGTCGCTGGGCCTGAAGCAGGCGCAGCCGAACCCCTGGGAGGCCTTCGTCGAAGCCCACCCGGTCGGCTCGACCGTCGAAGGCGAGGTGAAGAACGCCACCGAGTTCGGCCTGTTCATCGGCCTCGACAACGACATCGACGGCATGGTGCACCTGTCCGACCTCGACTGGAGCCAGTCGGGCGAGGAAGCCATCGCCAAGTACCGCAAGGGCGAGAACGTCAAGGCGCAGGTGCTCGACGTCGATGTCGAGAAGGAACGCATCAGCCTGGGCATCAAGCAGCTGGCGGGCGATCCGCTGGCCGGCGACGACACCTACCGCAAGGGCCAGACCATTACCGTCCAGGTGGTGGAAGTCACCAGCGGCGGCATCGAAGTGAAGTTCGGTGAGGACAGCGCCCCGATGACGGCCTTCATCCGCAAGACCGACCTCTCGCGCGACCGCCAGGAGCAGCGCCCCGAGCGTTTCGCCGTCGGCGACCGCATCGACGCCCAGGTGACCAACGTCGACAAGGCCGCCCGCCGGGTGTCGCTGTCGATCAAGTCGCTGGAAGTGGCTGAGGACAAGGAGGCCATCGAGAAGTTCGGTTCGTCCGACTCGGGCGCCTCGCTCGGCGATATCCTGGGCGCGGCCCTGCGCGAGAAAGCCTCCAAGGAATAGCCCAGCTGCTCCTTCGAACTGGATGAATTGCAGCGGCGGCGCACTTTCTGTGCGCCGCCGTTTGCTTTTTTCCATTGATCCTCTTGAAGAATCCGCCCGCCTTGGGCAAAGGTCCGCACCAGAGCGCGGCGGTCCTGGACGCCTAAGACGGCCTTAGCCTCGCGCTCGATGAGATTTTTGGTTTCAGGCTTTCCGGTGGAGGGCTTCGGGATCGGGGCCTGGGGGCTTCCTTGATAAAGTCGGAACTGATCGCGAAGCTGGCTGCGGAGAACCCGCATCTGACTCACCGTGACATCGAACGCGTGGTCGGTGTGATCCTGGAGCGGATGATCACCGCCCTGGAAGAGGGCGGCCGCGTCGAACTGCGCGGCTTCGGCGCCTTCTCGGTCCGCTCGCGCCCGGCGCGCAACGGCCGCAACCCGCGCACGGGCGACGCCGTGTTCGTTCCTGCCAAGCACGTGCCGTTCTTCAAGAGCGGCAAGGAACTGCGCGCCCGCCTGAACGCCGACGAGTAGGCGGGGAGCCAAGCGATGAGCGTGGTGAAGGAATTTCGCGAATTCATCGCCCGGGGCAATGTGATCGACCTCGCCGTCGGGGTGATCATCGGCGCCGCCTTCGGCAAGATCGTCACCAGCCTGGTCGAACAGGTGGTGATGCCGCCGATCGGCCTGCTGCTGGGCAGTGTCGACTTCTCCGACCTCAAGCTTATCCTGAAACCCGCCGACGCCGCCGCCAAGACCGAGGAGGTGGCCGTGCTCTACGGCGCCTTCATCAACACCATCATTCAGTTCCTGATCGTGGCGGTGGCGGTGTTCCTGATGGTGAAGCTGGTCAACCACCTGCGCCGCATGGACGCCCAGAAGACCGAGGATGCCGCGCCGGCCGCCCCGACGGCGACCGAGACCCTGCTGATGGAAATCCGCGACGGCCTCAAAGCCTCCCGCGCCGCGCCGGCCCGGGCCGGCGCCCTCGCCGCGCCCGTCGCCCCTCGCGCCGCCAAGTCGCCTGAGGCGAAAGCCATCAAGAAGGCGACCAAGAAGGCGAAGAAGGCAGGAAAGAAGAAATAGCGCAGGCCGCGGCCGCGCCCTATCTGTCCCGCCATGACCAAAGCCAAGATCTGCGGCGTGTCGACGCCCGAGGCCGTCGCGGCGGCCATTGAGGGCAAGGCCGACTACATCGGCTTCAATTTCTTCAGACTCAGCCCGCGCTACGTCACGCCCGAGCAGGCGGCGCAACTGGCCGAGCCCGCGCGCGGCAAGGTGAAGATTGTCGCCGTGGTGGTCGATCCCACCCACGAGGATCTGTTCGAGCTGACCAGGATTCTGCTGCCCGACTACGTGCAACCGCACGGGAACGAGCCGCCCTACCGCATCAACGAGATCGCGCGGCAGGCCGGCCGTCCCATCATCAAGGCCATGCCGGTGAGCTCGGCCAAGGACATCGACGGCGCCGCCGCCTTCGACGGCATGGTCGAGCACCTGCTGTTCGACGCCAAGCCGCCCAAGGACGCTGTCCTGCCGGGCGGAAACGCCGTTTCCTTCGATTGGGACCTGCTCAAGGGCCGCCGGTTCGGCCGGCCCTATTTCCTCGCGGGAGGCCTCGATCCCTGGAACGTCGGCGAGGCGATCGCCCTGTCCGGCGCGCCGATCGTGGACGTTTCTTCTGGCGTCGAACGCGGCCCCGGCCTAAAGGACCCGGCCCTCATCACGGCGTTCCTCGACGCCGTCCGCCGCGCCTGACGCCAAAGCTCAAGAGCCGTGACCTCCAAGCCCAACGACTACAGCGCCTATCCCGACGAACGTGGCCGCTTCGGCGACTACGGCGGGCTGTTCGTGGCCGAGACCCTGATGCCGCCGGTGCTGGCGCTGGGGGACGCCTACGCCGCCGCCAAGGCCGACCCCACCTTCCAGGCCGAACTTGACGGCTACCTGACACATTATGTCGGGCGCCCGAGTCCGCTCTATTTCGCCGCCCGCCTCACCGCGCATTTCGGCGGGGCGAAAATCTATTTGAAGCGCGAGGAGCTGAACCACACCGGTTCGCACAAGATCAACAACTGCATGGGTCAGATCCTGCTGGCCATGCGCATGGGCAAGACCCGCATCATCGCCGAGACCGGCGCCGGACAGCACGGGGTGGCCACGGCCACCGTCTGCGCGCGCTTCGGCCTGCCCTGCGTCGTCTATATGGGCGCCGTCGACGTCGAGCGGCAGAAGCCCAATGTCTTCCGCATGAACCTGCTCGGCGCGCAGGTCCGCCCCGTCACCAGCGGCGCGGCGACCCTGAAAGATGCCATGAACGAGGCCATGCGCGACTGGGTCACCAATGTGCACGACACCTACTACCTGATCGGCACGGCCGCCGGTCCGGCCCCCTATCCAGCCATGGTGCGCGACTTCCAGGCGGTGATCGGCCGCGAGGCCCGCGCCCAGATTCTGGAGATGGAAGGCCGCCTGCCCGACGCCGTGGTCGCCTGCGTCGGCGGCGGCTCGAACGCCATCGGCATCTTCCACCCCTTCCTCAACGACGATGGGGTGCGGGTGATCGGCGTCGAGGCGGCCGGCGACGGCATGGACACGCCCCGCCACGCCGCGGCCATCAACGGCGGCCGTCCGGGCGTCCTGCACGGCAACAAGACCTATCTGATCCAGGACGGCGAGGGCCAGATCCTGGAAGCGCACTCGATCAGCGCCGGGCTCGACTATCCGGGCATCGGGCCGGAGCATTCGTTCCTGCACGACCTCGGCCGGGCCGAATACATGACCTGCACCGACACCGAGGCGCTGGACGCCTTCAAGCTGTGCGCCGAGCTGGAGGGC
>CANJOB010000207.1 GCA_947475655.1 Caulobacterales bacterium | reverse complement strand
GGTCGGGGCCGAGGGGCCATAGACGTCGGCGTCCAGCAGACCCACCGATAACCCTAGCCGCGACAGCCCCACCGCCAGGTTCACCGCCACGGTCGATTTCCCCACCCCGCCCTTACCGCTGGCCACGGCGATGACCCGGCGCACGTGCGGCGGGCGCTCGGCGGCCGGCTGGGGGGCAAGCTGGGCCTGGGGGTCAGCGGCAACGCGGGCCGATTTCTGGTGCGAGGGCGCGGGGGCGCGGGCGGCGGCGGTCAGCACCACCTGGGCGGTGGTCACCCCCGGCAGGGCGGCCAGGGCCTTTTCGGCGGCGTCGCGCACGGGGGCGTAGAGGGCAGCGTCGACCGGGGCGATCTCCAGCATGAACCCGGCCTTGCCGCCTTCCACCACCAGCCCCTGCACCAGGCCGGCGGCCGAAAGGCCCCGGCCGGACTTGGGATCGATGATGGCGTCGAGGGCGTCCAACGCCGCCGCGCGGTCAACAACCATGGCCTTAGTCCCGCCCTTGTCTTGCTTTGATGTGCCGTCCGCCTCATATCCGCGTGACCGCGCCGGTTTACAAGCCGCGCCCTTATCCGAAAGACGCCGCGCCTCGATGCCCTGGAACGACAACAACTCCTCCGGCCCCTGGGGCGAGCCCCCCAAGGACGACGCCGGCCGCGGCGGCGGCGGCCCCCGCAAACCAGGCGGCGGCGGTCCCCGGCGGCCCGATCCCAAGGGCGCCCCCGACATTGAACAGCTGCTGAACCGCGGCCGCGACAAGCTGCGCGACCTGTTCGGCGGCCCCGGCGGGGTCAAGCCGGGCGCGGTGGCCGTGGCCGGCGCCGTGGCGGTGCTTCTGTGGGCCGCCAGCGGGGTCTATATCGTCCAGCCCGACGAGGAAGGGGTGGTCACCACCTTCGGCGCCTTCTCCCGCCGCGCCACGCCTGGCCTGCGCTACCACATGCCGGCGCCGATCGAGGCGGTGGAGAAGGTCTCCGTCACCTCGCTGAACCAGCTGGTGATCGGCGGCACGCGCGAAACCCCCGTGCCGGAAGAGAGCCTGATGCTGACCGGCGACGAGAACATCGTCGACCTGAACTTCTCGGTGCAATGGCGCGTATCCGACGCCGCCAAGTACCTGTTCAACGTCCGCGACCGCGACGAGGTGGTGAAGGCCGTGGCCGAGAGCGCCATGCGCGAGGTGGTCGGCCGCACCCAGCTCGAGCCGATCCTCTCCACCGGCCGCGGCCGGGTTCAGAACGAGGTGCGCGACCTGATGCAGCGCATCCTCGACAGCTATCAGTCGGGCGTCGACGTGGTCGAGGTGCAGGTGCGCGACAGCCAGCCGCCGGCCCAGGTGGTCGCCGCCTATCAGGACCAGATCCGCGCCGGCCAGGACGCGCAGAGCGCGGTCAACGAGGCCCAGACCTATCGCAACCGCGTGGTCAACGAGGCCAAGGGCGACGCCAGCCGCATCACCCAGTCGGCCGAAGGCTATCGCGAGCAGGTCGTTCGTGAAGCCCAGGGTGAAGCCGCCCGCTTCAACTCGGTCTATGAGCAGTACCGCCGCTCGCCGGGCGTCACCCGCCAGCGGCTCTATACCGAGACCATGCAGCGCGTGATGCAGAACACCAACAAGGTGATCGTCGACGGCAACGCCGCCTCGACCCCGATCATCCTGCCGCCGGACGTGTTCCGGCCGCGCACCGGCGCCACCGCCCGTCCCGCCCCCGCCTACGCCGCTCCCGCCGCCACACCCCAGGCCGGGGTGAGCGGACCGCAAAACCAGGGAGCCGGCCGATGACCCGATCGCGCAACCAACTGATCGCCTATGGCGCCATCGCCGTGGTGGTGCTGATGGTCCTGGCCAATTCGCTCTATGTGCTCGACCAGCGCAAACAGGCCATCATCCTGCGCTTCGGCGAGCCGATCCGCGTCGTCAACGCGCCCGGCCTGCGCTTCAAGACTCCGTTCGTCGAGAACGTGGTGCTGCTGGACAAGCGCAACCAAGCGCTCGAGGCCAGCCAGGAAGAGGTCATCGGCGCCGACCAGCAGCGCCTGGTGGTGGACGCCTTCGTCCGCTACCGCATCAACGATCCGCTGCAGTTCTACCGCACGCTGCGCAACGAGCAGAACGCGGCCAGCCGGCTCGAGCCCCTGACCAACTCGTCGCTGCGCCAGGTGCTGGGCACGGCGCGTTCGACCGACATCATCTCCGCCAAGCGCGGTGAACTGATGCGGCTGGCCCGCGACGACATGCGCAGGCGCGCGGCGGAAAGCCGGCTGGGGGTCGAGATCCTCGACCTGCGCATCAAGCGCGCCGACCTGCCCACCGCCGCCCAGGAAGCGACCTTCAACCGCATGCAGACCGCTCGTCAGCAGCAGGCGGCGCAGATTCGCGCCGTGGGCGAGCAGAACAAGCGCTCGATCATCGCCGGCGCCGACAAGGAAGTGGCCATCACCCTGGCCACCGCCACCGAGACCGCCGAGCGCGTGCGCGGTGAGGGCGAAGGCCGCCGGGCCCAGGTGTTCAACGCCGCCTACGGCCGCGACGCCGGCTTCGCCGCCTTCTACCGCTCGATGCAGGCCTATGAGGCGTCCTTGGGGACCGACACCACCATGGTGCTGTCGCCGACCAGCGACTTCTTCAAATATTTCCAGCGCGGGCCGAACGCGCGGTAACAAGAACACCGCTCACCCCGGCGAAGGCGGGGGCCCAGGTGTTCTTGCTGAAACACCGGCGCTCGAAGAAAAACCTGGGTCCCGGCCTTCGCCGGGATGAGCGGAGGTGAAATGAACCTCCAAGCTTCACCACGCGTTCCTGCTGCAAACCAGGAGCTACCCATGCGCGACAAGATCATCGTCCTCGCCTCCGCCGCCGTGGGGGTCGCCGCCGTCGCCATGCTGGTGGGGGTGCTGATCGGCCGCGGCGATGACGGCGGCGACGGGTTCGCCGAGGCTGTGCAGGACGCGGCCCCCGCCGTGGTCATGCTGTCGCTGGGCGGCGGGGCGCCCAACGCCGCCGACGCGGCCGAGCCGGTGCAGCTGGGCTCTGGCTTCGTCGTCTCCCCCGACGGCCTGATCGTCAGCTCCGCCAGCGTGGTCGGAACCCTCCCCGTGGCCCGCGCCGTCTTCGCCGACGGCATCGCCCGCCAGGCAGAGGTGGTCGGCCGCGACGACGAAGCCGGGGTGGTGCTGCTGAAAGTCGCCGGCGACACGCCGTTCAAGTTCCTGAAATTCTCCGACGACGAACCGGAAGCCGGGACACGGGTCCTGCTGATGGGCGCGCCCTACGGCCTGACCGGCTCGGTCAGCAGCGGGATCATCTCCAGCCCCGGCCGCAAGCTGAACCCCACCGCCCCCTACGGCCTGATCCAAACCGACGCGGCCCTGACCGCCGGCGGCTCCGGCGGCCCGCTGCTCGACGACGACGGCGAGGTGCTTGGCGTGGCTGAGGCCAGCCTGTCGGCCAACCCCGGCGTCGCCTACGCCATGCCGGCGGCGGTGGTGAAGGCGGCGGTCGAGCGGATGCGGCCTAAGGGGTAGCGCTCAGCATGGGCTAGGCTTTTCCGCGAAGCCCCGCTCGGTGAAATCGAGCTGATCGGTGACCGGGCCATAGTAAGCGCGGTAGGAAAATTGAAACGGCGTGAGTTCCGCTCTCGCGCCGCCATTGTTCTCGCAATTTGGCCAAGGTGGCGCGGAGATTCTTGGCCCGGCGGCCGGATAGAATTTTATGCTCAGCACACAGAGATCGCCGGGCCGCGTCGCCTCAGCGACGTTGGTGTAACTCCACTCGCCATCCTTGAAATGAGGGTCGTGTCCCATCGCGTGGTGTAACTGGGCGGGTGTGATAACCACGCTCTCCGGCGAGGCCGGGGTTGATCAGCCTGCCGGGATGGACAGGCTGACGAGGGGATCATCGCTCAAGGGGGCGAGGGTTTCCAGCGTCATATAGCGGG
>CANJOB010000206.1 GCA_947475655.1 Caulobacterales bacterium | reverse complement strand
GGCTACGGTGCAAGGGATCGTCGTTATTCCCCCCGGGCCTACCACAGGCCGCGGTCACGCCCCCTAACACGGCCAGGCTCTTAAACGCGAAAAGGCCCCGCAGTCTCAAATATGCAGCGGGCAAGTGTCGGGGCTGATACGGTGCCGGACAGGCATACGCGGCGCCTCCATCAGGTCAAATTTCTGCCTAACTATCGAAACGCCACCAGCGCCGCTTTGGTGCGACTACTCGGTTGTGCGCGTCCACTAGGGCGACCGCAGCGGCCCGGCGGCCGTCGCACACCGCCAGCGCGGCCTCCTGGCGCAGGCTGAACGCGCTCAGATCGCCGACCGTCCGCACGCCGGCCGTATCGGGCCGCTCACACGGCGCGCGCAGCAAGTCAGGGACGACGATCGTCAGCGGCGGAGGCGGCCGGTGCGCGCATGCTGTCAATGCCACTGCTCCAAGCAGCAAGCACGTCAAGCGGGATGGGTATCCCGGCCCCAGCGGCGGATTGAACAGCATCGGCGTGGACCTCGGCTTGACGGACAACGGTCCGTTCCTTGTTGGTGGTGCGTTCCACGATCCTGGTCGTCTCCGCGGAGAACTGAGCCTGGGCGACCGAGGCGTTCGCCTGCGCCTTTGCACGGCGCAGTTCACCGCCGCGATATTGCCACAACGCGAGGATGCCCAGGGCCAGCAGGATAGCCGCGAAGATAGCAGCGAGCCGCGGGTTCATCGCCGGGCTTCCAGCTTCTTCAGCCAGGTCAGCACCAGCGCCACCACCGCGGCGCAGGCGGCGATGGTCGCCAGGATCGCCACCGCCTTCTCGATGATCTCGCTCTTGTCGGCGAAAGGCGAAACCGCCGCGGTGATCTGTTGCGCCGCGACCGGGACGGTAGCCGCGGCGCCAATGAAGCCGGTGATCATGGTCGAGGATCTGGTCGCCGGCGTCGGGTCGCCCGGCTTCGGCGGCGTCATGCCGGGCGCACGCGTCACAATCGAGGGCGGCGCCGTCCTTACCGAACCAGGCGCCCCTCTGCTCCAGAGCTTCTGCTCTTCCGCCCGCCGGTTTACCAGGCCTTCGATCGTCACCAGCCTGCCGTCCACTCGCGCCCGGTTGAACTTGGCCAGTTCCACCGGAACCTGATCGTACTGGC
This sequence comes from Caulobacterales bacterium, assembly GCA_947475655.1. Classification (GTDB taxonomy): domain Bacteria; phylum Pseudomonadota; class Alphaproteobacteria; order Caulobacterales; family Caulobacteraceae; genus Caulobacter. Next base: position 2,838 of record CANJOB010000206.1, on the reverse strand, counting down.
GGGCATTGAGCCGCGCGGCGATCGTCCAGTTCTTCTTGAAGCCGAGATTGAAAGCGAAACTCAACAAAGCGGCCCACTGATTGTCGGTGATCTCCTCCAGCACATCCGCACTGACGACCGAGTACAGCTTGCGCACCGCGATCTGCATGTCCTGCGCCAGCCAGTCGAGCGCCTCCGCCTTGGTGCAGATGTCACCCATCGATACGTCATCGATACGCCCGTAGCCAATCGTGGGGATACCCGCGCTGTCGTGGTAAGCGCGCGTGCGCAGGCCCTCGTGCGCCGCGACGAAATCGACCGCGTTCTTGGGAATGGGACGCATGGCGTGATCTTATTTCTCCGAGCGGTGTGGGGTGGTGAAGTCACGCACCGGCTGCGGTTCGTAGTGAGCGGCGGGGTTGCGCATCCAGCGAATCGAGGCGTTGAGGTCTTTGATCGGCCCGGCGCCGTTCGCCTCGCCCATGGCGGCGATGGCCAGCAAGCGTGTGGTGATGGTCGACAGCGAGACGTCGCCGCCTTCCGGCGCCGCCACCGCCGTCTTCTTCGGCCGGCGCGGCGTCTTGGCGGATGTCTCGACCGTGACTGATGGGTCGGGTGATTTGTCGGCGAACGTCAAGCGAGGACTAACGAACTTCCGTCACATGGTCCGGCAACTCGTTCGCGTCGTCCATGCGCGGCGGCAAATGGGCGCTCAAAATCTCGCCGGTGCGGGTCGCCGCGGCCGCGAAGCCTTCGGCCGCATCGCCGCGTTTGAGGCCCTCGACCAGCAGCGCCACGACCTCGTCCCACACCGGCTCCGGCGCCTTGGCGTGGATGCCGATGTCGGCCAGCACCTGCGCCCGGCGCTGCGCCACGCTGACGTACAGCAGCACCCCGGTGCGGTCGCGCGTGTGCGTCAGCCCCAGGGCCACGAACTGCGCCTCGGCGGCGCGGCGCACGATCGCGTTTTCCCACGCCGCCGGCATGAGCCAGCGCGCAAGCGGCGACAGGCCGATGCCGATCACGGCCGCGAACACCACCGCCTGCAGCGCCACGTAAACCTGCAGCGCCTGCGCCGGCGCCGGGTCGATCACGGTCCAGCCGCCGGTCAGGCCCGTGAGCATGTCGGGCCGCAGGCCTGCGATCAGCGCGATCCCCGGCAGCACCAGCGCCGCCGCCCCGGCGACGAAGGCCAGCTGCATCAGGTCGCGCTTGTCGGCCAGCACACAGCGGATCTCGCCGCTGGTGCCGCGCTCGGCCGCCGCCACCGCCGCGGCGATCTTCGCGTGGTCGTCTTCTGAAAGTTTCATCACCAGCGCCCCGACGATCCGCCGCCGCCAAACGACCCACCGCCGCCGGAGAACCCGCCGCCGCCGCCACCCGACCAGCCGCCGCCGCGATGGCTGCTGCTGCTCCCGCTCAAGGCGCCCAGCAACATCCACGGCAGCACCGATCCGCGCCGCCCCCTGCGGCTGAATAGCAGCATCAGCACGATGATGATGATCAGCACCGGCAGGCCCGAGCCCCGGCTCGATTTTTCCGCTGGCTTGGCCGCCGCCAGCGCCTGGGCCCGCGCCTGGTCCGCCGGCAGCGCCAGCTGGGCGATGATGGCGTCCGCGCCGGCCACCACCCCGCCCTCCATGTCGCCGGTCTTGAATTTGGGCAACACCTGGCCTTGCAGGATCGTGCTGCTTAAGGCGTCGGTCAGGATCGGCTCCAGGCCATAACCGACCTCGATTCGCACCCGCCGCTCCTTGGGCGCCACGATCAGCAGCGCCCCGGTGTTGGCCTTGGCCTCGCCGATGCCCCATGCCCGGCCGAGCTGGTAGCCGAAGTCCTCGATCTCGTAGCCTTGCAGCGACGGCAGCGTCGTCACCACCAGTTGCCGCCCGGTGGTGTCCTCCAGGCCCTTCAGCTTGGCGTCCAGCGCGGCCTCAGTTTGCGGCGACAGAATGTTCGCCTGATCGACCACCCGCCCGGTCAGGGCCGGGAAGGTCGGCGCGGCCCACGCCACGCCGGCAAACAACAGCGCGGTCAGCGCCGCCGCGATCCCGCGCGGGATCAGGCGGATCAAGGCTTGGCCGCGGGCGCGGCAGGAGCCATGGCGGGCGCGGCCGGCGGATCGAAGCTCACCGTCGGCGCGGTCTGCGCCTCAGCGACCGCCGCGAACGGCACGGCGGGCTTCTGCGACGCATAGAAGGTCTTGGCCCACAGGATGGTCGGGAAGGTGCGCAGGCTGGTGTTATAAACCCGCGCCGCCTCGTTGTAGTCGCGGCGCGAGATGGCGATGCGGTTCTCCGTCCCTTCCAGCTGGCTCTGCAGCGCCAGGAAGTTCTGGTTCGACTTCAGGTCCGGATAGTTCTCGGTGATCGCCAGCAGCCGCCCCAGCACGCCGGACAGCTGGTTCTGCGCCGCCTGGTAGCGTTCGAACGCCGCCGGGTCCGTGATGGTCGAGGCGTCGACCCGCACCTGAGTAGCGCTGGCCCGCGCCTGCGTCACCTGGGTCAGCACATTGGCTTCCTGGGCCGCATAGCCCCGCACCGTGGCCACGAGGTTGGGCACCAGGTCGGCGCGCCGCTGGTACTGGTTTTGCACCTCGGCCCAGGCGGCCTTCACCTGCTCGTCCTGGGTCGGGATGGTGTTGACGCCGCAGCCCGCCAGGGTCAGCGCCAGGATCGGCAGCAGCAGCAGCAGGCGGCTAAGCTTGATGGCCATGGGCGGATCGTCCCTCGACGCGCGACCGTTGCGGCGGCGCTCATTGGGATGAATGTCGGAGCCTGAGGCCGCCAGCGCAAGGGCCCATCCGATATGTCGTCATATAGTCATACGCCCTCATTAAACCGCAATGGACGGGCAGAT
>CANJOB010000205.1 GCA_947475655.1 Caulobacterales bacterium | reverse complement strand
CGCCCTGGGCCATGCGGTCGACCGGCGCGTCCTCGTAGGAGGACTCTACCCCGGCCTCGGCCCAGAAAGCCAGCAGGCTTTCCAGGGCGGGGGTCGCGTCGGCGGCCGGGAAGCTGGCTTGCGTCATCGGGCCTTAGGATACCCGGGCGCGTAACATTTGGTAGCGGTTAGAGGCTTTCGTCCCGGCGCGGCTCACCCTAGCTTCGCACCGGAAGGGGAGATTTCCATGAGCGAAGAGCGGGAAGCGATGGAGTTCGACGTGGTCATCGTCGGCGCCGGCCCGGCCGGCCTGTCGGCGGCGATCCGCCTGAAGCAGCTCGCCGCCGCCGCTGGAAGCGAGATCAACGTCGTGGTGCTGGAGAAGGGCTCGGAGGTCGGGGCGCACATCCTCTCCGGCGCGGTGATCGACCCCAAGGCGCTGAACGAACTGATCCCGGACTGGAAGGAGCGCGGCGCGCCGCTGGAAACCGCCGTCACCCGCGACGAGATGTGGCTGCTGGGACCGCAGGGGATGCTCAACCTCAGCTGGCTGCCTATGCCGGGCTATATGAAGAACCACGGCAACTACATCGCCTCACTCGCCAACGTCTGCCGCTGGCTGGCGCAGCAGGCCGAGGAGCTCGGCGTCGAGGTCTATCCGGGCATGGCGGCGTCGGAGGCGCTGTACGACGAGGCCGGTGCGCTGGCCGGCGTGGTCGCCGGGGTGTTCGGCGTCGACCGCGACGGGTCGCACAAGAGCGACTACCAGCCGGGGCTGGAGCTTCGCGGTAAGTACGTCTTCATCGCCGAGGGCGCGCGAGGGTTCCTGGCCAAGCAGGCGCAGGAGAAGTTCGGCCTCACCGCCGAGTGCGAGCCGCAGAAGTACGGCATCGGGCTCAAGGAAATCTGGCAGGTCACGGAGGAGAATTTCCAGCCGGGCCTGGTGCATCATACCTTGGGGTGGCCGCTGGATTCCAAGACCGGCGGCGGCAGTTTCATGTACCACTTCGGCGACCGCTATGTGGCCATCGGCTATGTCGTGCACCTGAACTACGCCAACCCCTGGCTGTCGCCCTACGACGAGTTCCAGCGCTTCAAGCACCATCCGGCGGTCAAGCCGACGCTGGAGGGCGGCAAGCGCGTCGCCTATGGCGCGCGGGCGATCACCGAGGGCGGCTACCAGTCGGTGCCGAAACTGGCCTTCCCCGGCGGGGCGCTGATCGGCTGTTCGGCCGGGTTCGTGAACCTGCCGCGCATCAAGGGCAGCCACAATGCGATGAAGACGGGAATGATGGCCGCCGAAGCCGCCTTCGCCGCCATCGCCGAGGGGCGCTCCAGCGACGAGCTGACCGCCTACCAGACCGCCTACGATAAATCCTGGGTGGCCAAGGAGCTCTACAAGGTCCGCAATTCCAAGCCGCTCCTGGCGCGCTACGGCACGGTGCTGGGCGGGATCCTGCTGGGTGGGATCGAACTGACCATCGCCAACCTGTTTCGCGGCTGGTCGCCGTTCGGCACCCTGAAGCACGGTAAGACAGACGCGCAAGCCACCGGTTTAGCTAAGGATTACCAGCCGATCGTCTATCCAAAACCTGACGGGGTGATCAGCTTCGACAAGCTTTCCTCGGTATTCATCTCGGCCACCAACCACGAGGAGCACCAGCCCAATCATCTCAAGCTGAAGGACCCCAGGATCCCGATCGAGGTCAACCTGCCGCTCTATGGCGAGCCGGCGCGGCTCTACTGCCCGGCGGGGGTCTATGAGGTGCTGTACAACGAGCAGGGGACCGACCCGCGCTTCCAGATCAACGCGCAGAACTGCGTCCACTGCAAAACCTGCGACATCAAGGATCCGAGCCAGAACATCGTCTGGACCCCGCCGGAAGGCGGCGGCGGACCCAATTATCCCAACATGTGACGCCGAAATCCGATCGGTTCCGTCCCTGACGGGCTTCGAGCCTGTCCGGTTCAGATAAGCGTCTGAACCGGATAAACAGGCTCGATTCTTGGAATTGAGAGCCAGTCCGGGCGGCGGAACCGCTTCACACTTCCGCCTGACGGGCTCTTGCACGGCGCCGGGAAAGCGCTCACACCTTGCCGTCATGGTCCGTTTTCCGCGCCTGTCCGCCCTCGTTCCGCTCGTTTTCCTGAGCGCCTGCGCCACCACCGCGGCGGACGTCGGCCTTCGCCCCAGTCAGCCAGTGGCCCAGCAGCAGACCGCCCCGCGCGGTGGCTCCGCCTACGGTCTGTTCCTGGCCGGACAGGCCGCCCTGGCCGAGGGCCGCCCTGAAGAATCCCGCGACCTGATGCTTGCCTCGGCCGCCGCCGGGGCGACCGACCCCGAGGTGCTGGAAGGCGCTTTCCTCGCCGCCCTGCTGGCCGGCGACATTCCCCAGGCCGTCAAGCTGGCCCCGCAGGGCGCCGACGCAGCGGCCGATCTGCGCCAGCTGGGCGACCTGACCCGCGCCATCTCGGCCATGACGGCGGGCAAGCCCAAGGACGCCCACGCCGTTCTCAGCCAGGCCCGGTTCAACCGCGTCGACCGGGGCGCCGCGGCCCTCCTCACCCCGCTGGCGGCCGACGCCGCGGGCGACAAGGAAGCCGCCGTCGTCCGCCCCGACCAACGCATCGACCGCGTGGTGCAGTACTTCGGCCAGCTGTCGCAGTCGCAGGTATTCGAGCGGCAGAGGCGCTACGACGAGGCCGAGACCGGCTACAAGATCATCGCCGGGCCGCAGTCGCCGACCCTCAATCTGTTCGCCGCCGACTATTGCGAGTTCCTCGAGCGCCGCGGCCGCCGCGCCGACGCCCTGGCGCTGTACGACCAGGCCCTGGCGACGGGACGCACTGACCAGGGGCTGCGCAACGCCCGCGCCCGCGCCGCCGCCGGCCGCCGGCCGCCGCGCCTGGCTACCCCGCTGGAGCAGATGGCGCGCGTCCTGGTGGCGGGCGCCGCCGTGCACGCCGCCAACGACAGCAGCGAAAGCGCCATGGCCTACCTGCGCCTGGCCCTGGCCGCCGACCCCAAGCGCCTGGAAGCTTGGCTGCTGATCGGCGACCTGCTGTCGGACATCAACCCGGAAGCCGCCCTGGCCGCCTACGCCCACGCGCCTAAGGGCACCGACCTCTATGTCCAGGCCCAGGCCAAGGTCGCCTGGACCCATCAGGCCGCCGGCGACAAGGAGGCGGCCATCGCCGCCGCCCGCGCCGCCCAGGCCGCGTCTCCCGACAACCGCGAGGCCGCCATGACCCTGGCGCAGCTGCTGCGGGCGTCCGAAAAGAACGCCGAGGCGGTGCTGCTGTTGGACGCACTGGTCAACCAGCCGGGCGCCACGGCCGACTGGCGCCTGCTCTACCTGCGCGCCACCACCCTGGCGGCCGCCGGACGCACGGCGGACAGCGAGCGGGATCTGCAGGCCGCCCTGGTGTTGGCGCCCAACGAGCCGGAACTGCTCAACTACCTCGGCTACATGTGGATCGACCGCAGTGAGAATCTGCCCAAGGCGATGGAGATGGTGCAGCGGGCCGTGTCGCAGCGCCCGCGCTCAGGCGCCATCATCGACAGCGTCGGCTGGGGCTACTACCGCCTGGGCGACTACCGCGCCGCCGTGCAGAGCCTTGAACGGGCAGTGACGCTTGAGCCGGCTGACCCCGACGTCAACGACCACCTGGGCGACGCCTACTGGCGGGTCGGGCGGCAGATCGAGGCGAAGTTTCAGTGGTCGCGCGTGCTGACCCTGCAGCCTACCGAAGAGATTCGCCGCAGGGCCGAGGCCAAACTCAAGTCCGGCCTGACCATCGCCGCCAACCCCTCGGCGCCCACTCCGGTCCCGATGGCCCCGGCTCCGGCGGAAGCGGCCGCCAATCCGGTCCGGCCCGCCGGCGGCTGACTTGGAAACCCTCGCGGGCTTCGGGGCCGCCAAGGTCAACCTGTACCTGCACGTCGGCCCGCCGGGAGGCGACGGCTATCACCCGATCGACAGCCTGATGGTGTTCGCCGATGTCGGCGACGCCCTGACCTTGGAGCCGGCCCCCGCGCCGGTGTTCGCCACGAGGGGCCCCTTCGCCGCCGCCGCGCCAATGGATGACGCCAACCTCGCGGTGCGGGCGGCGCGGGCCCAGCTGGCGCGGGCCCGATTGGAGGGAGTGGGGCCCCCGGCGCGGGGG
>CANJOB010000204.1 GCA_947475655.1 Caulobacterales bacterium | reverse complement strand
CTCTATCCGGACATGGTCGAGACCCTGAGGGCGCTCGACATGCTTAAAAGCGAGGGCTTCGACGTCATGGTCTATTGCACCGACGACGTGGTCATGGCCAAGCGGCTGGAGGACGCGGGCGCCGACGCCATCATGCCCGCCGCCGCGCCTATCGGCTCGGGCCTGGGCATCCAGAACCGCGTCAACATCCGGCTGATCGTGGAGCAGGCGAAGGTGCCGGTGCTGGTCGACGCCGGGGTGGGAACCCCGTCGGACGCTGTGCTGGCGATGGAATTGGGCTGCGACGCGGTGCTGATGAACACCGCCATCGCCGAGGCCAAGGACCCGATCCGCATGGCCGTGGCCATGAAACACGCGGTGATCGCCGGCCGCGAAGGCTACATGGCCGGGCGGATGCAGAAGCGGCTGTACGCGGACCCGTCGAGCCCGATGGCGGGGCTGATCTAAGCCGCCTTGCGCGCCGCTGCGATGGCCGCGTTCAGGGCCGGCATGTCGGCCCCGGCGACGATGGTATCGCCGACGACGAAGGCGGGGGTGCCTTCGATCCCCAAGGTGATCGCCAGGTCGTGGACATCTTTCAGGTGCTTGGTCACGGCCGCGTCGGCGCCGGCCGCCTGGGCCTTGGCGACGTCGACGCCGCCGGCCTTGAGCAGGCGGGGCAGGCCGGCCGCCTCCAGCGCCTTCTCGGCCATGAACTTCTGGTAGATGTCGAAATACTTGCCCTGGCGGCCGGCGCCGATGGCGGCGCGGGCGGCGGCTTCGGACTGCGGGCCGAAGATGACGAACTCCTTGAAGACGAAGCGCACGTCGGGGTTCTGGGCCACCAGCTTAGCGATCTCCGGCGCCGCCAGTTTGCAGTAGCCGCAGCGGTAGTCGAAGAATTCCACCACCGTGACCTTGCCGTTCGGATTGACCACGAAGTCGCGCGGGTCGCGCTCGATGGCGGCGCGGTGGGTGTTCAGCAGGGACACCGCGGCCTTCATGGCCTGGGCCTGCTTCTGCTCCTGCAGCTTGCCGATCGCCTCCTCGAGGATTTCGGGATGGGCCATCAGATAGGCCCGAACCTTGGCCCCGAACGCCGGATCGTCGGCGGCTTGCGAAGGGCCGCAGCCCACCAGCATCAGGGCGAGGGAGGCGGCGACGGTCAGGGCAAGCTTGGGCATGAGGGTCCTGTAATGGAAATGTCGGTCAGCCGCGGTTGCGGGCTTCTTCCCGCAGGGCGGGTTCGGAGACCATGACGATGTCGTTGGCGCGGCGCCACTCGGGCGTGTCCTTGGTCAGCATCTCCTGCGCCCGCTTGGCGAAGGTGTAGGCCTCGCGCGTGGCGCCCAGGTTGTAATACTGCTCGGCGGTGGCCAAGCGGGCCTGGCCGTCCTGGCCCAGCTTGTCGTAGGCGTCGGCCAGCAGCCGCCAGGCGACGGCGTTGTCGCCTTCCTGCACCAGGGCGTGTTTCAGCTCCTTGATGCCTTCCTCGGCCTTGGCCCGGTCGCCGAGGCCGATCAGGGTCTGCGCCAGGTTGATGCGCAAAAGCGGGGCCTCGGGCTTGAGCGCCACGGATCTGCGCTGTGGCTCCTCCGCCTCCTTGGCGCGGCCGAACTCGAACAGGATCTGGCCCTTCAACTCCCACAGATAGGGGTTGTCGGGCTGTTCCTTCAGCAGGGTCTCCAGCAGGCGCAGGGCGTAGTCGGGCTCGCGGCTCTGGTAGTAGGCGATGGCGCGGGCGTAGCGGGCCGGGTAGCTGAGGTCCTTCTCTTTGTACTTGATCAGGGCCTGGCCGGGGTTGATGAACCCGTCCAGCTTGGCCTTCATGATTTCATGCTCGGCCAGGGCCTGGGGCGTGTCGACCTCGTTGTAGTGGGGCAGGCGCTCGACCCGCGCGCGCAACCGGTCGATCCGCTCGGACGAGATCGGGTGGCTGCGGAAATAGGCGAACCGGCGGGCCTCGCTGAACACCTCCTGGTAGCGGAAGTTGTCGAAGAAATCGACGAGGCCCCGGCCCGACATCTTGGCGGTTTCCAGGTAGCTGGCCCCGGCCTGGTCGGCCCGGCCTTCCTGCTCGCGGCTGTAGCCCAGGGCCCCCAGGGTGCCGAAGTAGTTGGCGTTGCCCAGCAGCATGGCCCCGGCGTCCGGCGCGCCGGCCAGCATGGCCATCAGCCCAAGGCCCATGGTCAGCAGCATGGGCTTGAGCCCCGCCTTCATCATGTCGCCCGACCGGGCGGAGTGGCCGCCGGCCAGGTGGCCGATCTCGTGCGCCATAACCCCCTGCAGCTCGTTGGGGTTCTCCGACTGCAGGATCAGGCCGGTATAGACGGCCATGACCCCGGGGCCGGCGAAGGCCTGCAGGTCCTTGCCGCCGATCAGCAGGATCTTGATGCCCTTGGGGTCGAGCCCGGCCGCCGCGAACAGCGGGTCGGCGTCCCGCTGCAGGACCTCTTCGATCTCGGTGTCGCGGATCAGCGGCGGGGTGGCGTCCTGGGCGAGCGCCGGCGCGGACCAGCTCGCGGCCAGGCCGAAACACAGAGTCGCCAGGCAGATGGCCGCGCGCGCGCTTTTCGCGGTTCGGGCGGATCTGGCCGTCATCGATCGACTCTCCAAGTCGCCGCCCCGCACCCCTGCGGGATCAATCTAGCCGCGGATCACGCCCGGCGCCACCAGCCAGCACGCGGCTTGGACGGAGGGGTGCTGATCTCGGCCGGATCATCGACCGGAACTGGCGCCTTGGGCGCGCGCGCCGGAGCCGGAGCCGGAGCCTCGGCGACCGTCTCGAACGCCATCTCGGGGGCTTCGACGGTTTCAGCCGGGGCGGCTTCGGCGGCGACGGCCTTCTTGGCGCGGGACTTCCGGGCCGGCTTGGCCGGGGCGGCGGCCTCTGGCTCGCCGGCCGGTTCGCTCAAGGGGGCGGACTCGGCGACGGCCTGTTCCAGCACCTGGGCCGGGGCGGACTCAGCCGCTTCGGCCAGGGTCAGGGCGACCTCGGCCGTCTCCCCGCCCGAGCGTCCGCCACGCGAACGGCCGCCACGGCTGCGGCGTGGGCGGCGTTCGCCCTCGCCCTGCGCCGGCAGTTCGACCCACATGTCCTGTGGGCCTTCGAAGCTGGCCGAGGGCGGGATGGCCGCGGTGTCGATCACCTGCACGTCCGCGCGCGGCGCACGCTCGGCGCCGGGGGCGGCCTCCGGGCGCGGGCCACGGGATTCGAAGCCGCCGCCACGGGCCTGGACCTCAAGCGCGACAACGTCGTGCCAGACGAAGGTGTCGTCGCCGAAGGGCACGCGCGGGCGCATCCACTGGAAGTCCTCGGGCGGACGGCCGTCCTCGCGGCCGCCGCTGTGGCGGCCTCCGCGGCGTCCGCGCCTGCGGCGGCGGTGGCCTTCCTCGCTGTCGTCGCCGTCCTGCGCCGAGGGCGCGGCGCCGTCCTCGCGGAAGGCGCGGGGCTCGGCGGGAGCGGCGGCGTCGCGCGGCTCGCGCTCGTCGCGCCGCCCACGGCGGCGGCGGCGGCGGCGTCCATCGCCGCTTTCCTCGCGCGGGGCGCGGCCTTCGTCGCGGCGGCGGGTTTCCAGGCGTTCGGAGGCCTCGTCGTCGTCGGTGTCCTCGCGCTCGACCGCTTCCTCGTCCTCGTCCGACAGGTCCTCGACGTAGTCGGGCTCGTCGTCGACGATTTCCGCCGAGGGTGCGGCCAGTGGCTGCAGGGCGTCGGCGTGCAGGGCCTCCCCGGTCACGGTGCGCTCGACCTCATGGTCGGTCACGCTCATGCGCTGGTCGATGGTCACGGTCACGAACAGGCCGTGGCCCTGATGAACGCGGGCCAGGTAGGCGCGCTTTTCGTTGAGGATGTACAAGCCGACGTCCGGCCCGACCTTCAGGGTGACCTCGCCGCCGCCCTTGAGGGCTTCCAGCTCCAGGTCGCGCAGGGCCGACAGGGCCGCCGACTCCACCGTGCGCATCCGCCCGGTGCCCTGGCAGTGCTCGCAGGTGTGGGTGGTGGATTCCAGCACGCCCGAGCGGCGGCGCTGGCGGCTGATCTCCATCAGGCCGAAACCGCTGATCTTGCCCATCTGGATGCGGGCGCGGTCTTCCTTGAGGCAGTCCTTCAGCACCTTCTCGACGGCGCGGTTGTTCTTGGCCTCGTCCATGTCGATGAAGTCGATGACGATCAGGCCGGCCAGGTCGCG
>CANJOB010000203.1 GCA_947475655.1 Caulobacterales bacterium | reverse complement strand
GGACATCAGCCGGGTGCAGAAAACCCCGGCCGGCCAGTCGCTGATCGAGCGTTTCTCGCCCTTCTAGGAACGGTTGGCGACGCGGCGAGTTCTCCAAATGTCTGGAGCGCGTCTCATGTGCCGAGCTGTCATCGCCGCCGCCCTCGCTGGTTTCGCCCTGAGCGGCTGCGCCAGCACCAAGCCAGTGGAAGCCCCGTCCAACTTCGCCTGGTCCTACTCGGTCAATCCCGGAGAGGGAGCCAAGCTCGCCTTCGGCCGCCCGCAAAGCGACGAGGTGGTGCTTATGATGGTGTGCGCCGAGCCGGGCGCCTCGGTGATGCTGTCGGCCGCGGGCCTGAACACCGCCCAGCTGATGCTGACCTCCGGCCAGTCCAGCACCTCGGTCAAGGGCGAAGTGGGCGAAGGCTTCGCCGGCGCTGGCGGCCTGGTGGAAGCCTCCCTGTCGAGCCGCGCCCCGGCCCTGGACGGCTTCAAGCGCTCCGGCGACCTGACCATGACCGCCGGCGGCCGCACCATCGATCTGGCGGCGTCCGACGCCGACCGCTCGGCCGTGCGCCGTTTCTTCAACCAATGCCAATCGGCCTAGCGGGCGTTCCACGGCCAAGCTAACGTCCGGATCCATGAGGTCCGTGCTGTTCGCCATCCTGTTCACCGCCGTCGCTTCCGCCGCCCAGGCGCAGGACCGCATGATCTGGTACAGCTTCACCGGTCCCGACGACGGCCGCATCGCCCTCAACTACGGCATTCCCGAAGGCGACACCCAGATGATCGGCTTCAGCTGCAAGCCGCGCTCCGGCAGGATCAGCGCCGGCGCCTCCTTCCGGCGCACGCTCGGGGTCACCCAGTCCAGCGGCCGTTGGCTCGACAAGTCCGGCGCGCGCGAGCCGTGGCCGGTGAAGCTCTCCCTGCAGTGGCGCAGCAGGTCGGCAACCGTCGACGGCGAGGGCTATTTCGACGAACCCGCCGGAAGCGGAACCTCAGTCGGCGGTGAACTCTCCTCGCGCGAGCTGGTGATGATCGCCTTCGCTGCCTCGGGCCGCATCGAGGCCAAGGCCCTGGGCCAGACGGTCAAGCCACCCCTGGCCGACAAGGCGATGGTGCGCCGCTTCTTCGACGCCTGCGGCTGACGCGTCGCTAGGCGCCACCGATCCAACCGTCGGTGAGGCTGCTCAGACTTACACCGACCAGGATCATCTCCGCGCCGTTGATGGTGATGACAGCGTCGTTGCCGACCAGACCGACGCTGTAGGCGGTCGTGTCGTCGAGCACGACACGATCTCCTTCACTGCGATTGAAATCTGTCACGCGGTCGACGCCGGCTCCAGTGAAGATGTGGAAGACATCGGCGCCCGTACCGCCGGTCACGGTGTCGCTGCCGCGGTCGCCCCAAAGCAGGTCTGCGCCCGCGCCGCCGGAGACCTGGTCATCGCCCTGGCCGCCACGCACCCAGTCGTCGCCGTTCCCGCCGTCGCAAACGTCAGAGCCCAGGTTGCCATAGACAACGTCGTTTCCGGCTTCGCCGCGCAGGTGTCATCGTCCTGACCGCCGACAACCCAATCGTTGCCCTCTCCGCCGAGAGCGGAATCGTTGCCTTTGTTGCCGTTGATGTCGTCAAAGCCGGCGGCGCCGACTATGACGTCGTTGCCGTCATCGCCGCGCAGATAGTTCGGCCCATCCTCTCCGCCGCCAAAGCTATTGCCCCAAATCTGATCGTTGCCTGCGCCGCCAAAGACTGTATCGGCGCCCTCGCCACCCAATAGTCTGTCGTTCCCAACTCCCCCATCAAGACTGTCTGCGCCCTGCTGGCCGTTGACTTCGTCGGCTCCGTCATCGCCGAATAGAACGTCGCTGCTGTCGCCACCGTTCAGATTGTCGTTTCCCGCTCCACCGTGAAGGCTGTCAGAGCCTTGCTCCCCCTCCAGCCAATCCGCGCCCTCGTCTCCATACAGAGCGTCTGAACCGCCTCCGCCATTCATAGTGTCGTTGCCAGCGCCGCCGTAGAGCGTATCGGCCCCACCGGCCGCGGAGACATAGTCATTGCCGTCGCCGCCGATGGCCAGGTTACCATCCTGTTCGCTACCGCCGATCGTGGCTGTATGGATGCTGTCATCTCCGGCGCCGCCAGTAATGCTGTCCGCGCCAAACCCTCCAATCAGCAGATCATCCCCGCCCGCGCCAAAAATTTGATCGGCTCCGTCCGCACCATTGAGCGTTTCTGCGCCGTCCACACCTCGCAGGACATCGGCGTACGTGGCGCCGACGATGAAATCGTTGTCCAGAATCTCATAGAAGAACGCGCCCAAACTTCCTTTCGTGATCGCAGCCGCAAGCGCTTCGTTCGATACGGCGGTCGACGCCAGCGTGACCTTATAGGTGTCTCGGGACGAACCGTTGGTGACTTGAATTTCGACTTCGGTAAGTCGGCCCGCAAAACGGCTCAGATCGCCCCCTGCGCGAACGCCTTCCAGATAGAGCCGCACATTGCCGAAGGTCGCTGACGTATAATCCGGGCTACTTGCCGTATAGGTGCCCGCAGGTGTCGTGCTGCCTACGCCGACGTTCATGAAGGCGTCCATATTCATGGCTCGCCCGCTTACCGTCGAGGAGAACGTAAAAAACGCCATGCCGCCCCCGCGCAACTGTCGAGCGGCCGACAATGCGCTCTAAATCAGGTGCTTACGGAGAAAGCATAGCAGCAGCGTCGATGCGCGCCAGGGTAGAGGGCGGCTTTTTTTAAGCCCGAACCGCTCCCGCGGCAGACCCCTCGATCCCCAACGCGCTGAGCACGCTGCGGACGATGCCCTCGGCGTCGAGGCCGGCCTGGGCGTACATGACCTCGGGCTTGTCGTGGTCCTGGAAGATGTCCGGCAGGGCCAGGGTGCGGACCTTCAAGCCCCGGTCCAGGGCGCCGTGCTCGGCCAGGGCCTGCAGCACGAAGGCGCCGAAGCCGCCGATGGAGCCCTCCTCCACCGTGATCAGCGCCTCGTGCTCGCGCGACAGGCGCAGCAGCAGGTCGATGTCGAGCGGCTTGGCGAAGCGCGCGTCGGCGACGGTGGCCCAGAGGCCCCGCGCGGCCAGCAGGTCGGCGGCGCGCAGGCTTTCCTGCAGGCGCGTGCCGAACGACAGGATGGCGACGCTGGTCCCCTCGCGCACGATGCGGCCCTTGCCGATCTCGAGCACCTCCGGGTTCTCCGGAATGGTCAGGCCGACGCCCTCGCCGCGCGGATAGCGGAAGGCGCTGGGGCGGTCGTCGATGGCGGCGGCGGTGGCCACCATGCGCGAAAGCTCGACCTCGTCGGCGGCGGCCATGACCACGAAGCCCGGCAGGGCGCCCAGGTAGCCGATGTCGAAACTGCCGGCGTGGGTCGGGCCGTCGGCGCCCACCAGCCCGGCGCGGTCGAGGGCGAAGCGGACGGGGAGGCCCTGGATGGCCACGTCGTGCACCACCTGGTCGTAGCCGCGTTGCAGGAAGGTCGAATAGATGGCGCAGAACGGCTTCATGCCGTCGGCGGCCATGCCGGCGGCGAAGGTCACGGCGTGCTGCTCGGCGATGCCGACGTCGAAGGTCCGCTCCGGAAAGCGCTTGGCGAACAGGTCCAGCCCGGTGCCGGACGGCATGGCGGCGGTGATGGCGACAATGCGCGGGTCGCGTGTCGCCTGGCCGATCAGGGCGTCGGCGAACACCTTGGTGTAGCTGGGCGGGCCGTTGGAGCCCTTGGCCTGCTGGCCGGTGATGACGTCGAAGCGGGCGACGCCATGGTACTTGTCGGCGGCGTTCTCGGCCGGGGCGTAGCCCTTGCCCTTCTGGGTGACCACGTGCACCAGCACCGGCCGGTCGTCGATCTCGCGGGCGTTCTTCAGCACCCCGACCAGGGCGTCCATGTCGTGGCCGTCGATGGGGCCGACGTAGTAGAAGCCCAGCTCCTCGAAGAAGGTGCCGCCGGTGACCATGCCGCGGGCGTATTCCTCGGCCTTCTTGGCCGCTTCCTGCATCGGCCGGGGCAGGATGCCGGCCATCGACTTGCCGAGCTTGCGCAAGCTCTGGTAGCCGCCGCCGGACACCAGCCGGGCCATGTAGGCGCTCATCCCGCCCACCGGCGGGGCGATCGACATGTCGTTGTCGTTGAGGATGACGGTCAGCTGCTTGGTCGTCTCATGGGCGTTGTTCATCGCCTCATAGGCCATGCCGGCGCTCATCGAGCCGTC
>CANJOB010000202.1 GCA_947475655.1 Caulobacterales bacterium | reverse complement strand
CTTCCGCACGCCGGATCGGGCATCGACCTCGCCCATGCGGCCGCCCCGGCATTCCAGACGACCAAGTCCGGCGCCCGGGTCGCCGTGGTCGGGTTCGCCACCGGCAAGGTGCGCGAGGGCGGCGCGGCGACAGCGCTGCGCCCCGGCGTCAATGAGGTGCGCGAGCAATCGAACGGCGTGTTGAACGAGGAGGATCTGGCCCGGGTCTTCACCGCCCTGGCCCAGGCGGCCAGGAACGCCGACGTGGTCATCGCCTACCAGCACAACCACCTGTGGGGCGACGACATGGCCGTTACCTATCCGTGGCAGCGGACGCTGGCCAAACGCTGCATCGACGCCGGCGCCTCGGTCTTCGTCGCCCATGGCGCGCCCATGCTGCACGGCATGGAGATGTACCGCGACGCGCCGATCTTCTACGGCCTGGGCAATTTCATGTTCCAGATCGAGAACCCGCCGGGGGCCTATCCACAGCGCTCGTGGGACGGGTTGATCGTCGATTGCGAATTCAAAGGCGCCGGCCGCCCGGCGATCGGACTCACCCCGCTGGTCCTCAACGAGATCGGCGTCGGCGGGCTGGACGATCACGAAACCAAAGGCCGTCCCGCCCTCGCCGGCCCCGCCGACGCGGCCCGCATCCTGCGCGATTTCGCCGACCGCTCGCGGACGTTCGGAACGCAGGTCGTCATCGACGGCGGTACCGGCCGCGTGGCCTAGCCGCAAAAGTCCCTGTCACGCTCTCGACAGCGGGCCACCGCCCTGCCCTAATCGGCGCAAAGGCAATAAAAGCGGGAATCTCCAGAGTGTTACACGGTAAAGCCGCACCAAAGGTGCTCGCGCTGTTGCTTGCCTGCGCGGCCGCCCTGCCCGCCCTGGCGCAAGGCGAGTCGGAGGTGAACCGCCGCGCCACGGCGGCGGAGTGGACCGCCCTCTCCCGCCTGCCGGATTTCTCCGGCGTTTGGGTGCCCAACGTCACCGACCAGATCGCGCAATCCACCAGCAACACGCCGCCGTGGAAGCCGGACGTCGCGGCCCAGGTGAAGCACCAAGAAGAGGAGGAGGCGGCCGGCCGGCCGTTCCTGGTGCTGCAGGGCTGCTTCCCGCACGGCATGCCCGCCTGGATGCTGATCACCCACAACGCCTTCGAGATCCTGCTGACCCCCGGCCGGGTGACGCTGCTCGGCGAGAGCGACGGCAACCGCATGCGCCGCATCTACACCGACGGCCGCGGCCATCCCGAAGACCCCGACCTGAGCTTCCACGGCCACTCGACCGGCAAGTGGGAGGGGGATGCGCTGGTGGTGGACACGGTCGGCGTCCTGCCGCAGTCCTTCATCGCCACCACCGAGGCCGTGGGCATCCCCAACAACGGCGACATGCGCATCACCGAGCGCTTTCGCCTCGTCGACCCCGACACCCTGCACGACGAGATGGAGATCACCGCGCCGAAGGTGCTGACCAAACCCTGGAAGACCACGCGAATCTATCACCGCCAGCGCGCCAGGACCTATGACATCGTCGAGGGCGTCTGCGCCCAGGGCGAATACCTGGAAGAGGTCGATCCGCACGGCAACTCGATCTATGTACACAAACCCCAAAATCCGGACGGGTCGGTGGGTCGCCCCGGTTCATGAGAACGATCGCAATGAAGTACGCCGCCCCTTTGGTCGCCCTGGCGATCGCCACGCTTAGCCTCGCCGGCGCGGCGCAGGCGCATCACTCGGCGGCGATGTACGACGCCGCCAATCCCATCGAGATTTCGGGCACGGTGAAAGCCGTCCGCTGGGTCAATCCGCACGTCCAGGTCGATGTCGCCGTCGACGCCGCCAATGGCGCTCAGGCCAGGACCTGGCAACTCGAGGCGTCCAGCCCCGGCGTGATGACGCGGGCGGGGTGGAGCAAGCGCACCCTCAATCCCGGCGACAAGGTGACGTTCCTGGTCCACCCGCACCGTTCGGGGGAAGCCTCGGGCATCTTCCGCCGCGTCACCCTGCCGTCCGGCAAGACGCTGGTCTGGCTGATGAACGCCGGCGAGAAGACTCTGCCCTAGCGGGTTGAGGAAAAGTGCGAAGCGGTTTTCCGCTCGCAACCCGCGTGATCTGGAGCCGCTAGGCGGGCACGAACTTCAGCGCCACGCCGTTTGCAATAGCGCAGGCCGGTCTGCGGGGGGCCGTCCTTGAACACGTGGCCCTGGTGACCCAGGCATTGGGCGCAGTGGTATTCATTGCGCGGCACGCCGATCTTGAAATCGGTCTTGCCGCTGATGTTGGCGTCGATGGCGCGGAAGAAGCTCGGCCAGCCGGTGTGGGACTCGTATTTGGTGGCGCTGTTGAACAGCGGCAGGTCGCAGCCGAGGCAGACGAACGTCCCCTTGCGGTGCTCCTTCAGCAGCGGGCTGGTGCCGGGGTACTCGGTGTCTTCCTTGCGCAGCACCGTATAGGACTTGGGCGGCAGGCGCTTCTTCCAGTCGGCGTCGCTGATCTTGCGGAACGGCGAAGCGGTGAAGCGGGCTTCGGTCTTCGACTCCGCGGCTGCCGCGGCCCCGATCCCGCCCAGGGCGGTGACCAGGCCGGCGCCGCCGGTGAGCAGCACGGCGCGCCTCTGAATAAGGGGAAGGCGAAGATCGGTCATGGCGTGATCCTTCTTAAGCTGGGAGCCTAGCCGATAGACTATTACAGGCCGGCGCCCTCATTAAGGCCGAGCATCAGGTTCATGTTCTGCACCGCCGCGCCCGAGGCGCCCTTGCCCAGGTTGTCGAGCAGGGCCACCAGCCGCGCCTGGCCGTCGCCGCCGAACACGAAGAGCCGCATGCGGTTGGTGCCGTTCAGTCCCTCGGGGTCCAGGCCGGTCATGGCCGCGCTGTCGGCCAGGCTGGCGACCTCGACGAAGGTCTCGCCCGCATAGTGGGCGCTCAGGGCCTCGTGGATATTGTCCAGGGTCGCGCCCATCTCGGTCAGGTGCAGCGGAATCTCCACCAGCATGCCCTGGTGGTAGCGGCCCACCGACGGCGAGAAGATCGGCCGGGTCAGCAGGGCGCCGTGGACCTGGATTTCCGGCACATGCTTGTGCTGCAGCCCAAGGCCGTAGAGGCGGAAATTGTCCCGCGTCTCCATCTCCTCGAATTCGGCGATCATCGACTTGCCGCCGCCGCTGTAGCCGCTCACCGCATTGATGGTCACGGGCCAGTCGGCCGGCATCAGCCCCGCCTCCACCAGCGGCCGGATCAGGCCGACGGCGCCGGTCGGATAGCAGCCGGGGTTGCTGACCCGCTTGGACGCCGCGATGGCGGCGCGCTGGCCTTGGGTCATTTCCGCGAAACCGTAGGTCCAGCCGTCGGCGGTGCGGAAGGCGGTCGAGGCGTCGATGACCCGCGTGGCCGGATTCTCGATCAGGGCCACGGCCTCCTTGGCCGCGGCGTCCGGCAGGCACAGGATCACCGCGTCGGCGGCGTTCAGCAGTTCGGCGCGGGCGGCGGCCTCCTTGCGCCGGGCCGGATCGATCGACAGCAGGGTGATGTCGGCGCGGTCTTCCAACCGCTGCCGGATCTGCAGGCCGGTGGTGCCGGCCTCGCCGTCGATGAATACCGTCTGGGTCATGTCGAGACCTTAAATAGTAAAGGGGCGCTCCGGTTTCCCGAAGCGCCCCCCAGATAAGCGAAAACGCTGGAAAGTCTTAGCGCTTCGAGAACTGGAAGCTCTTGCGGGCCTTGGCCTTGCCGTACTTCTTACGCTCGACCACGCGGCTGTCGCGGGTCAGGAAGCCGTGCGGCTTCAGCGCGGTGCGCAGGCCGGGCTCGTAATAGGTCAGGGCCTTGGAGATGCCGTGACGCACGGCGCCGGCCTGGCCGGAAAGGCCCGAACCCTGCACCGACACCACCACGTCGAACTGGCCTTCGCGGCCGGTCACGCCGAACGGCTGGGCGATCATCATGCGCAGCACGGGGCGGGCGAAATAGACTTCCTGGTCGCGGCCGTTGATGGTGATCGAGCCCTTGCCCGGCTTGATCCAGACGCGCGCGATGGCGTTCTTGCGCTTGCCGGTCGCATAGGCGCGGCCCTGGGCGTCGATCTTCTGCACGGCCGGGGCCGCTTCGGGGTTCGACGAGAGCGCCGCCAGGGCGTCCATGCCTTGATTTTCGGCCATGATTATTGGCTCCGCGCGTTCTTGACGTTCATGGACTTGAAGTCGACGACTTCGGGGCCCTGAGCCTCATGCTTGTGTTCAGCGCCGTTGAAGATGCGCAGGTGGGTCATCTGGGCGCGGGCCAAGGGGCT
>CANJOB010000201.1 GCA_947475655.1 Caulobacterales bacterium | reverse complement strand
CGCTCGGGCCCCGGCTCGCTGAAGGAAGGCGACACCTACATCGTCAAGGGCTTCGCCGCCCGCAACGGAAACCCCATGGGCTTCATGAAGTCCATGACCTTCCCCGATGGCAAGGAACTCACCTTCTGGTTCGGCGACCCCAACGGCTAGTATCCGCTGACGGCGGCGGCCCCCCCCCCCCCGGGGCGCCGCCGCTTTCGGTTTCAGCCCTTGAACTGCTTGGCGAGGGTCTCGCTGGCGCGGACGAGCAGGCCCACGTCGGCGCCGACCGCCGTGAACAGGCAGCCCAGTTCGATGCATCGTTGGGCGAACGCCACATCCCCCGTCAGTATGCCCGCCGGCTTGCCGGTCGCGGCGATCCGCTTGATCGTGTCCTCGACCACTTCCTTGACCTTCGGATGGCCCGGCTCGCCCGGGTAGCCCAGGCTGGCCCCGAGGTCGCCCGGGCCGACGAACACCCCGTGGACACCGTCGACCGCCGCGATCGCCTCCAGCTGCTCCAGCGCTTCCACCGTCTCGACCTGCACCAGCAGGCAAAGCTCCTCCTCCGCCCGGCGGGCGTAGTCGGGGATGCGGCCAAACCGCGTGGCGCGGGTGGCGGCGGCCACCCCGCGCACGCCGCGCGGGGCGTAGCGCATCGCGGCGACGGCGGCGCGCGCCTCGTCGGCGTTCTGCACGAACGGGATCAGCAGGGTCTGTGCGCCGATATCCAGGTAGCGCTTGATCAGCACCGTGTCGTTGCTGGCCGGGCGGACAATGGGCGAGACGTCATAGGCGCTGACCGCCTGCAACTGGCCCAGCACGTCGTTGACGTCATTGGGCGAATGCTCGGTGTCGAACAGAAGCCAGTCGAAGCCGGACCCCGCCATGGCCTCGGCCACATAGCTGCTCGACAGGCTGAGCCACAGGCCGATCTGCTGGCGTTTCTCCGCCAGGGCGCGCTTGAATTGATTCTGCGGCAATTGCACAGGCGCTTCCTTAGACGAACGACAGGCCGATAGAGCCCAGCGGGCCGTAGTCGGCGTGAATCACGTCGCCGGCGGCGACCGACACCGGTCGGGTGAAGGAGCCGGCCAGGACGATCTGGCCCTTTTCCAGCTTACCGCCCAGCGGGTGCAGCTTGTTGACCAGCCAGGCGATGCCGGCGGCCGGGTGGCCCATCACCGCGGCGGAGACGCCGGACTCCTCGATGATCCCGTTCTTCGACAGCGTCGCCCCGACCCAGCGGATGTCGTGGTCGAACGGCCGGATTGTGCGGCCGCCGATGACCATGGCGCCGGCGGCGGCGTTGTCGGCGATGGTGTCGGTGATGTTGCGCGGCGTCTCGGTGCGGTAGTCGATCACCTCCAGTGCTGGAACGATGAATTCGGTGGCCCGCATCACGTCGTGCACGCGGGCGGTCGGGCCGCTCAGATCCTCGCCCATGACGAAGGCCAGCTCGACCTCCAGCCGCGGCGCCGCATAGCGGTCGGCGCGCAGCACGGCGCCGTCGTTGAAGACCATGTCGTCCATGAGAAATCCGTAGTCCGGCTCTGTGATCTTCGAGGCCATCTGCATGGCGCGCGAGGTCAGGCCGATCTTGGTGCCGACCCGGCGGCCGCCCTTGGCTTCCAGAAGCTGCACCCACAGGCCCTGGATGGCGTAGGAGTCCTCCAGGGTGATGTTCGGATAGGTGAGGCTGAGCTGCTTGATCGGTGTGCGCGTCTCGTCGGCGCGCATCAGGGCTTTCGCCGCCTCGAGGCGTTCGGCGTCAGTCAGCATTGAAGAGTCCTACTTGATCGGCGGCTTGGGCAGGCGCGCGGCGCCCGGCTCCAGAACAAAGGTATAGTCCAGGCTGTACCACGGCCCGGTGATCTCGGGATGGCCGGGGCAAGGCCCGTCATGCAGCTGGTACTTGCCGATCAAGGCCTGGGTGACGCCGAACTGCACGTCGGTGTGCAGGTGCTCGTCGTCGTCGGCATAGACCTGCGAGGTGATGGTCTTGTAGCCTTCCTTGAAGACGAGGGCGTGCAGGTGGGACGGTCGGAACGGGTGACGGTCCTGCGCCTCCAGCAGCCTGCCGACCACCCCATTGTCGGGGATGGCGTAGCCCTTCGGCTTGACGCTGGTGAACCAGAAACGGCCGTCGGCGTCGGTTTTGAACTTGCCGCGCAGGTTCATGTCCGCCTGGTCGGGGTCCTGGTTCTCGTACCAGCCCTCGGTATTGGCCTGCCAGACGTCGACCTCGGCGTCGGCGATCGGTTTCCCGGCCTTGTCGACCACCAGGCCGTTGACCAGCATGGCCGGGCCCTTCGTGGGGGAACGAATGATTGACCCGCCGTTCTCGGTCGGCGGCGAATACAGGCGCCAGAACGGGCCCAGCAGCGACTGCGAGGTTTCCGTCTGGCCGTTGTCGCCGTTGTTCAGTAGGCAGACCAGGGACGAGACCCCGAGCGAGCCGGCCATCAGCATCATCTCGTTGTGGGTGTCGCTGGCCATGGCGCCGATCTCGTTCAGCACCGCCACGCCCTCGCGGAACTCGGCCTCGGTCAGCTTGGTCTCCCGCACGAAGCCGTGCAGGTGCTTGATCAGCGAGACCATGATCTCCCGAAGGCGCGGGTCCCGTGTCTGCTCCATCACCGCCAGGGCGTCCTGCGTGACCTGTTCTTGGTTCTTGATGATCATGGGCCGAAAGCCATCACCGATCGCCGTTTGTCTGTCAAGCAGCCCCGCTGGCGGCCCTGGAGGAACGCCGCGGGCCGGGCGCAAGCGGCTGGACAGAGGGCGAAATAGGCGATGTAAGGGGGGCCGCCCGCGCGGCGGGAGAAGCTCCCAGCGCCGCCGGGACGGCGCCGTCTTACGAGTCTGTTGAGGAGAGAACAATGAAGGGCAAAATCGCCTTCGAAGAGCACATGGCCACCGACGAGACTGTGGCGGACGCCAAGACCACGGTCGGCGATTTCGATCAGCAGGCGGTGTTCACGCGGCAGATCCTCGACCTGGGCAGCGAGCGCCTGGAGCGCATGGACGCCAACGGCATCGACTACGCCATCCTTTCCCTGATCGCCCCAGGCATCCAGGGCATCCTCGACACCCGGAAAGCAATCGAGGTCGCCCGCCGCAGCAACGACGTCCTGGCCGAGGCCGAGGCCCTTCATCCCAACAAATACGGCTCCTTCGCCGCCCTGCCGATGCAGGACCCGGACGCCGCCGCCGCCGAACTGACCCGCTGCGTCAAGGAGCTTGGCTTCAAGGGCGCCCTGGTCAACGGCTTCACCCAGAAGGATGTGGCCGACAGCGCCATCTATTATGACATCCCCGAATACCGCGGCTTTTGGGCCACCGTCGCCGAGCTGGACGTGCCCTTCTACCTGCACCCGCGGGCGCAGATCGCCCAGCGCGCCCAGAACTACGACGGTCACAAATGGATGATGACCTCGCCCTGGGGTTTCGCGGTCGAAACCTCGATCCACGCCTTGCGCCTGTGCGGTTCGGGCCTGTTCGAGGACTATCCCACCCTGAAGATCTGCCTGGGCCACCTGGGCGAGAACATCCCGTTCGGCCTGGACCGGATGGAGGAGCGTATGCAGTTCTCGCGGCGGGGCTATGACGGCAAGCGCCTGCCCAGCGACTATTTCCGCGAGAATTTCCACCTGACCGTCAGCGGCAACTTCAGCGACCCGTCGTTCCGCTGCGCTCTGGATATCATGGGCGTCGACAAGCTCTACTTCTCCTCAGACTATCCGTTCGAACCGATGGAGGACGGCTCGCGCTGGTTCGACGCCTCGGTGGCGGTGGACGACGCCACCCGCCGGCAGGTCGGCCGCAACAACGCCATCTCGCTGTTCAAACTGGAAGACAAGTTCGCCAAAACATGACGAACTAAAAAGACCGCCGCACACGGGCGACGACCC
This sequence comes from Caulobacterales bacterium, assembly GCA_947475655.1. Taxonomy (GTDB): domain Bacteria; phylum Pseudomonadota; class Alphaproteobacteria; order Caulobacterales; family Caulobacteraceae; genus Caulobacter. Next base: position 553 of record CANJOB010000201.1, on the reverse strand, counting down.
GTGGCGGCCTATGGGGGGCTGAAATGACGAGCGCAGCGTCGGTAAACGTCGACGAACTGGTCGATGGGCAGAAGTTCAAGGCGTTCAACCTGAGCCTGCTGGTGTGGTCGTTCCTGGCCATGTTCGCCGAGGGCTTCGAGAACACAGCGCTGGGCGTGGCGACGCCGCATATCCTGCGCGAATGGGGCGTGACCGCCTCGGCGATGGGACCGGCCTTAAGCGCCAGCCTGTTCGGCATTCTGGCCGGGGCCCCGCTATTCGGCCTCCTGGGTGACCGCTACGGACGGCGCTTCGTCATCATTATCGGCTGTTTCGTCTTCGGCATCACCACGCTCGGCGTGGTATGGGCCGACAGCGTGATGCAGGTGACGATCCTGCGCTTCCTCACGGGCGTCGGCATGGGCGGCCTGCTGTCCAACGCCGTCGCGCTCAATTCTGAAATGTCGCCCAAGCGCATCCGCGCGCGCCTGGTGGTGCTGGTAGTGCTGGGCATCACGCTGGGCGGAGCGATCCCTGGCATGGTCAGCGCCTCGCTGGTTCCCGAACATGGCTG
>CANJOB010000200.1 GCA_947475655.1 Caulobacterales bacterium | reverse complement strand
CGAGATGATCGCCAAGGCCGCCCCCAACGCGCCGAAAGCGACGACGAAGTAATAGCGGCCCCGGGTTTGCCCCGGGGCGCTTACCCTCATGCCGTCATCGTCGGACTTGATCCGACGACCCATGCACGCGGACAGTCACCGTGTGGTCCCGAATCGATCCTGATCCTGGATCCTCGAGTCGAGCCGAGGATGACGAGGGTTGGGAACGGGCTGACGCAGCCCGCTCCACCAATCATTAACCCTGTTTCTTCACACTTGCGGTCCTGTCTGACAGGTCCGCCCATGTTCTCGAAGAAAGCTTTCGCAGCCGCCATGCCCGCCTCGGCCGGGCCCGGCCCGCGCGGCGCGGCCCTGGCCGCCCTGTCCAATCCCTATGTCGGCGCCGGCGGCGCGGCCCTCGCCTTCCTGCTCGCCGCGGGCAGTCTGGTGGCCATCACCGGTGACCCGCAGGCCGGCGCTCCGGTGGTGCGGGTGGCCCTGACCCGGATCGGCGCCACCAAGGACGCCCCGGCCGGCTGGCGCGAGGCTCTGGCCCCGGAACCCTCAGGCGAGGCCAACCTGACCCCCGATACCTTCGAGCTTTCCGCCCATCCGGGCGAGATGGTCGGCGCCGACCCCCACGCCGTCTTCACCCTGCCCGGCGGCGGCGAGGTCGACGGCGCCTCGGGCACGCCCAACCGCGGCGGGCTTGCGGCTGCTCCCATCGCCGGCCTGTCTGCCCCCGGTCCCGGCGGCGGACTGCTGCCGGTGATCGGCCCCGACGGCCGCAACGCCGCCCAGGCCTACGCCCGCCCCTTCACCAGCACCGGCGCCCCCCGCGTGGCTCTGATCGTCGGCGGCCTGGGCCTCAACCCGCAGACCACCCGCGCCGCCATCGAGACCCTGCCGCCCGAGATCACCCTGTCGTTCGCCCCCTATGCCGACGATCTGCAGGGCTGGATCGACATGGCCCGCTCCGCCGGCCACGAGGTGCTGCTCGAGGCGCCGATGGAGCCCGCCGACTACCCGTCGAACGATCCCGGCCCCTACACCCTGCTGGCCAGCGGCAAGCCGGACGAGACGGCCCGCAAGCTCGACTGGCTGCTCTCGCGCGCCACCGGCTATTTCGGCGTCACCAACTATCTCGGCTCGCGCTTCCTCGGTTCGGACAGCGCCATGACCGCCTTCACCGCTGCGCTGGGCCGGCGCGGGGTGGCCTTCATCGACGACGGCCAAGGCCGCCGCCGCGGCGGCGGGCTGATGCGGGCGTCGGCCGACCGCATCGTCGACGATCAGCTGTCGGCGGAAGCCATCAACAAGGAACTGGCGGCCCTGGAAACGGGCGCCTTCAAGGGCGGGACGGCTCTCGGCTCGGGCTTTGCCTATCCTGTGACCCTGGCCGCCGTCAGCCGCTGGGCCCAGAGCCTGCCGTCGCGCGGCCTGCAGCTGGCGCCGGCCTCGGCGGTGATGGCCAAGCGCTAAACACCGCCGATGACGGTGGGAGGGGTATCGCGTAAGACCCCTTCGATGTCTGAGAATCTCGACCTCTATCGGCCCAATGTCGGCGTGGTGCTGTTCAACCGCGAGGGCCTGGTGTGGCTCGGCCATCGCCACAGCTCGATCGCCCACAAAGGGCAGGAAAGCGCCGTGCATCCGCAGTTCAGCTGGCAGTTCCCGCAGGGCGGCGTCGACGCCGGCGAGGAATTGGAGGCCGCCGCCCGGCGCGAACTGCAGGAGGAGACCGGCGTCACCTCCGTCTCCTACCTCGGCTGCACCAGCGGCTGGTCCGCCTACGACTTCCCGCCGGAACTGGCCCGGCGCGGCAAGTGGCTGGGCCAGAAGCAGGTCTGGTACGCCTTCCGCTTCGAGGGCCGGGACAGCGAGGTCGACCTCGACGTGCAGTCGCCGCCGGAATTCGACGCCTGGCGCTGGGCGCGGCTGCAGGAAACGCCGGATCTGATTGTGCCGTTCAAGCGCAACGCCTATCTGCAGGTGGTGGACGCCTTCAAAGCCTTCGCCAAACCCTGAGGTTTTGATGCAGTCGGCGCCGGCGCCCGTGATCATGGTCCATGGGGCCTTCTGCGGCGGCTGGGTGTTCGACGCCTTCCGCGCGCCCTTCGAGGCCGCCGGCCACACCGTCCTGACCCCGACCTTGCCCGGCCACGCCCCCGGCGAGAGCGCCGCCGGCCAGTCGGTGAGCGACTATGTCGAGGCGATCGTGAAGCTGTGCGCGGAGCAGCCACAGCCGCCCTTGTTGCTCGGCCATTCCCTGGGCGGGCTGGTGGCGCAGATGGCCGCCGACCGCGCGCCCGTCGCCGGACTGATGCTGCTGGCTCCGTCGTCGCCTTGGGGCGTCTCCGGCCAGAGCCTGGAGGAAGGGATCAGCGCCCTGGGCCTGCTCTCGCTGGGCGCCTATTGGCTCAGCGCCGTGGCCCCGGACCAGACCGTCACCACCAGCTTCAGCCTCAACCGCCTCGACGCGGCGTCGCAGCGGGCGATCTATGCCCTGATGGCGCCCGAGAGCGGGCGGGCCCTGTTCGAGGTGCTGAACTGGTGGCTGGACCCGACCATGACCACCCGCGTGCGCGATGGCGGCGGGGCGCGGGCCCTGACCCTGGCCGGGGGCAAGGACCTGATCAATCCCGCCGCCACAGTGCGGCGCACCGCCGAGCGGCTGGGCGGGGAGTTCCGTATGTTCGAGGGGATGAGCCACTGGCTGCCGGGGGAGCCCGGCTGGGAGGACGTCGCCGACGCCTGCCTGAGCTGGATCAGCGCCTCCGGCGAATAGCCAGCCAGGCCAGGCGCGCCAGGCCGACGGCCGCCACGGCGGCCCAGGCGCCCTCCATCAGGGCGGCCGACAGATTGAATTTATAGGTGAGCGACCCGAGGATCAGCAGCGACCCGATCAGGTTCGCCGCTAGGGATGGCCAGTTCTTTGGGTCGAGTTTGCCGAAAGCGGCGCCGGCATAGGCCACGAGGACCAAGCCGACGCCGAAGACGCCGGCTTGATCGACGAAGCTCATCTTACTTGCGGATCTGGTACATCAGTTCGGTCTGATCCAGGCCCTTGACGATCTCACGGCCGTTCAGGCGTTGCAGGCCGGTGAAGGCCATGCCGGTCATGCCGGTGGTCGATGTCACGCTCGGGGCTTCCCAGCCGACGGTGGTGCGCTTCATGCCGGTGACCTGGTCGTCATAGACGTACGTCGCCCGGAGCTGCATGATCGGGTCCTGGCGCGAGGCCCAGGCGTGCATGCCGTTGACGAGGTTCTGGAAGCCGCCCTTGGGGTGGTTGATCAGCATGACGCAAGTGGTCGGGTTGGCCACCGAGGTCGGCTGCAGCACGATCTGGGTGCCGCCTTCGGCGACGATGCGCGTCCACATGCGGCGGCGCAGGGTGTAGCCGTTGGCCTTGGCCAGGTCCGGCAGGGCCCCGCCCAAACCGCTGGCGATCGGCTTGCAGACCTTCTCCAGCGTGTCGATGATTGTCAGGCTGAGCGGGTCGGTCGGCATCGGCGCCAGCTCCTGCGGCGGAGGCGCCGCGATGTCGGCGGCCTGGGTGCCGGGAGGGGCGGCCAGGGTCCCGCCTTCAGCGGGGGCGGCCGGAGCAGCCGGCATGGCCGGAGCAGCGGCGTCAGCGGGAGCCGCCGGCATCGGCGCGGGCGCGGCGGCGTCCTGGGCGTAGGCGGTCGAGAGGGCGGCCACGCTGGCGGCCAGGGTGAGGAGCGCAAGACGCATGATTGTTATGTTCCCTAACTTGTCGCCGAAAATGAATACCGTCCGTCCCTCGTCCCGCAAGACCTAAGCTGCTTATGCGGCGGATTTAGGTCGGTCTAGCTTCGCTCCACAGCGCTTTCGGCCAGGATGGTCAGCCCATCGGGCGTCACATCGGCAAAACCGCCGTCGATATCGAAGGTCCGCGCCGACCCGCCGTCGCGCACCGTGACCTGTCCGGTCTTCAGGGCGGTCATGAACGGGGCGTGCCCGGCCAGCACCCCGAAGTCCCCTTCGAGGCCCGGCGCGTCGACCTGGTCGACCTCGCCGGAGAACAGTTCGCGCTCAGGCGAAACCAGGGAGAAGTGCAGCTTGGCCAAGCTTAGGCTCCCGCCGCCATCTTCTCGGCCTTGGCGATCACTTCGTCGAAGCCGCCGACCATGTAGAACGCCGCTTCCGGCAGGGCGTCGCCTTCGCCGGCGACGATGCGCTTGAACGAGTTGATGGTCTCTTCCAGCGACAGGAACTTGCCGGGCGTGTTGGTGAACTGCTCGGCGACGAAGAACGGCTGGCTGAGGAAGCGCTGGATCTTGCGGGCGCGGGAGACGACCAGCTTGTCGTCTTCCGACAGTTCATCCATGCCGAGGATGGCGATGATGTCCTTCAGCGCCTTGTACTGCTGCAGGATTTCCTGGACCTGGCGGGCCACGGTGTAGTGCTCCTCGCCGATCACCAGCGGGTCCATGATCCGGCTGGTCGAGTCCAGCGGGTCCACGGCCGGGAAGATGGCCTGGGCGGCGATGT
>CANJOB010000199.1 GCA_947475655.1 Caulobacterales bacterium | reverse complement strand
GACATCGCCGCCCGCGGCATCGACATCGACGCGGTCAGCCACGTGGTCAATTTCGAACTGCCCAACGTGCCGGAATCCTATGTCCACCGTATCGGCCGCACCGCGCGGGCCGGGGCGGCGGGCAGCGCCATCACCCTGTGCGCCGATGACGAGCGCAACCTGCTGCGCGACATCCAGAAGCTGACCCGCCAGACCATCCCGTCTTTCGACCGCCGCCGCGACCAGAGCCTGGCGGTGATGACCAAGGCGATGGGCGCCCAGGAAACCGCCCTGGGCGGCAGCAAGTGGAGCCCGGTCGAGGGCGCCGACGAGCGGCCCAAGTCACGCCAGCCGCACCGCGGCCGGCCAGGCCAGGGCGGCCATAACCGTGGCGGCGCCGACCGCAACGCCCGGCCCGCCAGCCACAGCGCCAACGCTCCGGCCAAGGCCGGCGAGGGCCAGGCCAAGTCGCGCAATCGCCGCCGCCGCCGCCCCGGCGGCGACCGTGGAGCCGTGGCCCAGGCCCAAGCCTAGCCACACCTCGCGATAACCTGAGGCAGGTTGTCGCAGGCGCCCCCTAGATTCCTGCCCGTTTTGAAGGTATCTGGGGCGGCGTCGACCTCTGCCACGATCTGCTCTACCCCGCCTCCGCGCGGATACTGAAGCCGCTCTCAGATCTCGATCCGGTCGTCGGATGTCCCGGCGGCTAAACTACATGGAGACCTGAAAATGGCTCAAGGCACCGTAAAGTGGTTCAATCCGACCAAGGGTTTCGGCTTCATCCAGCCGACTGACGGCGGCGCGGACGTGTTCGTTCACATTTCGGCCGTGGAACGGGCCGGTCTGGGCACCCTCAGCGAGGGCCAGAAGGTCAACTACGAGCTGGAACGCGACCGCAAGAGCGGCAAGATGGCCGCCGGCAGCCTGAGCGCGGCCTAAGCCACACACAATGGCGAAGGAAGAGTTCTTAGAGTTCGACGGTATCGTCACTGAATTGCTGCCGGAAGGCCGCTATCGGGTTCAACTCGACAACGACCACGTGGTCCTGGCCTATACCGCCGGGCGCATGAAGCGGAACAAGATCCGCACCCTGGTCGGGGATCGGGTCACGATTGAGATGACGCCTTACGACCTGACCAAGGGCCGTATCACCTTCCGCCACAAGACAGAGTCAGCCGCGCCCCGTCCCACGACGGCCCGGCCGCAGTTTCGCCGGCGCTAGCGCCTCAAGGAATTCGCTTAGACCGTCGACAGGCGCGGCCCGCAAAGGCCGCGCCTGTTTTGTTTCATGCCGACTACCCTAGCGTTGTCGCCGTCTCCGGTGCGGGCGGCTTGGGCCGCAAGCCGATGCCCTTCAGCAGGATCTTCACCGCCTCCCAGTGAATCGCGGCGAGCACGCCCAGGGTCTGCCAGGGATGGGTCAGCCAGGCGCGCAGCAGGGCGGCATCGGTCAGCGGCGCGCCGGCCCCATGGAACGCGGCAGTCAGCACCGGGCCGTCCCTGCTGGAAACCAGAATACGGATGGCGACGTTGTCGTGCGGCGGCGAGACGTCGAACTGATAGTCGAGCTCCATGTCCATGAATGGTGAGACGTGGAAGCGCTTGGGAACCGTCTGGCGCACCGCGCCGCCGCGCCGCGCCTCACCAGCGGCGATCATATAGTTGTGGCGTTCGCCAAACGTATTGTTGACCTCGTACAGGATGGCCGACAGCCGCCTTGCCCGGTCGCGGCAGAAATAGACGGTCAGCGGATTGAAGGCGCGGCCCAGGATACGCGGCATCACCAGCATCTCGATATGGGCGGCGGCGTGGGCCAGTTCCGCCTGCGCCAGCCGTGCGGCGACCTGGTCGCGCAGGGGCGTGGCCGACCCTTCGCCATGATCCCGCTCGAAGACGCTGAACAGGTTGGGGCGGTTGACGCTGAACAGTCGCCGGCTGCGCGCCTCGCCGGCCAAGTCGTCCAGGTTCAGCCGCAGCATGAATATGCGATACGCCAGGCTGTGCCGCCGCGGCGACACGCGCGCGTGCGTCACCTTTCCGGCATAGAGGCCGTTCACGCCGCTTCCAGGGCGGCGGCCGCAGCCACCGGCATGCGCCCGGACGCATTCTCGATTTGCCAGGGCCGTTGCACACCGCCGACAGCTTCCGCCGCCGCCAGACCGGACTGCAACCCGTCCTCGTGAAAGCCGGAGCCGAAATATGCGCCGCAGAACCACACCCCGCCGTCGCCCTGCAGGGCGGGAAGAGAGGCCTGGGCGCCGATCGCGGCGGCGTTGAACATCGGGTGCTCGTAGTCCTGCTCAAGCACGGTGGCGCCGGGGCGGGGTTCGCGTGGCGGGTTGAGGGTGACGAACAGCGGGTCGGCGCCCGCGGGCATGGCATGTAGCCTGTTCATCCAATAGGTGATGCAGGCTTCGCTATCGAGGCCGGTGACGCCGCGATGATTCCAGCTCGACCAGGCCGCGCGGCGGTTGGGCATGAAGCTGTCATCGCCGTGCAGGACGGTGCGGTTCTGACTGTAGCGGAAGGCGCCTAAGGTCCGCCGCTCGTTGGCGGTGGGCTGGCTCAGCATGCGCAACGCCTGGTCGGCGTGGGCGGCGATAACCACGCGGTCGTAGCGCTCGGCGACGCCGGCGGAGGTCTCGACGACGACCCCGTCGGACACGCGGGTGACGCACCGGATCGGGCTGGACAGCAGCACCCGGCCGCGGAAATCGGCGGCGAGCTTGCGCACATAGGCGCGCGAACCGCCCTTAACCGTGCGCCACTGGGGCCGCTCCTTGTAGTTCAGCGTCAGCAGGCCGTGGTTGTCGAAGAAGCGCAGCAGGGCGCGGGCCGGATAGTCGCCAATGTCTTTCAACGGCGCCGACCAGATGGCGGCGGCCTGCGGTAGCAGGTGGTCCTCCTGGAACGCCCGGCAAAAGCCACGCTGGACCAGGTAATCGCTGAGCGAGGTCTCGTCGGTCCAGCGCAAGGCGTCGGCGGCGCCGTGCTTTTGGAACTTCAGCACGTCGCCGATCATGTTCCAAAACCGGGGACGGAACAGGTTGCGCCGTTGGGCCAGCAAGCCGCCCAGGCTGGTGGAGGCGTATTCGAACCCGCCGTCGTCGAGCGAAACCCCGAACGACATGTCCGAACCCACGGTCTCCACATCCAAGTGGGCGAACATAGCCGTCAGGTTGGGATAGTTGGGCTCGTTATAGACGATGAAACCGGTATCAACCGGGACCGGACCGCGCGAGGTCTCCGCGTCCACCGTATGCGCGTGGCCGCCTAGGCGGTCGTCGGCCTCGTAGAGGGTCACGGCGTGCGCTTTCGACAGCAGCCAGGCCGCCGACAGGCCTGAAACGCCGGACCCGATCACGGCGATACGTAGGGGGGTGGTCGAACTCATCGGCAAGGTCTCGTCCTTCGAATGTCGGCCAGGCGCCATTCGGCCCGTAGAGCAGCTACGCAGCGGACGTGGAGGCGGATGCATGCATCCTTTTCCCAAGCTGAGGCGTATCTCCGGTGGCTCAACGCGAAAGAATGCCGGTGGCTCCAAATCAAGCTCGACAACTAGCGCCCGTGCCGGGCGGATTGGGGAAACACCTCCGCGCCGCCGGAACCCTGGCCGGCATCGCCGCCGCCGCGGTGCTGGGCGGCTGCTCGGCCGCCAGTGCGCTCAACACCCTGCAGCCCGGAACCGGCCTGAACGAGACGCGCGGGGTCCCCTACGGCGACGACCCGCGCCAGGTGCTCGACGTCTATGCGCCCAAGACCCCCCGCGCCGGCGCTCCGGTTGTGGTGTTCTTCTACGGCGGCGGCTGGAACAGCGGCGACAGGGCCCTCTACGCCTTCGTCGGCCGCTCGCTGGCCGATGAGGGCTTCGTCGCCGTGATCCCCGACTACCGCGTCTATCCGCAGGTGCGCTGGCCCGATTTCCTGCGCGACAGCGCCAAGGCCGTGCGCTGGGCGCGCGACAATGCGCGGCGCATCGGCGGCGATCCGCAGCGGCTCTTCCTGGCCGGTCATTCGGCCGGCGCCTACAACGCCGTTGCCCTGGCGGCCGACAAGCGCTGGCTAGCCGAGGCCGGCATGAGCAAGCGTGACATCCGCGGGGTAGTCGGCCTGGCCGGTCCGTACGACTTCCTGCCGGTGCGCACCGCCGAACTGCGCACGATCTTCGGCCCGGAGGCTCAGCGTCCCGATACCCAACCCATCAACCATATCGACGGCGACGAGCCGCCGATGCTGCTGATGACCGGCGCCGGCGACCGCGCGGTCGATCCCGGCAACAGCCTGCGCATGGCCGCCAAGCTGCGCGCGGCGGGCGTCGAGGCGACGGCGGAGGTGTTCCCGCGCTTGAGCCACGCCGCCATCGTCGGCGCCTTCTCCCCGCCCCTGCGGTTCCTGGCCCCGGCCTTCGCCCGGACCGTCGCCTTCATCCACGCCCGCACCGCCCCCGAGGCGGGCGAACCGTCATGACTGCTTACCTTGTCATCGGCGGCCTGGCGTTCATGGCGCTGGTCATGACCGCCAGCTGGATGTTCCAG
>CANJOB010000198.1 GCA_947475655.1 Caulobacterales bacterium | reverse complement strand
TGAATTTCTTGTCTCGCCGGGAAGCTCGACGGGGCCAGTCGGCTCGTCGCCCTGCGGCTCCACGGCGATGAAGGGGATCGGCGGCGGATCGTCGTCCTGCTTGCCCAGGTGCAGGAAAGCGTAGCGCGGATCATCCGCGAAACGCTCGGCCAGGGCGGTGAATATTGGCCAGCCCTTGTGCTGGGCGAGAAAGCCCAGGAAGGCGACGGTGAGCGCCGCGTCGGCGGACGCGGCGGCGGCGCCGCTGGCGGCCAGCACAGCGTGCGGGTGCACATGGGCGGCGGCGAAGCGGTAGTTGCTGGACGAGGTCCAAAGGTCCATCTGCGCCTGCGACGGCGCCAGCACCGTGATGTCGAAGGCGGCGAAAAAATCGGCGTGGTCGGCCATCTGCACCCGGCGGCGAAGTCCATAGACGCAGATCGAGCAGGCGGCGCTGTCGGGCGGCGGGGCGCCACAGAATTCCACGTCGTTGCGTAACAGGGCGTAGGAGGCGCAGAGGCTGGCCTGGTCGTGCAGCCACAGGAATCCCGTCTTGGCGCCGGCGCCGGCGAGGGCGGCGCTCACCGCCGGGATCGAATGGCCGAGGAAACTGTGCACGGCGAAGGAGACCGTCTTCAGCCGTTTGGCGCCCTGCAGCGCGCGCAGGGCGGCGGCGATGTGCGAAGCCTCGAACAGCCCCTTCTTTTCTCCGCCGACGACGATGCCCATCACCGGATCCAGCGTTTCGAAATCCGCCACCGAGGACGGCACCGCCGGATAGAGGTGCAGGTGCGACCAGCCGTCGGCGGCAATCGCCCGCGCCTCGCGTTTCAGACACAGCTGCACGCCGCCGACATGGTCGACATAGGCGTCGTGGCTGACGGTGATGAACAGGTGCGGGCCCAGTCCGGCCACGGCGGCGGCCAGGTCCTCCAGCGGCCCGCCGGGGATGTCGTGCGGGCGGCCGGTCTCCAGACGCGCTTCCAGGGTCGGGGCGTGGCGCAGCAAGTCGTAGCGGAAGCCGAGATCGAGCCGGGTCGCCCGCCCCTCGGCGCGGCCGTGCAGCAGGTAGTGGACGAAGGGGTTTATCTCCGCCCTGGCGATGTCGTCGTTCAGGTCCAGGTAGGCGGCGATGGAGAAACGGCGCGTCGGGTCGCGGGTCTCGCGCCAGCCGATGTCGAGGAAATGTTCGAGGGGGTCCATGCCCGCCTCCTCCACGTCCGGGTTGCGCGCCAGGTAGAAGGCGGCGTCGAACGCCTCGGCGACGATGGCGCGCTCGTCAGGGGTCAGGTGCTCAGCCCGCATCGGCCTTGAGCGCCTCAATCTGCGCCCGCAGGTCGGCCCGCTCCAGCTCCAGCAGTTGGCGGGTGTAGAGCAGGTCGGCGCGGGTCTGGTCGAGGTCGCGGGTCAGGGGCGAGACCAGCGGCCCCATCGACTTGGCCAGGGCCAGGTAGGCGGTGGTGGCCTCGTTGATGGCGCGGTAGCCCGGCTTCTCGTCGCGGGCGGCGGCCTGCAGCCATTGCAGGATCGGGCCGGTCACCTGGGGGAAGGGCAGCTTGGCCGGGTCGGGCGCTTCCTGGTGGTGGCGCAGGTCGCGGGTGAGGAATTCGTCGATGCGGTTGGCGGCCAGGTCGTCGAGCGCCGGGAGCTTGCGCCCGTGCGCCGCCTCGATCCGCGCCGCCTGCGGACGCCAGTCTTCCAGCAGGGCCTCGTAAGAGACGAACACGCGCGGCAGGCCGCGGCTGTAGGCCTCCGCCGCCAGCATGTAGGCGCACCACAGCAGCACCGACTTTTCCGTGACGAACCCGTCGCGGGTCTGCAGCGAGCGGGCCACCTCCAGCGGGTGGCGCACCGGGATCACCACCATCGGCGTCAGGCCGGCCTTCTCGAACAGCGGTCGCCACAGCGGCATCAGCAGGCTGAGGCGCGGGTCCTTGAGCAGGGGCGAGGAGCCGAGGTCGAACTGGCCGCGCAACAGCTCGTCCGCGCGCCTGGCCCAGGCGTCGTCGTCGGCGAGCGGGCGGAACGGGAAGCCGAACGGATCGTCCCACGCCCCGCCAGAGGCGCGAAGCCGCTCGCCGTTGAACACCGCCACGCGCCAGGGTTCGAAATAGCCGCGGGCGTTATGGTCGTCGGCGGGAACCAGGTCGAGCGGCAGGCCACAACCGGACAGGGCCAGCAGCTGGGTCGCCGCCGAGGTGCCCGAGCGGTGCATGCCCAGCACCAGATAGACCGGCGCCACCTTGCCGCGGCCGCCGGACAGGGCTGACCGCAGGCGTTGGCCGAGGCGTTTGACGCCGACAGGAAGGCTTGGCGGGCGCAGAAAACGCTCCTCGTTCAATACCGCCCTGGTCTATAGCCTGACCCCTCCCCTGCCAAGTTTGGCCTGCCAAGTCACCCGCATGTCCAACCCCGCGCTCTGCTACGCCAGTTCGGCCTGGGCCGACCTCGACCAGGCGCGCGCCCTGTTCGCCGACCTGCGGCGCTTCCATCCCGACTGGCGCTATGTGGCGGCGGTCGCCGACATCCCGGCGGGCGCGGAACTGCCGGCGGACATTGAGGTGGCGGCGGCTTCCCGCGCGGCCTTCCTGGACGCCGCCTGCCGCGAGGCGGCGGCGGCGCTGGTGGTCCATGTCGACCCGCGCGCCGTGGTCACCGAGCCCCTGACCGAGCTGCTCGGCGAGCTGGACGACGCCGACATCCTGCTGCTGGCGCGCTTCCATGAGCCAAGCGAAGGCCGGCAAGAGGTCATCGACCTCGACCTGCACATCGCCCGCACCGGAACCTTCAACATCGGCCTGCTGGCGGTGCGCACCACCGGCCAGGGCCCGACCTTCGCCGCCTGGTGGGCCGACCGCGTGGCCAACTATCCGGACGACATCGCCCCGCCAGGCTACGCCGACCAGCGCTGGTGCGACCTGGCCCCCGGCCTGTTCGACCGGGTGGCGATCGTGCGCCAGGCCCCGCCGGGGCTGGTGCTGCCGCTGGACCGCGAGCCCTAGCTCAGCGCCTTCTCCACCGCCGCCGCCACCGCCTCGGCAGTGATGCCGAACTCGGCGTAGAGCCGCTCGTAAGGGGCGCTGGCGCCGAAGCTGTTCATGCCGACGAACAGGCCGTCCTCGCCGATGAAGCGGTCCCAGCCCTGGCGCACCCCGGCCTCCACCGCCACGCGGACCTTGGCCTTGCCGATGGTCTTGGCCTGGTAGGTGGCGCTCTGCGTGTCGAACAGTTCCCAGCAGGGGGTCGAGACCACCCGCGCGCCGATGCCCTTGGCCTGCAGCAGGTCGCGCGCCGCCATGGCGATGCCGACCTCGGTGCCGGACGAGAAGATCGTCACCTGGGCCGCGCCCTCGGCGGGAACCAGCTCGTAGGCGCCGCGCGCCGAGAGGTTTTCGGACGCGACCTCGCGCCGGGCCGCCGGGGTCTTCTGCCGCGACAGGGCCATGATCGACGGCGTGGTGCGCGCCTGCAGCGCCACCTTCCAGCATTCGGCCGCCTCGATCGCGTCGGCGGGCCGCAGCACCAGCAGGTTGGGCATGGCGCGCAAGCTGGCCAGCTGTTCGACCGGCTGGTGGGTCGGGCCGTCCTCGCCCAGGCCGATGGAATCGTGGGTCATGACGTGGATGACGCGCGCGCCCATCAGGGCCCCGAGCCGGATCGCCGGGCGGCTGTAGTCGGCGAAGGCCATGAAGGTGCCGCTGTAGGGGATGACCCCGCCATGCAGGGCCATGCCGTTCATGGCCGCCGCCATGCCGAATTCCCGCACGCCGTAGTGGACGTAGCGGCCGGCGTAGTCGGGGGCGTCGAACGGCTTCATGCCCTTGACGAAGGTGTTGTTCGACCCGGTCAGGTCGGCGCTGCCGCCGATCATCTCCGGTATGGCCGGGACCAGCTGGTCCAGGGCCGAGCCGGAGTGGACGCGGGTGGCGTTGGCGACGCCGGTCTTGGCGGCCTCGGCGATATGGGCGTCGATGCGCTCGAAGGCGGTGGGGGCCAGATCGCCCTTCATGGCGCGGGTGAAATCGGCGGCGTGGCTGGAGGCTTTGAGTTTGGCGTCCCAGGCCTTGCGGACGCGGGCGCCGCGGCGGCCCGCGGACTTCCAGTTGCGGGCGACATCGTCCGGGGTCTCGAACGGGCCGTGGGTCCAGCCCATGGCCTCGCGCGCGGCTTTGATCTCGTCGTCGAACAGGGTGTAGCCGTGGCTGTGCGGGTCGCCTTCCTTGGGCCCGCCGCCCTTCGAGATCAGGGTCTTGCAGGCGATCATCGACGGCTTGTCTTGTTTTTGCGCCCAGCGCAGGGCGGCGGCGATCTTGCCGTGGTCGTGGCCGTCGACGGTCTTCACCGCCCAGCCGGCGGCCTTGAAGCGCATGACCTGGTCACCGGTCTCGCTGATGGTCGCCTCGCCGTCGATGGTGGTGTTGTTGTCGTCGAACAGCACGGTCAGCTTCGAGAGCTTGAGTCGCCCGGCGATGGATATGGCCTCGTGGCTGACGCCCTCCATCAGACAGCCGTCGCCGGCGATGACCCAGGTGCGGTG
>CANJOB010000197.1 GCA_947475655.1 Caulobacterales bacterium | reverse complement strand
GCCCGTTTGGGGAAACCCTGTAATATCACGGGATTTTCCGGCCTCGCCCAAGGCGCGGAGAGATTTGTGGCGAGGAGCGTTGGCGGTGAGAGAGGGATTCGAACCCTCGTTACGGTTTCCCGTAAACACGCTTTCCAAGCGTGCGCGATCGACCACTCCGCCACCTCACCGCAGCTGGGAACAGAAGGCTTGTAACCTTCGGTCGAGGCAGGGCGAATATACGAGCGCGAGGGCCGGTACAAGGCTTGGGAGCGATGCGGGCGAAATGGGCCGCGCGCTCCTATCTATGGTCGAGCCCCGCATCGGAAGGAGATTTGTCGCCCATGCTGTTCGCCTCCAAGTCCGGCGGCCTGCCCACCGCCGCCCAGGCCTTGCCCGGCCGCTCCGAGCCGATCCCCACCGCGGCCACGCACGCCGTCAATGGCCACCCCTTGAAGGGGCCCTACCCGGAGGGCCTGGAGACCGCGATCTTCGCCCTGGGGTGCTTCTGGGGGGGCGAGCGGCTGTTCTGGCGCCTGCCGGGGGTGTGGGTCACCGCCGCGGGCTACACCGCCGGCGTCACCCCCAACCCGACCTATGATGAGACCTGCAGCGGCCGCACCGGCCATACCGAGGCGGTGCTGGTGGTGTTCGACCCCAAGGTCATCTCCTATGAAACCCTGCTGAAGACCTTCTGGGAGGCGCACGACCCGACCCAGGGCATGCGCCAGGGCAACGACGTCGGCACCCAGTACCGGTCTGGGGTCTATACGACCACCCCGGCTCAGGCGGAGGCGGCAGCCCGGTCGAAGGCGCAGTTCGGGGCCGCCCTGGCGGCCCGCGGCATGGGGCCGATCACCAGCGACGTCGAGCCGGCGGGCGAATTCTACTTCGCCGAAGCCTACCACCAGCAATATCTGGAGAAGAACCCCGGCGGGTACTGCAACCTGCGCGGAACCGGGGCGACGTGCGCCATCTAGGCGGAAAAGAAAAAGGGCGCGGCTCGCGCCGCGCCCCGAAATCTATATCCGTCCCATCAGGACGAGGACGATCAGGATGACGACCACCAGGCCGAGCCCGCCGCTGGGGAAATAGCCCCAGCTGCGGCTGTAACCCCAACTAGGCAGGGCGCCGATAAGCAATAGGATCAGGATGATGATCAGTATTGTGCCTAGGCTCATGACGTCCAAACTCCCTGCATCTGTGCGGGGAGTTCAATCCGCGAGCTAGGCTATGGGTTCCGCCCCGGTGCGGGCGGCGCCTTCGATGTGCTTGAGGCCCAGGAACCACAGGGCGCCGATGAAAGCCCCCTTGATGCGCGGCAGCAGCAGCAGGGTCAGGGCCAGCAGGGGGATCATGGTCAGCGGCAACACCACGATCGGGTCGCTGCGCCAGATGAACGGGAACAGCAGCAGCGGAGCCACCACCAGGTGGCCGACGATCAGGATGGTGAAATAGGCCGGGCCGTCATCGGCCGGATAGCGGGCTAGGTCGTGGCCGCAGGCGGCGCAGACCGGCTCGATCTTCAGGTAGCTACGGTAAAGCTTGCCCTGCCCGCACTGGGGGCAGCGTTCCGCCAGGCCGCGCTTGAGGCCGAGGGCCAGGCTGGGGCGGGTATCGGGTTGCATGCCGCCCATATGGCGCTGCGGTCAGCCAAAGTGAAGGTGACCCTACGCCGCAGGCGCGCGCGGAACCAATTTTGGGGCCGAAAGTTGGCTCAGGAGGAGGATTTCATGCCCACACCCCAATCCCCTTTGCCGTCCAAACCCACGCCCTCGAAGGACCGCGAGCCGAGCGGCATCGCCGCCGACGATGGCGGCGCCACTTCCCTCGCCGAGCGGGTGGCCCGCAAGGCCGGGTCCGGCCAGATCGACGCCCAGGAGAAAGCCAAGCTCGGCGCCGAGGCCAGCCGTGACGAGGACGCGTAAGAGAAAAGGTCTAGCGCTTGGCGTCGCTAGCGGTGTTGGTCACCGCCCGGCCGGCGGCGCTGACATCGCGCCCCACGCCTTCGACAGTGTTGCAGGCCGCGACCAGAAGGGCGACGGCGGCGGCGATCAGAACTACGGCTTTGCGCATGGAAAACCACGCGGTGAATCGAATCCCGCGGGCATTTTAAGCTTCAGCATGGGACGAGGCTAGGGGAGGTCTTCAAAACCTCCCCGCGAAATCAGCCAGTGCGGCGCATCGCCTGGTTGGACTGCCGCTTGTTGCGGGCGGCGTCCTTGATCGCGGCCTTGCGGGCCTTGCGCTCGGCGCGGCGGGCGTCGTCGCTGTCCTCGACCTCCTTCTGCAGGGCCTGGACGGCTTCTGCTTCCAGGGCCTGGCGGGCGGCTTCCTTGGCGGCCTTGGCTTCGGCGCGGGCGGCGCGCACGGCGGCCAGCTCGGCTTCGCGGACCACATTGCGGTCCAGGGCGACCGGTGCGGTGACCATGGGCTTGGGCTTGAACTTGGCGAGGAGGGCTTGTTTGGCGGCGGCGGAAGCGGCGGCGCGGTCTTGGAAGCTGTTCTTCTTCAGGTCTTGCATGGGGCTTTCGAACGGTGAAACGGGATCGAGCGGCGGGCGCGGCGCGGGCGGGGCTCAAGGCCCCAGCCGGACTGGCGCGTCCGTCGTGTGCGCTGCACATAGGGCAGTTCGCGCCCGATTGCCACCGTCCGCACTGTCGCAGGCGTTATTTTTATTGGGTTGCGGCGGATCGGCCGTCTTTATTTCTTCATCCAGGGCTTGGACTTGCCGGCGGTGACCCCAGCCGCCTGCTCGCGCTGGAACTTGCCGCCACGCGGTGGGGTGGGCTTGGCGGCCTGGGCCGCCTGCTTGATGCGCAGGGCGCGCTGGATCGGCGTCTCTTCGGGCTTGTCGGTCATGGCCGACCCTAGCACAGGCGGCCGTCAGTCCGAATCCATCTTCAGGGCGGCGATGAAGGCTTCCTGCGGGATCTCGACCTTGCCGAACTGGCGCATGCGCTTCTTGCCCTCCTTCTGCTTGTCGAGGAGCTTGCGCTTGCGGCTGGCGTCGCCGCCGTAGCACTTGGCCGTCACATCCTTGCGCAGGGCCCGCACGGTCTCGCGGGCGATGATCCGGCCGCCGATGGCCGCCTGGATGGGAATGACGAACATGTGCGGCGGGATCAGGTCCTTCATCTTCTCGCACATGCCCCGGCCGCGGCTCTCGGCCCGGCCGCGGTGGACCAGCATGGACAGGGCGTCGACCGGCTCGGCGTTGACCAGGATCGACATCTTGACCAGGTCGCCGGCGCGGTAGTCCTCGATCTGGTAGTCGAAGCTGGCGTAGCCGCGGCTGATGGATTTCAGCCGGTCGTAGAAGTCGAACACCACCTCGTTCAGCGGCAGGTCGTAGATCACCATGGCCCGGCCGCCGACGTAGCTCAACTCGCGCTGCATGCCGCGCCGGTCCTGGCACAGCTTCAGAACCCCGCCGAGGTATTCGTCCGGGGTGAAGATGGTGGCCTTGATCCAGGGTTCGAGGATGGTCTCGATCTGCATCGGGTCCGGCAGGTCGGCCGGGTTGTGCAGCTCCATCTCCTCGCCGTTGCGCAGCTGGATCTTGTAGACCACCGACGGGGCGGTCGCGATCAGGTCGAGGTCGAACTCGCGGCTCAGCCGCTCCTGGATGATCTCCAGGTGCAGCAGGCCGAGGAACCCGCAGCGGAAGCCAAAGCCCAGGGCGGCGCTGCTCTCCATCTCGTAGGTGAAGCTGCCGTCGTTGAGGCGCAGGCGCCCCACGGCGTTGCGCAGGTCGTCGAAGTCGGCGGCGTCGACCGGGAACAGGCCGCAGAACACCACCGGCTGCACGTCCTTGAACCCCGGCAGGGGCTTGTCGGTCGGGCGGCGCTCGTCGGTGATGGTGTCGCCCACCGCCGCGTCGGCCACTTCCTTGATCTGGGCGGTGATGAACCCGACCTCGCCGGGGCCCAGGCTCTCGACCGGCGTGTTCTTCGGCTTGAACACCCCGACCCGGTCGATCAGGTGGGTCGAGCCGTGCTGCATCATCTTGATCTTCTGGCCGGCGCGCAGCGTGCCGTCGAACACGCGCACCAGAACCACCACGCCCAGGTAGGCGTCGTACCAGGCGTCGACCAGCAGGGCTTTCAGCGGCGCGTTGGCGTCGCCCTTTGGGGCGGGCAGGCGGGTGACAATCGCTTCCAGCACCTCGTGGATGCCCAGCCCGCTCTTGGCGCTGGCCAGGACGGCGTCCGACGCGTCCAGGCCGATAAGGTCCTCGATCTGCGCCCGCACCCGTTCCGGCTCGGCGGCGGGCAGGTCGATTTTGTTCAGGACCGGGACGATCTCGTGGTTGGCCTCGATGGCCGAATAGACGTTGGCCAGTGTCTGGGCCTCGACGCCCTGACTGGCGTCCACCACCAGGATCGAGCCCTCGCACGCGGCCAGGGACCGGCTGACCTCATAGGCGAAGTCGACGTGCCCCGGCGTGTCCATCAGGTTGAGGACGTAGGTTTGGCCGTCGTCGGCCTTGTATTCCAGCCGCACGGTCTGCGCCTTGATGGTGATGCCGCGCTCGCGCTCGATATCCATGTTGTCCAGCACCTGCGCG
>CANJOB010000196.1 GCA_947475655.1 Caulobacterales bacterium | reverse complement strand
TTCGTCCGCCGCAGGAGGAGTGCGATAGCCGGGGATGTCGAGGGCCGGAGGCCAGGAGGTCTGGGCGGTGGCTTTCTGGATATCCTTGGGGATGTCGATGACCACCGGGCCGGGCCGGCCGCTGGTGGCGATGTGGAAGGCCTCATGGATGATGCCCGCCAGTTCGTTGACGTCGCGGACCAGGTAGTTGTGCTTGGTGGCCGAGCGGGTGATGCCGACCGTGTCGGCCTCCTGGAAGGCGTCGGTGCCGATCAGGTGGGTCGGGACCTGGCCGGTGAAGACCACCATCGGGATGGAGTCCATCAGGGCGTCGACGATGCCGGTGATGACGTTGGTGGCGCCGGGGCCCGAGGTGACCAGGGCCACGCCGCACTTGCCGCTGCTGCGCGCATAGCCCTCGGCCGCGTGGCCGGCGCCCTGCTCGTGGCGGACCAGGATGTGGCGCACCCGCTCGCCGCCGTGGGCCTCTGCGTCCCGGTGCAGGGCGTCATAGATCGGCAGCACCGCCCCGCCCGGATAGCCGAACATCACGTCCACACCCTGGTCGACCAGGGCGCGGATGACGATCTCCGCCCCGGTCATGCGCAGGGGCGCGGTCTTGGCGGCGGCGCCGCTGGCGGCGGCTTCGGTCAGAGTCTTCTGCGACGGCATGGCGGATTTCCGAGGGTATGGGCGGGTTTGAGGGTAGGCGTGAAATCGGCAACAAAAAAGGCCCGCGAGGGGCCTGTGAGGACGAGCGACCGCTTGCAGCGTGATCAGGCGATCACGCCGTTACCGGCCGCTCCAGCTAATTACGAGCACAGGACGCAAGGTTCTGCTCCAAAAACGAAGGGGTGGAGATGCCACGCCGGGGCCTCCGCGTCAAGGAAAGCCGATGGCCCGCAGGGCGCGCCACTGGCCGTCGAGGTCGGCGTCGTCGACCACCGGCCAGTCGGAGGCCTGGTTGCGGAACCAGGTCGACTGCCGCTTGGCGTAGCGGCGGGTCTGCATCTGCGCCTGGTCGATCGCGTCGCATAAGGAGGCTTCCCCGGCCAGGTGAGCGGCCAGTTCGCGGTAGCCGACGGCCTTGAGGGCGGGCTGGGCGGGGTCGAGACCGCGGGCGGCCAGGCGAGCCACTTCGGCCAAGGCCCCGGCGTCGACCATGCCGAGCAGGCGCTCGTCACAGCGCGGATAGAGCGCCTCGCGCGGCGGCAGCAGGGTCACGGCGGTGAAGCTTCCCGGGGTGAGCAGGGGCGTGGTGTCGCCGTGCCAGTCTGTCAGCGACCGCCCGGTGGCTACCGCCACGGCGTGGGCGCGGGTCAGGCGCTGGCGGTCGCCGATCTCGATCCGCGCCTCGGCGGCCGGGTCGAGCCTGGCCAGTTCGTCGCGGAAGACGGGCTCGCCCTGATCGGCCAGCTGGGCGGCGGAGGCGTCGCGCTGGGCCTGGGGCACGGCGGGGGCGGGGGCCAGGCCCTTGGTCAGGGCGTTGAAATAGAGCCCCGTTCCGCCGACGACGACGGCGTCGCGGCCGCGCGCGGCGATGTTGGCCAGGACCTGCTGCGCCGCCCTGGCCCAGCGGCCGACCGACCAGGCCTCGACGGCGTCGGCCACCCCGACCAGGTGGTGCGGGACCGCCGCGCGCTCGGCGGGCGTCGGGGCGGCGGTGAGGATCGGCAGGTCGGCGTAGATCTGCATGGAGTCGGCGCCGACGATCTCGCCCCCCACGGCTTCGCTCAGCCGCAGGGCCAAGCCCGACTTGCCGCTTGCGGTCGGGCCGCCGATCAGCCAGATGCGGGGCGCCATGGAATTCGCCCTTACCCTCGTCAGTCCGCAAGCGGACGCCCTGCGCGCCGCTGAAGATGCGGTGGCCGCCGCCGGCCTCGCCGTCAAGGGCGCGACGCCGCTTGGGCCGGGCGCGGTGGACCTGATCGTCGACAGCGCCGAACTGGCCGCCCTGCGCGCCGACGCCCTGGCCGTGGTCGAGGGCCTGCCGGTGGACGTCTGCGCCCAGCCTCTGGAGGGCCGCCGCAAGAGGCTGTTCCTGGCCGACATGGACAGCACCATCATCAATGTCGAATGCCTGGACGAGCTGGCCGACTTCGCGGGGTTGAAGGCCGAGATCGCCGCCATCACCGAGCGCGCCATGCGCGGCGAGCTGGCCTTCGAGGGCGCCCTGCGCGAGCGGGTCGGGATGCTGAAAGGGCTGGCCGACAGCGCCCTGCAGCGCTGCTACGACGAGCGGGTGCGCCTGAACCCCGGCGCGGCGACCCTGGTCAAGACCATTGCCGCCAAGGGCGTGCGCTGCGTGCTGGTCAGCGGCGGCTTCACCTTCTTCACCGGCCGGGTGGCGGACCTGGCCGGCTTCCACGCCAACCGGGCCAACACCTTTATCATCGAGAACGGCGCCCTGACCGGCGAGGTCGGCATGCCGATCCTGGGCCGCGAGGCCAAGCTGGCGGCGCTGAATGAGGAGGCCGCCGCCCTGGGGCTCACGCCCCTCGACGGCCTGACCGTCGGCGACGGGGCCAACGACCTGGACATGATCAAGGCCTGCGGGCTGGGGGTCGCCTACCGCGCCAAGCCGGTGGTCGCCGCCCAGGCGCACGCCCGGGTCGACCACGCCGACCTGACCGCCCTGCTGTACTTCCAGGGCTACCGCGAAGACGAGTTCGTCGGCGGATGACGCTTCCCCGGCCGGTCCGCGCCGTGGTGTTCGACATGGACGGCCTGCTGCTCGACTCCGAGAGCATCTACCGCGACGCCATGATCGACACGGCCGTCGCGCTTTCCATCGACCTGCCGGTGGATGTGATCCACGCCATGATCGGCCTGCCCTGGTTCAGCAGCAAACTGATCCTCGGCGCACACTATGGCGAGACCTTCGACACCGAGGGCTTCCGCGCCGCCGCCACTACCCGCTTCCACGCCATTTCCCAGGCCGAGGTCTGCCTCAAGGCCGGGGTGGTGGAGATGCTGGACGCCCTGGACCAGCTGTCCCTGCCGCGCGCCATCTGCACCTCCTCGGCGCGGGCGACGGTGGAGCTGCACATGGGCCACCACGGCATCATCGACCGGTTCGACGCCATCGTCGCCCGGGGCGACGCCGCCCGGCCCAAGCCCAACCCCGACCCCTTCCTGCTGGCCGCCGAGCGGCTGGGCGTGGCGGCGGCCGACTGCCTGGCGCTGGAGGACAGCCACAACGGCGTGCGCGCCGCCTCCTCCGCCGGGATGATGACTGTGATGGTGCCGGACCTGCTGGAGGCGACCGACGAGATGATGGGCCTGTGCGCCCGCATCGCCGCCGACCTGCACGAGGTGCGGGCGCTACTGTCGCGCTAGACGGCTTTAACTTCTCGTTAACACTTGGAATCAGCCCGGCCTTGGCTCAAACTTAGGCCCTCTTGGCCAGGGACGGCGACAAGGGACTTAAGTACAGTGGCGCGACGACTTCGCCCTGCCGGTATTGCCATGTCCGCCGCGTTCGCCCTGCTGGCCTGCGCCGGGGCGGCCAGCGCGCAGCGTTACGCCTACGGCTATCCGTCCGACCACTACTATGGCGACCGGTATCAGCCGCGGCCTGCGCCGCAACCCTATTACCGCTATGCCCCGCGCCCGCAGCCGGAGCCGCAGGCCTACCGCCGTTACGCGCCCGATCCGCAGCCGTACTATCGCGCGCCGCAGGCCGAGACGCCGCCGCCTCAGCCCGAATACGGCTACCCGCCCCAGGCCGAACCCCAGCCCCAGGCCCGGTATAAGCCGGAGGCCCCGGCGCCTGTGTCGCCCGACTACGCCTACATCCCGCCGCCGCCGCGCGCCGCGCCCTATACGCCCGACAGCCGCGCCTTCCAAAGCGGACAGCGGTGGGCCGATATCGTCACCCAGCCGGCGCGCGACGTGAACGCCGTACCGACGGAAATCCCGACCGTGCTGGCCGCCGCGCTCGAGAACCCCTACCGCACCGACGACGTGCAGGGCTGCGAGCAGCTGGCCTATTGGGTCGAGCGACTGGACGAGGCGCTCGGCCCCGATCCCGTCCAGGCCGCGGCGCATCCGGAAAACCGCACCGGGCGGCTGGCCGAGGCCGGAGGCAGAGCCCTGGTCAATTCGATCATCCCGTTCCGCGGCCTGGTGCGCGAAGTCTCCGGCGCCGCCACCGCCCAGCGCCAGCTCGACCAAGCCGTCACCGCCGGCCAGACCCGCCGCGGCTTCCTGCGCGGGTTGCAGCATTCGCGCGGCTGCGTCCGCCAGCCGGACGGCCGTCGCGCGGCGCTGGAGACGCGGCGCTAATTACCACACCGTCATCCCGGACAAGCGGCGCAGCCGCGCTGATCCGGGACCCAGGAATGCAGCGCGTCGGCCCCTGGGTCCCGGCTCTCCGCTTCGCTGCGGCCGGGATGACGGAGAGGTAAAACTCCGTTGCGGATGTTCTATATTTGTTCTCGACTTCCTGGGGCACTAATATACTTGACTCAGTAACCCACTAGGGGTAGGTTGGGCTCATGGAAAAGCAGCCCGCCACTCTTATGGAAGCCGTCCGGTACTTCGCGGACGCGGATCGCACGCTCGCCACGGCGGTTAGCCTGCGCTGGCCCAACGGCATCCATTGCCCGACCTGTGGCCGCACCGATGTTCGCTTCATCGCC
>CANJOB010000195.1 GCA_947475655.1 Caulobacterales bacterium | reverse complement strand
GGGCCAGGGCGGGCGCCAGGGCGCCGATGACCCGCCCTTCGGCCAGGGCCGCGCGGGTCATGCCGAAACCGGCGATGCACAGCACCACGCCATAGGGCGCGAAACTGGCGATGAGGATGCGCGGCGCACGGTAGTGACACATCAGCACATGCACCAGGGAGGCGCTGATCAGGGCCAGGGCGAACAGCTGCTCGCCCGCCCCGCCGCTCAGCAGCAAGGCCAGGGCGGCGGCGGCGTAAAGGGTGGTGGTCAGGATGCGCAGCAAGGGCGCCTGAAGCCGCGCCGCGCGCGACTGCGGCCCTTCACGCGCGATCCGCCGCAGCAGGCGGTGTTCGACCATGACGGTGGTGACCGCCGCAAGGGTCCAGCCCAGCGTCGCCGGCCACGGCAGGACGCCCAGCAGGGCGAAGCTGACCATGCCCAGGCCCAGTCCCTGCACGATGCGGTTGCGGCGGACCTTAATGAAAAAGGCGATCGGGTGCGGCGGCTCGACGGCGGGGGCCGGCGGGCTGGTCGACAAGGAAGGCGCGGGATTTGCCCGTGTCATCGGAGGGAACATCCCACCGGGACAACTTATGGTTGGTTAAAGCCGCCCCGATCTAGGTCGAGCGCTGGCGCAGCCGCATCAGGCTGAAGCCGCTGGCCAGGGCGGCGACGGCGGCGGCGATCCCCAGGGCGGACACCGTCGGGTGCGCCATCCCCAGGTGGAACAGGACGGCCAGGGTGGCGGCGCCGATGGTCTGGCCGAGCAGGCGGCAGGTGGCCAGCACCCCGCCGGCGGCGCCGCTGCGGTTGCGCGGGGCGGCGGAGACGAGGGCGCGGTTGTTCGGGGCCTGGAAGAAGCCGAAGCCGGCGCCGCAGACCACCATGCGCCAGACGATGTCGGCGTTGGAGGCTCCGGCCGGCAGCATCGCCAGCAAGCCCAGGCCGACGGCGAATACCGCCAAGCCTGCGCCGCACAGCACCCCGGCCGAATGCTTGTCGGCCAGGCGTCCCGAGAGAGGCGCCATCAGCCCCACCGCCAGCGGCCAGGGCGTCATCAGCAGGCCGATCTCAACCACGCCGCGGCCCGCCACATCCTGCAGGTAAAAGGGCAGGGCGACGAAAGCCAGCATCTGCGCCGCCCAGGTGGAGACCGAGGTCGCCACCGACAGCCGCATGCTGGGGATTTTCAAGAGGTCGATCGGCACCATCGGCGCGGGCTCGCCCAGTTCGCGCCGGACCAGCAGGGCGCCGGCCGCCAGGCCCGACAGCAGCAGGGCCGCCGACTGGGCCGCCGCGCCGCCGCGCGCCAGGCCCTCGACGCCGAGGATCACCCCGGCGAAGGCCATGACGTTGAGGGTGGCGGCGATGAAGTCGAGCCGCCCGCGCGAGCCGGGCGTCTGCGGCAGGGCGCGCCCCGCCACGGCGATGGTCAGGATGCCGATCGGCACATTGACGGCGAACAGCCACGGCCAGGAGGCCACGCCGAGTATCGCCGCGGCGATGGACGGCCCGGCGGCGGTGACCACGGCGATCACCAGGGCGTTCGTGCCGATGGCGCGGCCGAGCAGCCGGTGGGGGGTGGTGAAACGGACCAGGGCGGCGTTGATGCTCATCACCCCCGCCGCGCCAAGGCCCTGCAGCACCCGGGCGGCGGTCAGCTGGGCCAGGGTGTGCGACAGGGCGCAGGCCATTGAGCCGAGGGTGAAGACGGCGATCCCGACCATATAGACCCGCTTGTAGCCGACCTTGTCGCCCACCGAGGCGAGCGGCAGCAGGGTGACCACCACGGCCAGCTGGTAGGCGTTGATGATCCAGATCGAGGAGGCGGGGTCGGTGCCCAAGTCACGGGCGATGGTGGGCAGGGCGACGTTGGCGATCGCCCCGTCGAGCACCGACAGGCCGATGGCCAGCCAGATGGTCAGCATCGCCCAGTAGCGGCGCGGCGTGGGCAGGCCGTCCGCCTCGTGCGGGGCGGCGGCGCCGGGATCGGGAGAAGCAGTCAACGACGCCATTCCAGGAGAAAGCGTGGTTGTGGTTAGCTCCGTCGCCAGGGTCAAGGCCGCCGTAGTTTCGTCGTAACGGGCCTGTATGGTGTGGGTGTGCGGTGCGTTGTCCGCTTGCCGGACCATCGCCCGTGAAACCTCTAGTCCTCCTGCCGCTGCTGTTGGCCCTGTCCGCTTGCGCCACTGCGGGCAAGCCCTCGGGAATGCTGTCCAGCTACGACGGCCTCGTCACGCGCGACGGCGCCGTGCGCACGGCTGTTTCGCGGCGCCGGGACGACGCCGCCCTGGCCGCCGTCCAACGGGTGGCCCTGCAGCCCGCCGTCCTGGCCGACGGGCCGGACACCGCTTGGCTGTCCCCGGCCGAACGCACCCTCCTGCTGCGCGAGATCGACGCCCAGGTCTGTTTTGAGGTATCGGAGCGCTACGCCATCACCGCCGACCCGGCGCGGGCTCAGGGACAGGTGCGCACCATCGTCACCCGGGCAGCGCCCACCGGACGCTTCGGCTCGGCCGCCTCCGCCGCCGCCGGCTTCTTCCTTCCCGGTCCGATCGGCCTGCGCGTTCCCGGGGGCCTGGGCGGGTTAGGCGCCGAGGCGGAGTTGATCGGCGCCGACCAGCGCCAGTTGGCCGCTTTGGTCTGGAACCGCACCGCTACGGCGGTGGGCACTGACAACCCCTCGCTCAGCCGTATCGGTGACGCCCTGCAACTGGCCGAGCCCTTCGGCGACGCGGCGGGCGCCGCCATGACCGCCAAGGACGTCAAGCCGCGCGGCGTGGACAAACCCGATCCCTGCGCCGCCTACGGCCCCCGTTTCCGCCCCGAGGGCTTCCTGGCCAAGATGGCCACCGGCCTGTACGTGCCGCAGATGAGCGGCGCGCGCGAACTGGCGGCGCCGGCGCCCTAGTTCAGCACCAGGATCGCCGCGTTCAGGGCCGAGGCGAAGGCGACCCAGGCCGCATAGGGGACGAACAGAACCGCGGCGACGCAGTCGCGGCCCCAGCTGACGGCGATGAAGGCCAGTATGGCCGCGAGCATCGCCAGGATCACGGCGAGCGCCAGGCCGATCTGGTGCGCGGCGAAGAACACCGGCGACCAGGCGAAGTTCAGCGCCTGCTGCGTCCACCACAGCGTCATGGCCTTGCCGCTCCGCTCCCGCCGCCAGGTCCGGGCGCCGGCGACGGCGATCAGCACATAGAGCGCGGTCCACACCGGGCCGAACAGCCAGCCGGGCGGATTGAACGGGGGCTTGGCCAGGGCCGCGTACCAGGCGCCGGGCGCGGTGGCGGCCCCGATCAGCAGCCCGCCCCCGACCACCAGCAGGAGCAACAGCAGCAGCGGCGCGGCGCGTTTCATCTTGGCGTCCTTTTTTGTCGTTCGGACCGGCCTAGGGCGCCGGCGCCCTAGGCCGTCCGCGACTATTTCCAGCTTATTCCGGTCAGGTCCCGGCCATTGGCCATGATGAAGCGGACGTCGTTCAGGTCACGGATGTTCTGGTCCGGCCGGCCCGGCACGCCGATGATGTCGGCGAAGCGGCCCTTCTGGATTGTGCCGACCTCGCCGTCGATGCTGAGCAGCTTTGCCGTCGCACCGGTGCCGGCGGTGATCGCCTCCAGCGGCGTGAAGCCGGCGTCGACCAGGAATTCGAGCTCGGACTGCACCAGACCCGGACCGTTGTCGGTGCCGGCGGCGACGATCACGCCGGCATCCTTCAGCGCTTTGAGCTCCTTGAACCGCGCCTGGACGTAGCGCTCCTTCTCGGCGTCGGTACGGCGGGCGCGCGTGATCGCCTCGCGCCAGCCGGCGAGCCACTCCACCGGGCTGTTGACCTTGGCGGCGGCGCTCCAGCGCTCCGGGTAGTAGCGGCCGAAGCCGACCGTGTGGGTGACGATGATGCCGGAATTCTTCTGTTTCAGCAGGGCGATCAGCTCGGGCGTCAGGTCATCGCCGTGGGTGATTGCGTCGGCGCCGGCGTCCAGCGCCACCTTCACGGCATAGCCGGAGGCGTGGACGATCACCTTCAGGCCCAGGCGGTGCGCCTCGCCGATCGCCGCGTCCAGCTCCTCCTTGGTGAAGTTGGTCACGCCCTCGGGATAGGGCCGTCCCGCCGACTTCGGATAGGCGCCGGTCTCCATCAGCAGCTTTATCTGGTGCGCGCCGAGCTGGTACTGCTCGCGCACCTTTAGCCGGATCTGCTCAGGCCCGTCATAGGTCTCGTCCAGCACCCCGCCCCAGCTCGAGGTGGTGGCGATCCAGTGGCCGGACGGGTAGATGCGCGGCCCGGTCAGCCGGCCCTCGCGCACCGCGTTCCTGGCCACGACATCCATGTTGTGGATCTCGCCCAGGACGTAATAGGTGGTGGTCCCCGACAGCAGGGCGGTGCGCATGCCCTGGGCGATGTAGACCATCCGCACCGTGTCCGGCACGCTCCAGTCCAGGTTCTCGTAAGGGTGTGTGTGACCGTCGATCAGGCCGGGCAGCACGGTCTGCTGCGAGAGGTCGATGACCTTGGCGCCGGCAGGAATGGCGACACTCGCCGCCGGCCCGACGTTCTCGATCCGCTCGCCCCTGACAATGATCACGGCGTTCTGGATCGCCGCCTTGCCGGTGCCGTCGATCAGCCGTCCGGCGCGGATGGCGGTGACCTGGGCGG
>CANJOB010000194.1 GCA_947475655.1 Caulobacterales bacterium | reverse complement strand
GCGCGGGCCCTGCTGGCGCGGGCCCTATTGACGGGAGTGGGGCTGCCGGCGCGGGGGTTCCGCCTGCATCTGGAAAAGCAGTTGCCGGTGGCGGCCGGGCTTGGCGGCGGGTCGGCCGACGCGGCGGCGACGCTGCGGATGGTCAATGCCGCCCTGGGCCTGGGCCTCGACAGCGCGGCGCTGCAGGCCATCGGCCTGGAGCTGGGCGCCGACGTCCCCGCCTGCGTCGGCAGCCGGGCGGTGGTCGCCCGGGGCAGAGGAGAGCGCCTCTCCGCCGCGCCGCGCCTGCCGCCGCTGCACGCGGTGCTGGCCAACCCGCTCAGCGCGGTTTCCACCGGCGCGGTGTTCGCCGCCTTCGACAAGGCGCCGCCGCCGGGCCCGCTGGAGGCTGATCCGCCCTCGGCGTTCGAGGATGTGGACGGTCTTGCCGCCTGGCTGGCGGCGCGGACCCGCAACGACCTGGAAGCTCCGGCGCGCGCCCTGTGCCCGCCGGCGGGGGAGGCGGTCGACCTGCTGGGGGGAAACCCGCGCGCACTGCTGGCGCGGATGTCGGGTTCGGGCGCCACCGCCTTCGCCCTGTGCGGGGACGAAGCCGAGGCCCAGGCCCTGGCGGGTGAGATCGCGGCGCAGCGGCCGCTCTGGTGGGTCCGCGCCTGCCGCCTGAGCTGAGGCATAAGAAAAGGCGCGGAGACCGAGGTCTCCGCGCCCATCCGTCCAGTGACTACGCAGCGCCTAGTAGTGGTAGGCGCGTTCCCCGTGATCGGAGATATCCAGGCCGTCTTCCTCGGCCTCTTTCGACACCCGCATCCCGAAGACCAGCTTGATCAGCAGGAACACGATGGCGCTGCCGATGGCCGACCACAGGATGGTGACGCAGACGCCCTTCACCTGGGCCAGGACCTGGGTGCTGAGCACATAGGCGGCCGAGTCGCAGGTGGAGATGTCGCCGTCCGCCGCGCAGGTGGTGTAGTCCACCACGCCCGCGCCGCCCCAGGCCGGATTGACCAGGATACCGGTGCCGATGGCGCCGATGATGCCGCCGATGGCGTGGATGCCGAAGGCGTCCAGGCTGTCGTCGTACTTCAGGGCGTTCTTCACCGCGGTGCAGAAGAAGATACAGACCGGGCTGACGACCAGGCCGAGGATCACCGCGCCCATCGGACCGGCGAAACCGGCGGCCGGGGTGATGGCCACCAGGCCGGCGACAATGCCGGACGCCAGGCCGAGCGCGCTGGCCTTCTTGTGGATGATCATTTCCACGATGATCCAGGACAGGCCCGCCGCCGCGGTGGCGACGAAGGTGTTGATCATCGCCAGGCCGGCATAGAAGTTGGATTCAAGGTTGGAGCCGGCGTTGAAGCCGAACCAGCCCACCCACAGCAGACCCGCGCCGGTGATGGTCAGGGTCAGGGAGTGCGGCGGCATGGCTTCGGTCTTGTAGCCCGTGCGCTTGCCCAGGATCAGGGCGCCCACCAGGGCGGCGATGCCGGCGTTGATGTGGACCACGGTGCCGCCGGCGAAGTCGAGGGCGCCGAAGGACCAGATCAGGCCCGACTGGATCGGCGCCGTCGGAGCCAGGGCCACGGTGTCGGGACCCGCCCACCACCAGACCATGTGCGCCATGGGATAGTAGACCAGCAGCGGCCACAGCACGGCGAAGACGCAAACCGCGCCGAACTTCATCCGCTCGGCCACGCCGCCGAGGACCAGGGCCGCGGTGATGGCGGCGAAGGTCATCTGGAAGCAGACAAACACGATCTCGGGCAGGTAGATGCCGGTCGAGAAGGTCGCGACCTTGCTGTTGCCGTCCATGCCTTGCAGGAACAGGCGGCCAAGCCCGCCAACGAACTTGTCGTAGGTTCCCCCGTCGGTGAAGGCGAGGCTGTAGCCCCACAGCACCCAGGCGACCATGCCGATGCAGGCCACGACCGAGACCTGCATGAGCATCGACAGCATGTTCTTGGTGCGGACCAGGCCGCCGTAGAACAGGGCCAAGCCGGGCACGATCATCAGCAGCACCAGGATGGTGGAGACCAGCATCCAGGAGACATCGCCCTTGTCGACGGTCTGTTCCGGCGCCGCGGGCGCGGCGGGAGCAGCCTCGGCGGCGACCGGGGCGGGCGCGGCTTCGGCGGCAGGCGCCTCGGCTGCGGGAGCGGCGGCTTCGGCCGCGGCCGCCGGAGCGGCTTCCTGAGCGTAGGCCGCCGCCAGGGGCGCCCCCGCCAGGGTCGCAGCGAGCATGAGGCCCGCCAGCGGCTTAAATCGCATAATGTTCATAGACTTATCCCCTTGATCCGATGACTCTGCTTACAGTGCGCCAGAGCCGGTTTCGCCGGTACGGATGCGCAAGGCGTCCTCGACGTTCAGCACGAAGATCTTGCCGTCCCCGATCTTGCCGGTGGCGGCGGCGGCTTTGATGGCGTCCACGGCCTTGGCGGCCTGGGCGTCGTCGACCACGGCCTCGAGCTTCACCTTGGGCACGAAATTCACTTGGTATTCCGCGCCGCGATAGATTTCGGTTTGGCCCTTCTGACGGCCGTAGCCTTTGACTTCCGAAACCGTCAGCCCCTCCACACCAGCCGCGACGAGGGCCTCTCGGACCTCGTCCAGCTTGAAGGGTTTGACGATGGCCATAATCAATTTCATTGCGTGCTCCCGTTATCGCCCGGTGTTCGGGCCCCGCGACGCTCTTGGCGCGCCCCGACCTCATCCGGCACGCTAGTCGCGCACGGCCCCGCCAGGGCGAAAGCGAGTCACGAACTGTCAATAAATGAGGCAGCCCGCCCGTTGTCTGGGCGGTGGAATAGGCTCGGCGCCTGCAAAATGAGCAGAGGAGGCAGCCGTGGGCGTTTTGATCACGAGCCCGTGATGATGAGCAACCTCGGGGCTCGGCAAGCGTAATCGTGGCTGGCGATGCGGACGTCTCCCCCTGCCGGTCCGCTGAACACACGAATTGAGGACTGCAATGCGCTCCACCCTGATTTCAGCCGCTGCCGCCGCCGCCGCCATCATGCTGGCCGGTCCCGCGCTTGCCCAAACCGCTCAATCTCCGTCCACCTCGACCACCACCTCCGCCTCGGGCGCGGTCACGACGTCGACCACCACCACCGTCCCGGTGGCCAGCGACGTCTCGGCCACGGTCACCGTGCAATCGGTCACCAACGGCCCGGTGCCGGACACCGCGGAGAACCGCGCCAAGTACGGTGCGCCGATGTCGAACGCCGGTAAACGGACCGCCCCGGCCGGCAACTAAGGCCGACGGCGCGGTGAGGCCTTTTTTTCGGCGCCGTCGCGGTTAAATTTCAGGATTGGGTGCGGGCGGCGAGGAGTCGCGTGCGCTCCAATCTTGGAACAAGTGAGGATCCGATGAGGAAACACCTTCTCGCCGCCGCCGCCGTAGGCCTGACTTCCGCCCTGATCGCCGCTCCGGCGCTCGCCCAGTATCCGGGCGGCCCGCAGGACACCGCCAAGGGCCCCGCGGCCAGCGGCGGCGTCGACAAGCCGAAGGAAGACGTGCCGTGGATTTCCGGCAGCCAAGCGGCCGCCCAGCCCAAGGATAAGGCTTCCACCGCTCAGGCTGCGGGGAATCAGGCGAAATAGCGTTAGGCCGAGGCCGCTCACCGGGCGGCCTTCGGCAGGAATTCAGTTGGGGGGCGCGCATCGTCAAGGTTGCGCGCCCTCATGTTTTAGAAAGTGAGGACACCATGACGACCAAACAACTGCTCGCCGGCGCCGCCCTGGCCGCTTTCGCCATCGCCGGCGCGGCCTTCGCGCAGGGCCCGGCCGCTCCAGTCCCCGCCGTGGTGCCCGCTTCGCCGACCGCCCCGACGTCCCCAGCCGCCCCGGCCAACCCGGTTGTGGCCAGCGGCGACATCATCACCACCGCCCAGGCGTCTGGCCAGTTCGCCACCTTCCTCAAGGCGCTGGACGCCGCCAACCTGACCGCGGTGCTGAAGAACAACAGCGGCCTGACCGTCTTCGCCCCCACCGACGCGGCCTTCGCAGCCCTGCCGGCCGGCGAGCTGGACCGGTTGATGCAACGCGCCAACGCGGGCGAGCTGCAGAAAATCCTCACCTACCATCTGATCAACGCCAAGGTGGACTCGACCAAGATCAAGGGCGCCAAGGGCGACGTGAAGACGGTCGAAGGCTCCAGCGTCACCCTCGACGGCAGCGGTACGAGCCTGATGGTCGACAACGCCGGCATCGTCCAGGCCGACGTCATGGCCAGCAATGGCGTGGTGCACGTGATCGACAAGGTGCTCACCCCCAAGGACATGCCCGGGGCCCAGGCCGCCGCGGCCACCGACTCCACGGCGGCGCAGGCCGCGGCGAGCACAGCCGCCAAATAGGAATTGTGCAAAGCACAACAGCCGCCTCCGCGCGGCTTGAAGCGCAAGTCGGCGGGCCCTATGGTCCGCCGACTTTGTATATAGGGCCCGCCGCGCACACTCATGGACGCCGAAAAACCCCAGTCGTTCCAGGGCCTGATCCTCAAACTGCATGAGTATTGGAGCAATCAGGGCTGCGTGATTCTGCAGCCCTATGACACCGAGGTCGGGGCCGGCACCCTGCACCCGGCCACGGTGCTGCGCGCCCTGGGCAACAAGCCGTGGAACGCGGCCTATGTGCAGCCCAGCCGCCGGCCGTCGGACGGCCGCTATGGCGAGAACCCCAACCGGCTG
>CANJOB010000193.1 GCA_947475655.1 Caulobacterales bacterium | reverse complement strand
GGTCCGCAGCGACAGGGAAAACGTGGCGAACGCCTCGGCGCGTTTTTCCTCGACGCTCACATTGGCGGAAGGCAGGCGGATCGGTGTCGGGCCGGAGCCGCGATCCTCCGCCAGGGTCAGATGCTGCTCGAGTGTGTTGACCGCGCCTTCCGCGCCGGCTTCGAGCTTCGCGCCGCCGAACTGGCGGCTGAGGACACTCCGCAGGATGCTTTCTTCAGTCTTCGTATCTCTGGTCTGGGCGGCGCTTTTGTCAAACATGCCGGCCGGACTGCGCTCGGTTTCCAATACGGAGTAGGCGGTAACGCTGCGCGTCGCCACGCCGGCGATCTCCAGCGTCCAGGCTCCCAATCGGCGGCCATAGACCAACCCCGTCTCGTAGGTGTTCTGGGCCGAACGGCCATCACTCTCAGTGATCCCGACGATAGATCCGGAGCCGTTGCTGGTGATGCCGATCACCGGCTCGACCTCGGTCGTGCGCGCGACCTGCGCTGTCAGCGACAGCTCGCCGCCGAGCGCGGGGGCCGCCCACTCGCCGCTGAGCTGTCCCACATTTTCCGGTTCGGGCGCGACTTCGTCCCGCCGCGTGACTATCGCGCCGCGGGCGTCATAGCGGGTGCGCGGACCTTTCTCGATCGCGCGAGCTTCCGCATAGGCGCCGCGCAGCGACAGGGTCCCCGCGCCGATGGCGCCCGACCAGGACGCCTCTCCGCGCGGCCCGACTTCCTCGTCGCGGTTCACTTCGGCGCCGAGCGTCCAGACCGTTTGCCCACCCGCGCGGGAGCGGACGATGTTGACATAGGCGGTCTGCCCGCCGGCGGCGCCGGAACTTTGCCCGCGAACCAGTTCGATGCGCGCGACATCTCCCGCGGGGATGCGCGTCAGGATATCCTGCAGGGTTTGACTCTTCGCGCTCGGCTGCGCGCCGTCGACGCGGACATTGCCCGCCGCCCCGGATAGACCGCGCCGTTCCTCGCCCTCGTTGAGATTGAAGCCCGGCACGCGGCTGACCATGTCGAAGGCCGTCCGCGGCGCAAACCGTTCGAAGAAATCGGGTCCATAAACGACGGTCGCGTTCGCAGCGGCCGCATCAGGCACCTGCGCCGCGCTGATATCCGCCTGAGCCCACATCCCGGCGCTAATCGCGAACAGCGTAATGAACCGCACTCTACGCATTCTTTTCCCACGCCTCAAAGGCACTCTGAGCGGGCTCCGTCTGACAATTTCTCGGGGGTCGTAAGATGTCGCAGGTTTTCGGGCGCAAGGACCGAGCGAGAAATAATTCTCTGTTGTTCCTAGCGTAGTCGCCGCGGGCTCCCTAAAGCGTGAGGAACCCGCGGACAACTGCCGAAGACCCGTCGCGACCGCTTAGTGATCGTACTCTCGATATCTAGAAGCTGAATCTGACTCCTGCCCGAAATTGACGGCCGAGGGTGTCGTACATGGTGGAGTTGGCGCCATACTGCAAGAAGTTGTTCCCGCTGATCCCGCCGCCGATCGAAGGGGTTTTCGGATCCTGATCGAGGACGTTGGCGATGTTGAAGAAGACATCCGCATATCCACCGGACTCTAGATTGATCGCCCGGTAGGTGAAGGCGATGTCATGATACATCACGCCCTTTACCTTGTTGTTGTCGATGGTCCGCTTCGAGGCCGTTGAAGCCGGGCAACCCGACGTACATTCAATGTATTCCGGATTGTTGACTTGGTCTGGGATAAACCGCGTCGTCAGAGCAACAGTGAGGGGACTGTTGGAATAGACGGCGGTGAACAGGAACCGCCAATCCGGAGTGCTCGTGCCGCCCGCAGCCTGGAGTACTTCCCGGCCGTTGTTGGTCGTGAAATCCCGGATATTCGTCGCCAAGGCTCTCAGGTTCAGGTTTCCGCCACCCAGGTTTTCCAGCGGGAGATTGTAGCTCGCTTCGTAGTCGACGCCGTTCGTCTTCTGTAGGGTGAGGTTGAGCGGGCTGGTTGCGATCCTCGTGATCTGGTTCGCGGAATTGAACGTGATCACGCCGCACGCCACGGATTGGTTCAGGGTAATGCAGCGATCCACAATCTCTTGAGTGCTGATGCCCTGAATAACGTCTTTGATTTCGATTGAGTAATAGTCCGCCGCGACGCTAAAATTGGGTAGCCACGACGGCCGATACACGACCCCGAAGGCAATGTTATCGGCGACCTCTGGCGTCAGAGCGGGGTTCCCGGTGGCCGAGTTGACGATCTGAACATTCGCGCCACTTCTTGGATCGATCACATTCTGGGCATTTCCGGAGCCGGCGGCGAACAGCTCGAGCATGTTCGGCGCGCGGATGTCGCGAGAAATCGTGCCGCGCAGACGCAGATCTTCAAAGGGATTGTATGTGGCCCCGATCTTCCACGTCGTTACCCGTCCCGAGGTGCTATAGTCAGTGAAGCGTACGGCCCCATTGAGGTCCAACGTTGACAACAGCGGAACGACCGTTTCCACAAAGGCTTCCGAGACGGTGTATTTGCCTTTCGTCACTTGAAAGTTGCCGTTGAAGTAGGCGCTTGCGACAGAATTCGGATCCGACTTTCCGGAGACCTGTTCTACCCGATGCTCGGCGCCGAACGCGAGCGAGACCGGCCCTGCCCAAGTGCTGAACGGCGCACCAGAGAACTGGATGCCGAACATGTCCTGGGTCAGGTTCTGGTAGGTCTCCGACGTGCCGGTCACATATTTGATGGCGGCCGGACCGTTTACCCCGGTTCCCATCATGTTGAACGGAACGCACCCGTTCGTGGGATTGGTCAGAGTCGAACGGCAAACGATAGTGCCACCGGGACCCGCTACGGCGTCACTCGCCGCTCTCAATCTCGCCATGTGCGCGACTTGAGGTATTTTAATAAAATTACGGGAGACACCGCGCTGGACATAGCCGTCCCAGCTCCAGTCTTTCCCAAATGCGGAGAACTCGCCGTTACCGCCCAATACATAGCGGCTCATCATTCGGTTGTTGGTGTTTATGATCTGGTCCAGATCGGCCAGGGTGGTCCCAAGCGCGAAGCTGGTGATGGGCGTTCCACTGGGACCAGCGGTCAACATCCGCGTCCGCACGCTTGCCGGCAGGAAGGCGTTGTCAGACCGTATCGTCTCACTGCCGAGTAGGTAGTGGGTGCAGCATGCGGACGTGGTCCGAGTGCCGGTGTAGGAAACCAGGCCGTAAATTTCCGTGTTATCCGTGACTTCGTAGCTCACTCTTCCGAAGAAGGCGGTCCGACCCTCGCGCTGCTCCAGATTGGTACCGCGTTGCGATATGGTCGAATACTCCCAGTCTCCGCCCGACATCAGCGGATTGACCAGGATACTGCCGAAGTTGAAATTGGTGGGCGTGCCGCCCTCGACGAAGTGAATACCTTTCAACGGACCGGTGGTTATCAGACCGCCCGGCGTCGCCTGGGCAAGACCAACCTGTGGCCGCACAAGAACCTGGGGCAGTCCGTTTGTCGCAGTGTAGGCGGGATTGAAAATCCCCATCCAACCTTCTTTGTTCCATTGCCGGTCGGTATCCGCCCTAAGAATGCCGTGAACATAGCCGTTTTCGCCGTAGGCCAGAACATGCCCGCGACCGCCCGCGAAGGGAGCTCCGGCGGTGAGTGAGACCTTGTAGCTTGGGTTATCCCCGTACCGGGTGATGCCGCCCTGCGCTAGGCCTCTGACACCGGTGAAGTCGTGGTCCAGAACAAAGTTCACAACGCCGGCGACGGCATCCGATCCATAGGCCGCGGATGCGCCGCCAGTCACGACATCGACGCGCTGAACCAGCGAATCCGGCACCGCGCTTACGTCGACCGCGCCGTTCAATGCGGCGGCGGGTACGCGCGCGCCGTCCAGAAGTATGAGCGTGCGCGATGCGCCGAGACCGCGAAGGTCCAGGGTGTTCAGCCCCTTGGTGCCGTTGCTGACCCCGCCGCCACCTTGGTGCGTCGAGCTGCCGCCGACGATCGAGGGCAGCATCCTGACCGCGTCGGCAATGTTCGCCGGCGCCGTCCGGTTAATTTCCGCAGCGCCGAAAACCGTCACGGGCGTCGGCGCGGTATATCCGTCGCGCACGACACGTGAGCCGGTGACTACGACAGTGTCTACTTCGCCTGTCTCTTGCGCGCACGCCGGGGCACCCATCATCAGTGCGGGCACTAGAGCTGACGCCGCCAGGAGTCCGTTGCGGAACAAATGTTTTGTGGAATTTTCAGTAGACTTCATGGTCTCCCCCCACTTTTTATCAGGCGCTATTTCTCCCTCTCGCTATCTATTCTTGAGATAGAAAGAAATGCAGTTAGTTGCATCCTTGGGCAGCGCCGAACTCGCGTCAAGAAACCAGCGGGCCTTTCCCGCATTGTGGAAAAGGCAATTTTTCGTCTCAGCCATGAGGGCCTTGCTTGAGCGGCCGCAGCCCGTTCGGTGGGCTTGCGAAGGCTCGCAATGCAAGGACGCCAAACTGCTCGCGCCGGTTATATTTCTCTAACCGCACATGTCGCCGCGGCGATCGCGTCCCGAGATCCGCTACGTCCTTGGCATGGCTTGGCTGCCGCAGATCTTGGTCGATCACGGCGCGCGCTTCGGCGAATTTTCAAGGTGAGCTCGATCGTCGATCTATGCGGTTCGCGCACTTAGATCGATCGCCTTGCCGTCGGCATCGATCGACTCGATCTGAATCAATTTCAAGAGTCCCTGT
>CANJOB010000192.1 GCA_947475655.1 Caulobacterales bacterium | reverse complement strand
GCGGTGCGCACCGCCGATCCGTCACCGGCCTTGGCCACCTTCCACTGCTGGTCGGCGCGGGCCGCCACCTGCGGGCTATGCGTGACCACCAGCACCTGGGCGCTGGCCGCCAGGCGCTTGAGGCGCAGGCCCACCGCGTCGGCCACGGCCCCGCCGACGCCCTGGTCGACCTCGTCGAAGATCATCAGCGGCTGCGGTCCGTTCCCGCGCGCCGCAAGGGCGGCTTTGAGCGCCAGGGCCAGGCGCGCCAGT
The DNA here is from genome assembly GCA_947475655.1 of Caulobacterales bacterium. GTDB lineage: Bacteria > Pseudomonadota > Alphaproteobacteria > Caulobacterales > Caulobacteraceae > Caulobacter. The sequence continues at coordinate 4,450 of CANJOB010000192.1, read as the reverse complement.
TCGCCGCCGGAAGCGATCTGGCCCAATTCCCCGAAAGCCGCGCCGGGGTTGGTGGATATCTCGAACGCAATGCGGTCCAGGCCCGACGGACCCGCCCTGCCCTCGTCGAGCGGATCGACGGCGACGCGGAAGCGGGCGCTGGTCAGTTTCAGCGGCGCCAGCTCGGCCTCCACGGCGGCGGCCAGGCGGTCGCCGGCGGCTCGGCGTTCGGCCGAGAGCGCGCCGGCGGCGGCGAGATAGGCGTCACGGGCGGAGGCGGCGGCCTTCTCCGCGACTTTAAGCGCCTCGCCCGAGCCGTGCGCGGCCTCCAGGGCGGCGGCGAACGACACCCGCAGGCCCGGCAGGGCGTCCACCGTGGTCGACAGCCTGCGGGCGGCGGCGCGCAGGGCGAACAGCCGCTCCTCCGCCTTCTCCAGGGCTTCGGGCTCGACATCGAAGCCCTCGGCCGCCGCGTCGATGGCGGCCGTGGCCTCGGTGGCCTCGACCCCGGCGCGGTCGACTGCCTCAAGCGCGGCGGCAACCTTGGCGACGGCGGGGCTTTCCGGCGGGGCGCCGGCGCGCACCGCGCTGTCCCGGGCGCGGTCCAGGGCCCGGAAGGCGGCGGCGATGCGGCCGGCCAGGACCTCGCCGTTGAAGGCCTCGCGGGCGGCGGCGATGTCGGCCAGGGCCTTCTCGGCCGAGCCCAGCACGGCGCGCTGTTGCGCCAGTTCGGTTTCCTCGCCCTCGCGCGGGTCGAGCCGGTCCAGTTCGGCCAGGCGCAGGGTCAGTTCCTCGGTCTCGGCGGCGGAGCGCTCAGCCGCGTCACGCAGGGCCTCCAGGGTCTCACGCGCCGCGCGCCAGGCGCTCCAGGCGCCGGCCACGGCCCCGGCGCTGACCGCCCCGAAGGTGTCCAGCAGCGGCCGGTGCGTGCGCGCATCGAGCAGGCCGACGGTCTCATGCTGGCCATGCACCTCGATCAGCAAGGCGCCCAGTTCCTTCAAGGTCGAGACGCTGGTCGACTGGTCGTTGACGAAGGCCCGGCTGCGGCCGTCGGCCCCCAGAACCCGCCGCAGCACCAGATCCTCGCCCGGATCGTAGGAAAGCCCCCGCTCGTCCAGCAGGGCCCAGACCGCGTGGTTGGGGCTGAGGGCGAAGATGGCGGCGGCGCTGGCCTGGGCCGCGCCGCGGCGCACCAGCCCCGCCTCGGCCCGCGCGCCTGTCGCCAGGCCCAGGGCGTCGAGGATGATGGATTTGCCCGCGCCGGTCTCGCCCGTCAGGGCGGTGAGCCCCGGCCCGATACTCAGGTCGAGGGTCTCGATCAGCACGACATCGCGGACGCCAAGCCCGATCAGCATGACCGGGAGGATCGCCCAGAATCTTCGCGGATCAAAGCGTTGTTAGAGGCCGAGCACGCTCGCGCTGAAGCCCTTGGGCTCGCGCTTCTCGCCCGGAGGCGGCGGGGTGGCTTCCTTGTTGCGGATCAGGCGGGTCAGGAAGTTCTGCTTGGCCCCCGGCGTGCGCGGCTCGACCTGCGGGCGCAGGCCGTTATCGGTCAGCAGCCGGTAGGCGTCGCCGTACCAGGGGTCGCCCGGGAAGTTGTAGCCCATCACCGCCCCGTTTCGCCGGGCTTCCTCCATCAGGCCGAGCGTCAGGTAGGTCTCGACCAGGCGATAGAGTGCTTCGGGCGTGTGGCTGGTGGTCTGGTACTTGTCGATCACGGTGCGGAACCGGCCGGTGGCGGCCAGGGTGTCGCCCTGGCGCAGATAGTAGCGGCCGATGGTCATTTCCTTACCGGCTAGCTGGTCGTTGACCATGTCGATCTTCAGCCGGGCGTCCTGGGCGTATTCGCCGTTGGGGAAGCGCTGCACCACCTCGCGCAGGCCATTCTGGGCCAGTTCGGTGTAGGCCTGGTCGCGGTTCACGTCGACGATCTGCTCGAAGTAGCAGATGGCCTTCAGGTAGTAGGCGTAGGCTGCCGACGGGTTGCCCGGATACAGGGCGAGGAACCGGTCCGCGTCGCCGATGGCGTCGGCATAAGCGTTAGACTGGTAGTGGGCGTATGCGGTCATCAGGATCGCCCGGCGCGACCACTCCGAATAGGGGTGCTGGCGCTCCACCTCGCGGAAGTACTGCACCGCGTCGTCCCACTGGCGGCGGTCCAGCCGGTCGGCGCCGGTGGAATAGAGCAGCTCGACCGGGCGCTCCTCATAGGCCAGTTCGGCGTTCTTCTTCGTACCCGCGCAACCGGCGAGCAGAAGGGTGGCCGCAGCGGCGGTCAGGAGCATCTTGGAACGGCGGGAGACAAACACGGATCTTCACCTTGCGAAACACGGCGCCGCCCCCGCGCCAAAAGTCCTCTGCTTCTACACCAGCGGGCGGGCGTCGCAAACGATGAGAACGGCGGCGTGGCGCCGCTAGACCGCCTTGGCCAGCAGTTCGGCCGCCGGGCGGTAGCGCCAGGCGTGCGGCGCGGCCAGCAGCGCCCGCACCAGGTCGTTGTTCAGGGCGTGGCCGGCGAAACGGCCCTCGAAGCGGCCCAGGATCGGCGCGCCCAGCACATAAAGGTCGCCCACGGCGTCCAGGGCCTTGTGGCGCACGAATTCGTCCGGGCGGCGCAGGCCTTCCGGGTTGAGGATGCGGTCGCCGTCGATGACCACCGCGTTCTCCATCGAGCCGCCGCGAGCGAGGCCGGCGGCGCGCAGGGCCTCGACCTCGGCCAGGAAGCCGAAGGTGCGGCAGTCGGCCAGTTCGCTGCGGAAGCTCTGTTCGTCCACGGCCAGGTCGACCGACTGGCGGCCGATGGCGCTGGTGGGGAACTCGATCTCGAAGGCGACCTCGAACCGTTCGCACGGTAGTAGGGCGGCGCGCTTGTCACCTGAGACCACCTCGATCGGCTGCAGCACCTCAATATAACGGCGGACCGAGTCCTGGGCCTTGACCCCGGCACGGTCGAGCAGACGCACGAACGGTTCGGACGAACCGTCCATGATCGGGCATTCCGGCCCGTCCAGTTCGATGATGGCGTTGTCGATATTAAGGGCCGACAGGGCGGCCATCAGGTGCTCGATGGTGCTGACCGTGACGCCGATCATGTTGCCGATCACAGTCGACAGGCGGGTCTGGCACACCGCCGCGCCGGAAACGGGCACGCGGTTGTCGCGGTCGCGGATGTCGGTGCGCAGGAAGACGATGCCGGTGTCAGCCCCAGCCGGACGGATCGCCACGCGCGTGTGCGCGCCGCTGTGCAAGCCAACGCCGGCGAAGATCACCGGGCCTGCCACCGTATGCTGCTTATCGATCGACACGAACGTCCTCTAGTCTGCAGCCAGACCTCTAGGGCCTATGCTGCACCGCGACAAAACAAGTCCTGTTGCGGATTGTTTCTCCGCTCCCGTAAGGGATTGCGCGGTTAATTTCGCCTTAAAGGCGAAGTCTTCCCGTGGCGATTTAGTTGGCCGAACGGCGGAGGAAAGACGGGATTTCCAGGTCCTCGCCCTCAACCGCCTGGGCCTCTTCCGCCGGGGCGGCGGCCAGAGCCGAGCTTGCGTGGACGCGGGGAGCCGGCGACTGCGGAGCCGCGGCTTCGGGCTCGTCGTAGCGGGGGCGGCCGCCGCCGAACATGCTGAAGAAACCGCCGCTTTTCTGCTGGCGCCGGTCTTCCTCGTAACGGGGTTCGGTGAAGAGGGGCTCGTCCTCCGCGACCATCGGGTCGGCGATGCGGGTGATCGGACGGGCTTCCTCGACGGGCTGCGGCAGTTCGAAGCCCAGGTCGGCCTGGGAGTCCTCGCGGGCCGGCTCGGCGGCTTCATACGCTTGCTCGGCCAGGGGCGCGCGGGCGACCTGCTGCGCGGGCTCGTAAGCCTGCGGCTCGGGCTGGCGCTGTTCCATCACCAGCGGCGCGGGGGCCGAGACGGTGCGGGTCGTGGCCTTGGGCTCGATAGCGGCCATGGCGGCGCCGTCCATGCCGGTGGCGACCACCGAGACGCGGATCATGCCGTCCAGGCTGGGATCGAAGGCGGCGCCGAAGATGATGTTGGCTTCCGGGTCGACCTGGTCGGAGATGGCGTTGGCCGCCTCGTCCACTTCCAGCAGGGTCATGTCCAGGCCGCCGGTGACGTTGACCAGCACGGCCTTGGCGCCCTTGAGCGACACTTCGTCCAGCAACGGGTTCTGGATGGCGTTCTCGGCCGCGCGCAGGGCGCGATCCTCGCCGGTGGCTTCACCGGTGCCCATCATGGCCTTGCCCATCTCGGTCATGACCGTGCGGACGTCGGCGAAGTCGAGATTGATCAGGCCCGGCAGCACCATCAGGTCGGTAATCGAACGCACACCCGAATGCAGCACCTGATCGGCCATGCCAAAGGCCTCGGCAAAGGTGGTGCGCTCATTGGCAATGCGGAAAAGGTTCTGGTTGGGGATGACGATCAGGGTGTCGACGTATTTTTGCAGTTCGAGCACGCCGGCGTCGGCG
>CANJOB010000191.1 GCA_947475655.1 Caulobacterales bacterium | reverse complement strand
GCTTCGAGGGCGAGCGCGGCTATCCGTTCCGCGTGCTGCGCGGGGCCAAAAACCGTTTCGGCGCCACCGACGAGATCGGGGTGTTCGAGATGGGCGACGCGGGCCTGCGCGAAGTTTCCAACCCCTCGGCGCTTTTCTTAAGCGAAGGCGGCGCACGGTCGGCGGGGGCGGCGGTGTTCGCCGGTATCGAGGGGTCGCGGCCTGTGCTGGTGGAATTCCAAGCCCTGGTGGCGCCGTCGGCCTACGGCACGCCGCGGCGGGCGGTGGTCGGCTGGGACAGTGGGCGGCTGGCCATGGTGCTGGCGGTGCTGGAGTCGCGCTGCGGTCTCTCGCTCGGCGATCGCGACGTCTATCTGAACGTGGCCGGGGGCCTGCGCATCACCGAACCGGCGGCGGACCTGGCGGCGGCGGCGGCCCTGGCGTCGTCGGCGCTGGACGAAGCCCTGCCGCAGGACTGCGTGGTGTTCGGCGAGATCAGCCTGTCGGGCGACGTGCGCGCGGTCAGCCGCATGGACGCGCGCCTCAAGGAAGCCGCCAAGCTGGGCTTTGGCCAAGCGCTGTGCCCGCCCCTGCCGGCGGGCGCCGAGGCGCCGCTGAAGACCGCCGCCGTCTCACGCCTGGCGGAAGCCGTGCGCCGGATCGGCGAGCAGGACTGGACCGCCGGCAAGCGATGAAGATCTTCGACGTCATCGCCGGCCTGCTGCTGCTGATCTCGGCCCTGAACGGGCTGATGAAGGGCGCGGCAGATCAGGTGGTGCGGGTGATGTCGTTCCTGGTCGCGGCGGTGATCGCCATCTACTGCCTGCGCTTCACGGGCCCGATCGTGCAGGAGATGATGGACCCGGAATGGATGGCCGCCGCCGTCGCCATGCTCGTGGTGTTCGTCATCGTCTATCTGGTCCTGCGCATCTTCGGCGCCAACATCAGCCAGAGGATTCAGACCCACGGCGCCCTGAGCGCCCTGGACCGCACCGTCGGCATGGGCTTTGGCCTGCTGCGTGCCTTCGTGGTGCTGGGAATGTTCAACCTGCTGTTCCACGCCGCCGCCGCCGAAGGGGCCGGACCGGCCTGGGTGGCGCAGGCCAGGCTGTTCCCCTTGACCGAGGCCAGCGGCAAGGTGCTGAAGGTGTTCGCCCCCCGCGCCGGCGAAATGGGTGCGGCGATTACGTCAGCCGTGCGACAGGGGGCGACATACGACCCCGAGGAAGGCTATAGCGACGGCGAACGGCGGCGATTGGACGACCTGGTGGAAACCACGCGATGACGCTCTCCTGGCGTGACCCCGAAGACGACACCCTGCGGCTGGAGTGCGGCGTGTTCGGCGTGTACGGCGCGCCCGACGCGGCGGCCCTGACCGCGCTCGGCCTGCACGCCCTGCAGCACAGGGGCCAGGAGGCCTGCGGCATCGCCACCTTCGACGGCCAGAGGTTCCACACCGAGCGGCATATGGGCCATGTGGACGAGGCCTTCGGCGGCCCCGACCTGGTCGAGCGCCTGCCCGGAACCGCCGCCATCGGCCACACCCGCTATTCCACCGCCGGGGCAAGCTTCCTGCGCAATGTGCAGCCGATGTTCGCCGACCTGGAATCGGGCGGCATGGCCCTGGCCCACAACGGCAACCTGACCAACTTCCTCACCCTGCGCGAGCGGTTGGTGAACGAGGGGGCGATCTTCCAGTCGACCTCGGACTCTGAGGTGATCCTTCACCTGCTGGCGCGGTCGCGGAAGGCGAAGATCGTCGACCGCTTCATCGACGCGGTGAAGCAGATCGAGGGCGGCTACGCCCTGGTGGCCCTGACCAACAAGAAGCTGATCGGCTGCCGCGATCCCTTGGGCATCCGGCCGCTGGTGCTGGGCGACCTGAACGGCAAGCCGGTGCTGGCATCCGAGAGCTGCGCCCTGGACGTGATCGGCGCGAAATTCGTGCGCGACATCGGCCACGGCGAGGTGATCGTCATCTCCGAGGACGGCGTCGAAAGCCTGCGGCCGTTTCCCGCCGCCCAGCCGCGCCCGTGCGTGTTCGAATACGTCTACTTCGCCCGCCCCGACAGCGTGGTCGACGGACGCTCGGTCTACGATGTGCGTAAGAATATGGGCCGGCGCCTGGCCGTCGAGACCGGCGTCGAGGCCGATGTGGTGGTGCCGGTGCCCGACAGCGGCGTTCCGGCGGCGCTGGGCTTCGCGCAGGCGAGCGGCATTCCCTACGAGCTCGGGATCATCCGCAGCCACTTCGTCGGCCGCACCTTCATCCAGCCGACCCAGCATATCCGCGAGCTGGGCGTGCGCATGAAGCACAGCCCCAACCGCGCCGTGCTTGAAGGCAAGCGTGTGGTGCTGATCGACGACTCCATCGTCCGCGGCACCACCAGCTTGAAGATCGTGCGCATGGTGCGCGAGGCGGGCGCCAAGGAAGTGCACCTGCGCTCGGCCAGCCCGCCGATCCTGTGGCCGGACTTTTACGGCATCGACATGCCCGAGCGCGAACAGCTGCTGGCGGCGACCAAGTCGATGGAGGAGATGGCGGCCTATCTTGAGGTCGACAGCCTGGGCTTCCTGTCGGTCGACGGCCTCTACGAAGCCCTGGGCGCGGGGAAACGCGATCCGGCCCAGCCGCAGTTCACCGACCACTATTTCACCGGCGACTATCCCACCCGCCTGCTCGACCGCGAGATCGCCGAGGGCCGCAACGAAGCGGACGAACGCCAGCTGTCGTTCCTGATGAGCGCCTGAAACTAAAAAAACCGCTCATCCCCGCGAAAGCGGGGATGAGCGGAATGTTGAGCCGGAACCGAGACAACAGCGCTTCCTGCCGCTAAACCCCCGCCCATGACGACTGAAGACAAACCTCTCGCCGGCCTGACCGCCGTGGTCACCGGCGCGTCGCGCGGCATCGGCCGCGCCTGCGCCCTCGGCCTGGCCCAGGCCGGCGCCCATGTGATCTGCGTCGCCCGCACCCAGGGCGCCCTGGAAGAGCTCGACGACGAGATCACCAAGGCCACCGGCGAGGCCGCCACCCTCGTCCCCGCCGACATCAAGGACGGCAAGGCGATCGACCGGCTGGGCGCGGCCATCTACGAGCGCTGGGGCAAGCTGGACACCCTGGTCCACGCGGCCGGCGACCTTGGCCAGATGACGCCCGTCGCTCACCTTGAGCCCAACACCTGGGACCGGGTCATGGCCGTCAACGCCACCGCCGCCTATCGGCTGATCCGCTCGTTCGACCCGCTGTTCCGCCGCGCGCCGGCCGCCCGGCCGATCTTCATCACCAGCGGCGTCGCCCGCCGCCCGCGCGCCCTGTGGGGCGCCTACGCCGCCAGCAAGGCGGCGCTGGAGGCCGTGGTGCGGGTCTATGCCGACGAGATGGAGAACACCCCCGTTCGCCCGGTCATCCTCGACCCCGGCGTGATGCGCACCCGCATGCGCGCGACCGCCTTCCCCGGCGAGGACGCCACCCAGTGGCCCCTGCCCGAGGCGATCATCCCAACGGTGGTGAACCTGGCGCGGCCCGACCGCGAGCCGGAGTTGCTGGTGCACTTCGAGGGGTAGGCGCTGCCGATTCGCCCCCTCCGTCTCGGCGCTCCGCGCCGATCCACCTCCCCCGCTTCGCAGGGGAGGATGAGCGCCACTCATGCTCCCCTGCAAAGCGGGGGAGCTGTCACCAAAGGTGACTGAGGGGGCGTTTTACTTCCGCCCAGGCGGGCGCTTGGCCTTGGCCTTGCCGCCGGTGGCCGGTTTGCGGTCGGCGGGCTTGCGCAGCTTATTGGTGGTGGGCACGCGCGCGGCATGCTTGCGGCCCTTGGCGGCGGCGGCCTTGGCGGTCGCCTTCTTCACCACCGGCTTGGCCGCCGGCTTCTTGCGGATCGTCCTGGCCTTGGGCGGGTTGACGGTCTTGGTCGGCTTTTCGACCACCGGCGCCGGGGTCGCGGCGGCCTTGGCCTCGGCTTCGCGGGCCTCCTTGGCCTCGACGATCTCCTTGGTCTGCTTCTTCCGTTGCTCGGCCTTCTTGACCGAGCTCTTGGACGGACCGCCCTCGCGATGCACCTGGCGGCGGTTGCCGTCGCCTTCCTCGGCGTAGGGGTTCTTGCCCGACTTGATGGTGATGCGGATCGGCACGCCCGGCAGGTCGAAGCTCTCGCGGATCGAGTGGATCAGGTAGCGTCGATAGTGGTCGGGCATGTGTTCGGCGCGGCTGGCGAACAGCACGAAGGTCGGCGGCCGGCCCTTGAGCTGGGCGGCGTACTTGGGCTTGATCCGCTTTCCGTTCACAGCTGGCGGCGGGTGCCTCTGGACCGCCATGGCCAGCCAGTCGTTGAGGTCCCGGGTCTTGACCTTGGTCGACCAGTTCTTGTGCAGCTGGAAGACGGCCGGCATCAGCTTGTCGAGGTTGCGCCCGGTCTCGGCCGACAGGGCCACCAGGGGCGCCCCGCGCACCTGGGGCAGCATGCGGTCGGCGATCTCGCGCAACTCGGCCAGCCGCTCCTGCGGGTTCTCCACCAGGTCCCACTTGGCGATGCAGAAGACCACGCCCCTGCCCTCGCGCTCGATCAGGTCGGCGATCTGCAGGTCCTGGGTCTCGAAGGCGTTGTTGGCGTCCATCACCAGAATCACCACCTCGGCGAAGGTGATGGCGCGGATGGTGTCGGAGGTGGACAGCTTCTCCAGCGTCTCCTGCACGCGCGCCTTGCGGCGCAGACCGGCGGTGT
>CANJOB010000190.1 GCA_947475655.1 Caulobacterales bacterium | reverse complement strand
GGTAGGCGGCGAGGGGAGGCAGGCTCATGCCGCTGATTTGCGCAAGGACCGGTTGGATGCAAGCCGGATGAAGCCGAAACCCGAGCAGACCATCAGCAGCACGGCGTCCGCCGCCGCCAGCAGGGCGCCGGCCACCATCAGCACCATGATCTCGCCGTGCACGTTCAGCTTCCAGATGCGGAAGCCGGAAACCGCGCTCTCGGCGCCGGCCGACAGCAGTTCGATCACCGCCAGCACCAGGCCGGAAAAGCCCAGCGACCCGGCTAGCAGGGCGATGAAGAAGGCGGTCCAGAACAGGCCGATCTGGTAGCTGTAGTGGGTGCGCAGCAATGGCGGGGCCTTGGGCCGCTGCGAATAGGCCAGGGCGACGGCGATCAGGGCCGGCACCCCGGCGAAGAAGATCGAGACGAACAGCAGGCCGTAGTTGAGCATCACCAGCGAGCGGCCGTCGCCGGCCGGGCGGGGTCCTTCGGAGGGCTCGAGGACGTAGCTCATGGCGGCCAAGGTGCGGGTAATCGCCCCCGCCATCAAGTGTGAGCGGTGTTCCCGCGCAAGAGAGGCCCTAAACCTGTGGAAACAGGGCCTTCTGTTCCGGTGCGGAGGATTCCCTGCAAACAGGGAAGGCGCTTGGGGCCTCTCAGGCGAAAGTGTGAGCGGTTTCGCCGCCTCGGAGAGGCCCCAAACTTATGAAAACAGGGCCTTCTGATCCGGTCTGGCGGATTCCCGCCGAACCGGGAAGGCTCTGGGCTGACTCGGCTACCACCTTAGGTTAGAGTGCCGACCAAATCGCGGGAGGAGTTTATGCGGATTTCGGGTTTGCGTGCGGGCGCCGTAGCCGTCGGCGCGGCATTGATCCTCTCGGCCTGCGCCACCACGCCGCCGCCGCCGCCGGGAATCGGCGGGGTTCCGGCTCACATCATCGCCGCTGTCTCCGACCCGGCGCGACCCGGGGCCGACACCGCCCGCGACGCGGCCATGATGCCGTCGCAGCTGTTGGCCTTCGCCGGAGTGCGCCCGGGGGCCCGGGTCGTCGACCTGATTCCCGCCGCCGGCTACTTCACCCGCATCCTGTCCAAGGCCGTCGGGCCCCGCGGCAAGGTCTACGCCTATGTGCCGGACGAGCTGACCAAGCTGGCCGACCGCGAGCCGACCGTGGCTCCGATCACCCGCGACCCGAACTACGCCAACACCATGCTCTACGTGCGAAACGTGTCGGACTTCGTGGTCCCTGAGCGCCTGGACCTGATCTTCAACGGCCAGCACTACCACGACATGAAGTCGCCGATCCTGGGCCCGGTCGACATGCGCAAGTTCCACGCCCAGGCCTTCGCCGCGCTCAAGCCCGGCGGGACCTATGTGGTGGTCGATTTCGGCGGCGCGCCGGGCTCGGGCGCCCGCGACGCCGCCTCGCTGGGCCGGGTCGATCTGGCCATGGTCGTGGCCGAGGCCACGGCGGCCGGCTTCATCCTGACCGGGGAGAGCACGATCCTGGCCGATCCGACCGACCCCAGGACGGGCCGCTATCAGGAGGGCGTGGCCGGCAAGACCGACCAGTTCGTCCTGCGGTTCATGCGGCGGCGTTGATCGAGATCAAGGCAGGTCGGCCGCGCCTGCGGCCTATTTGCTAACGGCTCTCATGAGAGGCCGCACATCTGGACAGCGTCGGCGCTCGCATGCGAGAAGCCCCGACGTACAAAGGGGTTTACGCCTTCACCGCCGTATAAGTGTTGGGAAGGCTCGGAGCGTTAAGACGATGGATTACAAGGCGGCTTTCCAGGATGCGGTCGAACGCGTCCGGTCTGAAGGACGTTACCGTGTATTCGCCGATCTCAAGCGTCATCGCGGCGAGTTCCCGCGGGCCACTTGGACGAGCCCGGAGGGCGTGGAGTCCGACGTGGTGGTCTGGTGCTCCAACGACTACCTCGGTCAGGGCCAAAACCCCGTCGTTCTGGACGCCATGACCAGCGCCATCGACGCCCACGGTTCGGGCTCGGGCGGCACCCGCAACATTTCCGGCACGAACCACAGCCACGTCGAGCTGGAGGCCGAACTGGCCGACCTGCACGGCAAGGAAGCGGCCCTGGTCTTCACCTCGGGCTACGTCTCCAACGAGGCGACGCTGTCGACCCTGTACAAGATCCTACCCGGGCTGATCATCTTCTCGGACGCCCAGAACCATGCCTCGATGATCGCCGGCATCCGCGCCGGCGGCGGCGAGAAGCATGTGTTCCGCCACAACGACCTGGCCCATCTTGAGGCCCTGCTGGCCGCGGCCCCGGCCGACGCGCCCAAGCTGATCGCCTTCGAGAGCGTCTATTCCATGGACGGCGACATCGCCGACCTGCCGGGCACGGTGGCCCTGGCCAAGCGCTACGGCGCCATGACCTATCTGGACGAGGTCCATGCTGTGGGCATGTACGGCCGGCGTGGCGGCGGCGTCGCCGAGCGCGACGGGGTCATGGACCAGATCGACATCTGCGAAGGCACGCTGGGCAAGGCGTTCGGCGTCATGGGCGGCTATATCGCCGCCGACGCGGTGATCGTCGACGCGATCCGCTCCTATGCCAGCGGCTTCATCTTCACCACATCCCTGCCGCCGGCCCTGACCGCCGGGGCGGCCGCCAGCGTCCGCTGGCTGAAGGACCACAACGAGATTCGTGTCGCCCACCAGGAGCGCGGAGCCACCCTCAAACGCATGATGGCCGAGGCCGGCCTGCCGGTGATGCCGTCGCAGAGCCACATCGTGCCGGTGCTGGTCGGCGACCCGGTCCACACCAAGTTGGTGTCCGACCTGCTGCTCAGCGATCACGGCATCTATGTGCAGCCGATCAACTATCCCACCGTGGCCCGCGGCACCGAGCGCCTGCGCTTCACCCCGACCCCATTCCACACCGACGAGATGATGCGCGACCTGGTCGACGCCATGTCGAAGCTGTGGTCGCGCTGCAACGTGGCGCGCCTGGGCGGCTACGCCGCCTAAACTCAATCAGAATGGGCGGCTGCGCGGCCTGGCTACTTCCGCCGGCTTCTGACGCCCTTGCCCAGGCCGATCTGCTTGGCGAATTCCGAGCGCCGGGCGGCGTAGCCGGGCGCGACCATCGGGTAGTCGGGCGGCAGGCCCCAGCGGCGGCGGTATTCGTCGGGGGTCAGGTTGTAGCGTGACCGCAGGTAGCGCTTGAGCATCTTGAGCTTCGCCCCGTCCTCCAGGCAGACCAGGTAGTCGTTGTGGATCGAGCGGCCGACCGACACTGCCGGCTTCTGGCGCGGCGGCGGCGCGGCGGCGGGGGCGGAGGCGCCCAGGCCGCTCAAGGTCGCGTGGACCGACTGGATCAGGTCCGGCAGGCTGGCGGCGGGAAGTTCGTTCTGAGCCACATAAGCGGCCACGATCTCGGCGCTCAGTCCCAGCAGCTCCTGACGGTCGCTGCGGCCGGCCCCGTCATCTTCTCTCAATGGCATAATCATCCCCACACGAACCCATCTACGGGTTGGCAACCCGAACGCGCATACCGCCGAAACGGTTCCAACAGGCGTTGATCGATCCGGCGGGCAGGTTAAAGAGGGGCCGCCATCCACCAGGAACCGCCGCCATGACCACCGCCCAGACCGATTCCAAGCCCGCAGCCGCCTTCTTCGGCGCCGGCCTCGGTCGCGCCGATCCGGCGATTCAGGGCTGGGTGGACAAGGAACTGCAGCGCCAGCAGCAGCAGATCGAGCTGATCGCCTCGGAGAACATCGTCAGCCGCGCGGTGCTTGAGGCCCAGGGATCGATCCTGACCAACAAGTACGCCGAGGGCTATCCGGGCAAGCGCTACTACGGCGGCTGCGAATACGTCGACGAGATCGAGACCCTGGCCATCGAGCGGGCCAAGGCGCTGTTCGGCGCCGGCTTCGCCAATGTGCAGCCGCACTCAGGGAGCCAGGCCAACCAGGCGGTATTCAACGCCCTGCTGCAGCCCGGCGACACCTTCATGGGCATGGACCTCTCGGCCGGCGGCCACCTGACCAACGGCAGCCCGGCGAACCAGTCCGGCAAGTGGTTCAAGCCGGTGGCCTACACGGTGCGCCAGCAGGACTGCCTGATCGACTACGACGCACTGGCCGAGATCGCCAAGCGCGAGCAGCCGAAGCTGATTATCGCCGGGGGCAGCGCCTACAGCCGGGTGATCGATTTCGCCAAGTTCCGCGAAGTGGCCGACAGCGTCGGCGCCTACCTGATGGTCGACATGGCCCACTTCGCTGGCCTGGTCGCCGGGGGCGCGCACCCCAACCCGGTGCCACACGCCCACGTGGTGACCACCACCACCCACAAGACCCTGCGCGGCCCGCGGGGCGGGATGGTGCTGACCAATGACGAGGCGGTCGCCAAGAAGATCAATTCGGCCATCTTCCCCGGCATCCAGGGCGGGCCGCTGATGCATGTGATCGCCGCCAAGGCGGTGTCGTTCGGCGAGGCGCTGCAGCCGGAGTTCAAGCTCTACGCGTCGAGCGTGGTCAAGAACGCCCACGCCCTGGCCGACGCCCTGCAGGCGGCGGGCCTCTCCATCGTCGCTGGCGGCACCGACACCCACCTGATGAGCGCCGATCTGCGCCGCAAGGGCGTCACCGGCCGCGACGCCGAAAAGGCGTTGAAGCGGGCCTTCATCACCTGCAACAAGAACAGCGTGCCGTTCGATACCGCGCCCTTCACCATCACTTCGGGCATCCGCCT
>CANJOB010000189.1 GCA_947475655.1 Caulobacterales bacterium | reverse complement strand
TCACCTCGCCGATAGGCTGCCTCGACCTTGTTTGCGATGGCGTGGGCCAGGGCCAGTTCCACAAGGTCGGGGTGATGCAGAGTGGTCTCTGCTGCCCAATCCCGGAAGGTCGAACGGAACCCATGCACGGTAACTTCGGTCTGTTTCATCCGCTTAAGCACGGCGGACAAACTCATGTCGGAAAGCGGACGGCGTGACCGAGCGCCAGGGAAGATCAGGTCCTCACCACTTACCCTGGGCAGCATCTCCAGCAAGGCGACCGCCGCGTTGGACAACGGCACCCGGTGCTCCTTGGTCGCCTTCATGCGCGCACCCGGCACCGTCCACACTTTGGTCTCCAGGTCGATCTCCGCCCAGGCAGCTCCACGGACTTCCCCAGAGCGCGCCGCAGTCAAGACCGTGAACTCGAGCGCCCTGGCGCCCATGCCCGGCATCGACTTTAGCTCAGCCATGAACGCGGCCATGTCGTTCCACGACAGCGCCGGGTGGTGGCGAACGCGTTTCACTTTCGACGAGGCTGGGAGCAGCGATGCGAGGTGCCCGCGCCAGACCGCCGGGTTCGTCCCCTCGAACCATCCACGCGCCTTTGCATAATCGATCACGAGCTCGAGCCGGGAGCGGACGCGCGTTGCCGTTTCTGACTTGGCCCACCAGAGCGGTTTGAGGATCTCAAGGACGTGCTCAGTGGTCACCTCGCTGATCGGCAAGTCGCCGATCTTCGGATAGGCGTAGGTCTTGAGGGTGTTGGCCCACTGCTGGGCGTGTTTGGCATTCTTCCACCCAGCCTCGTGGGCGCCGATATATTCGGTGGCGACGGCGTGGAAGGTCTGTCCTGCTAGGACTTCCCTCTTCGCCTCCTCGACCGCGGAAAGCGCCTCCTGGGCCTCGGCGGCCTTCTTTTCCTCGAGGGGGTCACGGCCCCTTTTAGTCAGGGCCTTGAGCTCTTCGGCCAAGGCCCGGGCCTTGGTCACGCTGAGGTCCGCAACGGAGCCCAGACCCATCTCACGACGGCGCCCATTCACCTGATAGCGGAATATCCAGCTCCTCCCGCCGCCCCTGGCGACTTGAAGGTAGAGCCCACCCCCGTCGGCATGCATGCCGATTTTGGCGTGTTTTATCTCGAGCGTCGTGAGCGCCATGGCGGCCAACTAACCTTCTACCCACCACCGTACCCACCACCGTACCCACCACTTATGGGGTGATTTCTACGGATAGTCCATGAATAGTGGTGAGGGGTCTCGGCGAGAAACCCCCGATATTATGGCGCTTTATCGCCATTTCGAGGCCGCTAGAGAATGATAATGGGGGAAATTCTGGCGGAGAGGGTGTCCGCCAGATTTTCGGATGTGATGCGAATCTGCCCCCGCCTAGAACAGCCGCCGTCGCGGGGCTATGGTCCGCCCATGTCCGATCCATCCACCATCTCCGACGAATACCGTCAGATGCAGCAGTCGCTGCACGAGAACCCGCAGTACGGCTCGATGGGGCGGCATTTCGCGCCGCTGCTGAAATCCTACATGGAGCGGAAGAAGGTGCCGGCGATCTCGGACTACGGCGCCGGCAAGTGCTCGCTGCGCCAGGGCCTCATTGATGAAGGCCTGACCGATTTCGAATACTATCCCTACGACCCCGCCTTCCCCGAATACGGCCCGCCCAGGCCCGCGCTTCTGGTCGCCTGTATCGACGTGCTGGAGCATATCGAGGAGCAATATCTCGACAATGTGCTGCGGGAACTGGCTAGCATCACCGACGGCCAGGGCTTTTTTTCCATCCATGAGGGCCCGGCCCGCAAGATCCTACCCGACGGCCGGAACGCGCACCTGATCCAGAAACCCACTTCCTGGTGGCTGCCGCGGCTGTGCCCGTATTTTGAGATCAACCAGCTGCAGCGGGCGGCCGGCGGCTTCTGGGTCATGACCCGGCGGCGCAAGTCGGCCGCCTAGGCGCGGCTTTCCCCAAAGGTCATGCCCATTCCCGCGACCCAGCCGGGAACCGGTAGATAGAATTCAAAGCTGGTCTCGTAGGGCCCGGCCGCCGCCAGCGCCGCGTGAGCCGCCACCCAGGTCAGCACCTCCGGTCCACCGCGCCCAGCGATGGCCCTCACCTCGCTGGTGTTCACGGCGTCGAAGGCCGCCAGGTCGCCGTCGCGCAACAGCGACATCACCCGCCGGTCCCAATCAGGATCGAGCGGCAAACAGGGCCCCTCCCCGCGCGCCGCGGCCGCGCCCGCCGCCTGAACCCGGTCCTCCCGCGCCGCCCGCTGCTCGCGCGTCGGGTTGCGGCCGTCGATCAGCCGCGCGCGCACGTCCGGCGGCGCGGTGGCTAGGTCCGGGAACGGCGGATCGTGCGACAGCCCGCCCGAGGCGGCGAACAGCACGCGCCGGTTCAGGGTCCCGGCGAAACGGCCCGCCGCCTCGCCCAGCAGCCGCGCGCGCTTGAACGTCGGCAGAGGGGGCGCGGCGCTGTTGATGAAGATCGGGATGATCGGCACGCGCCGCGCCGAGCCGAACATCTTCTCCCACACCTGGGTGAAGCCATGGTCGACCACCATCCTGTGCGACACCGCCAGGTCGATACCGCCATCGATCAGAGCCGCGCCCAGCGCGGCGGCCTCCTCGGCCGGAACGTCGAGCGGGCCGGCATGGGTGTCCCAATCGCCGATGGCGCTGGCCTCCACCCCGAGGCAGAAGGCCGGCATCAGGTCGTAGAAGAAGCCGTTGAAATGGTCGGGCGAGAACTGGATCACCAACTCCGGCGCGAACCGGTCGATCCGCGCGGCCAGGCCTTCGAACGCCGTGTCCACCGACCGCCGCGCGGCGGGGTCTATCTCCCCGTTCCGCATCAGCGGCGTATGCGATGCGCAGACGACGGCGAACGGCATCCTTACGCTGCCTTGGCCCGCGCCGGCGTGTGCCGGTTGACCACCGCCAGGGCCAGCGCGGCGCCGATGATGGCCAGGGCGATCATAAGGAAGAAGGCGCCCCGGCCGCTCCAGGCCAGGAAACTGGCGCCGACAAAGGCGCTGGTGATGCCGCCGGCGCGGCCCACGCCGATAGAGAGGCCCACGCCGGTCGAGCGCAGTTCTGTCGGGAACACCTGCGCCGCCACGGCGGTCAGCACCGACTGGGCTCCGGGCACCGCGAAGCCGAGCACCGCCAGCAGGCAAAACAGCGCCAGGGTTCCATCGGCGGGGCTGAAGCCGAACCGCGCCAGCACCAGCGACGCGGCAAACCCGACCGCCAGCAGGGCGTAGAGGGTGCGGCGCGAGCCGAACACCCCGGCGGCCCAGCCGCCGACAATCGCTCCCGTGACGCCGCCGATGTTGAACACCATCAAGGCCAGGCTGGCGTTGGCGAGGCTGTAGCCGGCCTGGGCGATCAGGGTCGGCAGCCAGTTCATGCCGGCGTAGGCGCCGAGCAGGGTGAAGAAGAACGCCACGCACATGGCGAGCGTGTTGCGGCGGTTGGCGGGTGACAGCAGGCGCTCCCGCTCGCCGCCGCTTGGAACCATAGGTTCGGCGCGGTCGTCGAACACCGTCGCCTCCGTGACCTCCGCTCCCATCCGCCGCATCAAGGCCGGCAGGCGCTTGTTCGGGTCGCCCCGCCGCAGCAGGAAGCGCGGCGATTCCGGCAGCCACACCGCAAGCAGCAGCGCCAGGGCGACGGGCGCGATCCCGGCCAGAAGGAACAGCGAGCGCCAGCCGAGCGCCGGCAGGATCGCGGCGGTGAGCGCACCGCCGAAAACGCCGCCCAGCGGCACGCAGACGGCGGTGAAACTGACCGCCAGGGTACGCGACCGCACCGGCGTGAACTCGGCGATCAGGGCGGCGGCGTTGGGCATGGCGCCGCCGAGGCCAAGCCCGGCAAGGAAACGCAACAGGGTCAGTTGGCCGATGTTCTCGCACAGCCCCGCCGCGGCGGTGAGCAGGCCAAACAGCAGCACACAGCCGATCAGCGCCGGCTTGCGCCCGAACCGGTCGCCCAGATAGCCGGCGCCGGCCGCCCCCACGGTCATGCCGATCAGGCTGACCGACAGCACCGGCGCGAACGCGCTGCGCGGCAGGTCCCATTCCTGCAGCAGAGCCGGCAGGACGAAGGCCAGGGCCTGGTTGTCGAACCCGTCGAGCACGATGGCGAAGCCGGTCAGGAACAGCACCAGCACCTGCAGGCCCGACCATCGGCGGTCCATCACCGAGGCCAGATCGACCGTCGCTCCCGGCCGCGCGCCATCGAAACCCGCAGAGGTCATGTCTGCTCCCCAACCGCGGCGCCCTGTCGAACGCGGGCGCCTTTGGGCCACCTTAAGGTCTGGACCGGGACTGGTCCAACGGCGGCGTTGGCTTCAGGGTAGGACCATGATGAAGGCCAAGCCCGCCGCGTCGCCGGACGCCTATGTCGCCGCCCTCACCGGCTGGCGGCGCGATCTGGTGGTGGGGTTGCGGGCGGCGGTGCGCGGCGCGGCGCCGCTGGACGAGGTCATCAAGTGGGGTCACCTGGTCTACCTGGCCGGCGGACCGGTGCTGCTGATCCGCGCCGAGGAGGAGCGCGTGCTGCTCGGCTTTTGGCGCGGCAAGCGGCTGACGGGGATCGAACCGCGCCTCAAGCCCAGCGGCGGCTACGAACTGGCCAATATCGTGCTGCGCGAGGGCGACAGCCTCGATCCCGGCATCGCGGCCAGGCTGGCCAGGGAGGCGGCGGCGCTGAACCGGACCCTGGGCGACCCCACGGCCCGGCCCGCCAGACCTACTTCAGC
>CANJOB010000188.1 GCA_947475655.1 Caulobacterales bacterium | reverse complement strand
TCCCTCGTCCGCCTCCTGATAAACCAGCACGTCGTCAGGGGCGCCGCCGCGCGCCGGACGGCGGAAAACCTTCGAGGGCCGGCCCTCGTCGTAGCGCCAGATCCAGAACAGGTGCGCGCTGTCGGGCGACCAGCAGAAGTCTCCGGCCGCGCTCTGCGCCGCGCCGGGCAGAACCTCGCCGGTGGCCAGGTCCTTGACGCGGATCTCGTACACTTCCGAGCCCTGCGCATCGACGGCGTAGGCGTAGAGCGAATGGTCGGGCGAATGCTGCGCCGAACCGACTTGATAGAAGGCCAGGCCCGCCGCCTCTTTCGGCTCGTCGAGGAGGATTTGCTCGGGACCGTCCGCGCCGCGGGGTTTGCGGCAATGCAGCGGGTGCTGGCCGCCGGTCTCGAAGCGCGAGTAGTAATCGAACGGCCCATCCGGCGCGGGCAGGGAACTGTCGTCCTCTTTCACCCGCCCCTTCATCTCGGCGAAAATCTGTTCCTGCAGCGCTTTCGTCGGCGCCAGCACAGCTTCAGTGTAGGCGTTCTCCGCCTCCAGGTGCGCGCGGATCGCCGCGTCCAGCGCCTTGGGATCGCGCAGCACCGCGCGCCAGTTGGAATCCTTTATCCAGGCGTAGTCGTCGGTGCGGCTACGGCCAAGCTGTGTGGTGGTCACCGGGTCGCGGCGGGCGGCGGGGGGTGCGGTATTGGTCATGATATAAGTCTCCTACTGCCCGTCTTGGCCTGCGTCATCCCGCCCGCTTGTGTTCGGGGACGACGCGACATCAAATAGGGATGCAACAGGGGATTTAAGTCTCATGGCCTGGGATCTTTCCATGGATCTCATGAAGGCGACCGTGCAGCTTGAGCAACCG
Source organism: Caulobacterales bacterium (assembly GCA_947475655.1). GTDB lineage: Bacteria > Pseudomonadota > Alphaproteobacteria > Caulobacterales > Caulobacteraceae > Caulobacter. The sequence continues at coordinate 3,938 of CANJOB010000188.1, read as the reverse complement.
CTCGGCGCTGGATCGCGGACGGTGGGGACGGGGTTCCTCATCAGCGCCCCGACTCCGGACGGCAAACCGCGCATCGTCCTGGTCACCGCCAGCCACGTGCTCGACAAGATGCCCAGCGCCGAGGCCCGCATCGGCTACCGCGACCTCACCGCCGACGGCGTCTGGCGCTACGATCCCGCGGCCCTGAAGATCCGCGACGACGTCACCCCGCTGTGGACCCGTCATCCCACCCGCGACGTGGCGGTGATGACCGTGGAAGCGCCGCCGGAATTCGCCAAGGCGGCGATCCCCCTGGCCTGGCTGGCCAGCGACGAGACCTTCAACGAATTCGCGGTCGGCCCCGGCGACGAGCTGATGGCCCTGGGCTTCCCGCGCGGCCTGTCGGCAAACCCGGCGGGTTTCCCGATCCTGCGCGCCGGGCGTGTGGCATCCTATCCCCTGGCGCCCTCGGCCGCCAACCCGACCTTCCTGCTCGATTTCGCGGTGTTCCCGGGCAATTCCGGCGGCCCGGTCTATATGGCCCAGGGCTCCCGCCGCCGCCCCGGAGCGGCCGGGACGGCGCAGGACGCGCAGTTCATCGCCGGCCTGCTGACGCAGCAGGTCGAACTGGGCGGAGAGCGGCTGGAAATCGGCATTGTCACCCACGCCCGCTTCATCCGTGAAGCCATCGACCTGCTCGACCATCCGGCCCAGGCGCCGGTGCTGGCCGCGGCAGCCCAGGCGGTGAAACCGGGCACCCAGGGCATGGGCCTGTTGCCGGCCCAGGCCGCCGCGGCTTCAAACTAGCTTAGCCTTCACCGGAAACGGGGAGTTAACGCCGATCGGGCCATGATCGGCGTCATGAGCGAATCCGCCCTTTCCATCGATCCCGACCTGGAAAAGGCCGCGGCGCCGGAAGTCGAGTCCCGCTCGCGCACCGCCCTGCTTAAGCGCCTGACCGACGTGGTCTGCCTGCCGGCCAGCCGAATCAACAATTTCGAACGCGCCATGACCGCCGATCTGCTGGTGGAGATGCTGCCGGAAGCAAGCGTTGAGGCCCGCGCCCGCATCGCCCGCCGCCTGGCCACCCTGAGCGAACTGCCCAGCACCCTGACCCGCCTGCTGCTGCGCGACGACATCGAAGTCGCCCGCCCGCTGCTGGTCGAATGCCAGAATCTGTCCGACGCCGATCTGGTCGACTGCATCGGCCAGGCGACGCCCGAGCACCGGCGCCTCGCCGCCGCGCGGCGCGGCCTGTCGGAACTGGCCTCGGAGTCGGTGGTGGCCACCGGAGACCTCCCGGCCATCGAGGCGCTGCTGCATAACGACCTGGCCAAGATCAGCGCTCCGGCGGTGGAGGTGATCGTCGCCTGCACCCGCGAGCACCCGCGCCTCACCCCCATGCTTCTGCGGCGGCCGGAAATCCGCCCCAGCCACGCCTATGTGATCTTCTGGTGGGCCTCGTCGGAGGACCGAAAACTGATCCTGCAGCGGTTCGCCGTCACTCGGGAGGTGTTGCAGGAGGCCGTCAGCGACGTATTCCCCCTCGCCGCCGCCGAGAACTGGCAGGACCCCCTATCGCGCAAGGGCCTGCAGTTCATCGAACGCCGCCAGCGCAACCGCGCCGCCCTCGACCGCAGCCCCTACAACAGCCTGGACGAGGCCGTGGCCGCCGCGGCCGGCGGCCTTACCCGCGAATTGGCCGAGGAAATCTCGTACCTGTCCGGCCTCAAGCCGACCACGGGGGCCAAGATTTTCACCGACGCGGGCGGGGAGGGGATCGCCGTGCTGTGCAAGGCCACCGGCCTGCCCAAGGCGGCAATCCGGGCGCTGTGGCGCGGCATGCGCCGGCCGGAGACGGACGAGGCCGGCCACATGACGCCTGGCCTGGAGCGGGCGGTGATCGCCTACGACATCATGGCTGTCGATCGCGCCCAAACGGTGTTGCGTTACTGGAACTGGTCTTTGACGTCGGCCCTCACCCCCGCGCTGCTCAAGGCCATCCGCGATGGCGACGATGACGCGGTGGACGAATATTCGGCCCCGCAGCGGACCGCCATGCTGGCCCTGTCGCCGGACTTCAGCCGCTAGTTCAGCCAAGCGGGCCGGCGCGTGCGGGCAAATCTCCACGCCGCGGCGTAGAGCAGCCTTGGCACTTGTTTTGAAATAACTCGAGCAAATCGATGCAAATTCCGGCGCCTGGGGTGTTGCCCGCCAGTGGCAATCTCTATATGGACAGGTATTCGCGCTGATCATATGTTTCAGCGCTGACATCAAATCAAAACTAAGACGGAACGGCCTCATGGAAGAAAAATCTGAAATCATTGAGATGACGACAGACATCGTGGCTGCGTACGTCGGCAACAACACGGTATCGACTGCTGATCTTCCAGCCTTGATCCAGAGCGTTTATCGCTCTCTGGCGGGCGTCCTGGCCGGGGGCGAGGCTGTCGAAGCCACGCCGAAGGAACCGGCGGTGCCGGTGAAGCGGTCGATCACCCCCGACTTCCTGATCTGCCTTGAGGACGGCCGCAAATTCAAGTCGCTCAAGCGGCACCTGCGCACCAAGTACAACATGTCGCCGGAAGACTATCGGGCCAAGTGGGGCCTGGCGAAGGACTATCCGATGGTCGCGCCGAACTACGCCCGCGCCCGTTCCGACCTGGCCAAGCAGATGGGCCTTGGTCAGGGTGGCCGCAAGGTGGCGCGCAAGCGCTAGGATTAGTTTCCAAGCAGAAACGACAAACGCCCGTCCGGTCCGCCGGCGGGCGTTTTTTCTAGCCTCTCCACAAGCTTGGCGCCCTGCGCGCGACGAGACGCCACGCTCCTTTCCCCTCGCGTTAACCCTTTTCCGCTGGACGCCGATTCGCTCCATGAGCGATAAGTGATTCGACGCGATTCCAAGGGCTTGTTAAGGAATCTGAATATGGGTGGGCAATTGGGGATCTCAGCCGTCGCCGGTCGGGCGCACGAGGAGGTCTTTGCCTATTGGGCATCGCTTCGCCGCGAGGCCCGCCTGCCTTCCCGCGGCGACCTGCACCCCTTCCGCCTCAAGCGCCAACTGCCGACGATCAGCCTGATCGACATCGATCCGTCCGGGCAATACCGCCTTCGCCTGGCGGGCACCGGCCTCTACACTGTCTATGGCCGCGAAATCACCGGCCGTACCCTTTCGGAAGTCTACGCAGGCCCCGCCGCCGACTACTGGCGCGAACAGCTCGACAAGGTCACCGCCGAGCGCCGCCCTCTGGTCGGCTGCCACAATCTGGCCTGGCGGGGCGCGCCGCACCTGTCAATCCTGTGGCAACGCCTGCCCCTGGCCCGCAACGGGCGCGACGTCGACATGATCCTCGGCTACGACGCCATCGTCGGCTCGCAGACCACCAGCAGCGGCATCCGGGCCGCCTAAATCCAAAGACTTTGATCTAGAGCTGGGATTCGGCGTCGCGCCGGATACGCTGCACCATCGCCCCCAGACCGTTCGACCGCTGCTGGGTCAAGGCCCCGGTCAGCCCCAGGCGCGTGAAGGCGGCGGGGGCGTCAAAGGCGGCGATCTCGGCCGGGGAGCTGCCGCTGTAGAGGCGCAGCAGCACGGCGATCAGCCCGCGCACCAGGTGGGCGTCGGAATCGCCGCGGAAGGTCATGGTCCCGTCCGGCCCGCGCTCATTGACCAGCCAGACCTGGCTGGCGCAGCCGCGCACCTTATTGGCGTCGGAATGCTCGGCTTCGCTGAGGGGCTCCAGGGTGCGGCCCAGCTCGATGACATAGCGATAGCGCTCTTCCCAGTCGCCCAGCAGTTCGAACTCCTCGGCCAGGGCGTCGAGTTCGGCGTCTATGGGGCTGGTCATGGGCACGGGATAGGCCCGCCTCCCACCGCTGGCAAGCATGAGCGCGATCCGCCGAAGTGGAAACCGGTTCGGCGATCAGATCGCGCTCGGATTCAAAGAAATAGAGCCTTC
>CANJOB010000187.1 GCA_947475655.1 Caulobacterales bacterium | reverse complement strand
GACCGACCAGGAGGTCCGCACCTTCCGCGGCGTCATCACCGCCCTGTCGAAGGGCCGGGGCCGGGTCCTGGCCACGCTGGCCGGCGCCAAGGCCGCGAAGGAGGCGGGCGAGGGCTGAGGCGTCGATTTGGCCCCGCCTGGGGCCGGTGCTGCTGCTGGTGGCCTCGAACGTCTTCATGACCTTCGCCTGGTACGGCCACCTGAAGTTCAAGTCGTCGCCGTTGTGGATCGCGGTCATGGCCAGCTGGGCCATCGCCTTCTTCGAATACTGGCTGGCGGTGCCGGCCAACCGCATCGGCAGCGGGGCCGGCTACAGCGGCGCCGAGCTGAAGACCATGCAGGAGGTGATCACCCTCTCGGTCTTCGTGCTGTTCTCGATCTTCTACCTGGGGGAGAAGCCGACCCTGAACCACCTGCTGGGCTTCGGCCTGATCGCCCTGGGGGCGGCGGTAGTGTTCAGGGGGCCGTTCCGCTGAACAGTCAGCATTGATTGACTTTGCCGCCCCCCGCCGCCATAAGCCGCCCTTCCTCGCGTCGGGCTTGCCCGGCCGCGCTGGATTCCATGACGGGTGACGCCTGGACCGCCGTTGAGATCGCGCCTCCATCTGGGGAGGGGCCGGCCGGTGTCGAAGTAGAGAATGAACACGCATGTCCAAGCGCCATAGCGCCAAGTACAAAATCGACCGCCGGATGGGCGAGAACATCTGGGGCCGTCCGAAATCCCCGGTCAACAAGCGTTCCTACGGCCCCGGCCAGCACGGCCAGCGCCGCAAGTCGAAAGTCTCGGACTTCGGCCTGCAGCTGAAGGCCAAGCAGAAGCTCAAGGGCTACTACGGCAACCTGACCGAAAAGCAGTTCAGCCGCACCTATGACGAGGCGTCGCGCCGCAAGGGCAACACCTCCGAGAACCTGATCGCCCTGCTGGAAAGCCGTCTGGACGCGGTTGTGTACCGCTCCAAGTTCGTGCCGACCGTGTTTGCCGCCCGCCAGTTCGTCAACCACGGCCACGTGATGGTCAACGGCAAGCGCGTCAACATCGCCAGCTACCGCGTCCAGGCCGGCGACGTCGTCTCCGTGCGCGAGCGTTCGCGCAACATGGCCCTGGTGCTGGAAGCCATGCAGTCGGCCGAGCGCGACACCCCCGACTACATCACCGTCGACCAGAAGGGCCTGTCGGCCACATTCGTCCGCGCCCCGGAATTCGCCGAAGTGCCCTATCCGGTGAAGATGGAGCCGAACCTGGTCGTGGAATTCTACGCTTCGTAAGCGAAGCCGACCCGCAGATACGAAGAAGGCCCCGGAGCGATCCGGGGCCTTTTTCTTGTCCGCGATCCTGGAGGTTTAGGCCGCCAGCACGCCCTGTTCGCTGAGCAGGGTCTTGAGCTCGCCCGAGCCGAACATCTCCTTGACGATGTCGGCGCCGCCGACGAACTCGCCCTTCACATAGAGCTGCGGGATGGTCGGCCAGTCGGTGAAGGCCTTGATGCCGTCGCGCAGGGACTGGTCCTGCAGCACGTTGACGCCGACGAAGTCGACGCCGAGGTGGTCGAGCACCTGCACCACCAGGGAGGAGAAGCCGCACTGCGGCGAATCCGGCACGCCCTTCATGAACACCACCACCGCGTTGTCGGCGAGGGTCTTTTCGATGAATGCCCGGACGGGTTCGGCGACTTCGGTCATGGCGGCTCTCCAGCAGAGCCCTTCAGCTAGGCGCCCGACGGCAAGGCGTCAAGCTCAGCGCTTGGCGCGGCGGCGCACCGGCGGGGCTTCGGGGGCGGTGTTGCTGAAACGGGCCATCTCGATCTGCGCCTGGGCGCCGCCGGGCAGGTCGCGCTCGACGCACCAGGCCAGGCCCTCAAGGGCGGGGATGCAGTTGGGCTGCACCACCACGGTGGAGATGCAGGGATCGGTCAGGGCGTGGGAGACAGCCACCTGCTGCTCGCTCCAGCCGGGCACGTCGATGCGGAAGGTGGCCGACATCTGCGGCTCGCGCTGGCGCAGGAACAGCCGCAGAAGGCCGGCGGGCGTGGGCGTCTCGCTGGGCGGTGTGGCGAATTCCAGCCCGACGTCGAGGGCGATGACCCCCATGCCGCGGTTGCTGGCGGCCTTGATGCGGTTGCGCTCGTTCCAGCCGCCGTTGGGGTCCAGCCGCAGGGTCATGCCGTCGAATTCCCCGCTGAGGATCGACATGTCGAGCAGGTTGTTGTCGCCCGCGACGCAAAGCCACCGGGCGACCTGGGTCTGGCGCAGGTCGGCCAGGACACCGGGGTCGCGCAGCGGGCGCTCCAGTTCCAGGGTCAAGATGTCGATGCCTTCCAGGCCGAGCGAGGCGGCCTTGTCGCGCACCTTCTGAACCACCTCCAGCGCGCCCTCGGTCAGGCTGGTGCGCCAGCTGATGATGAACAGGCGGCGTTCGACGGCGGCGAAGGCCTCGGAACAGCCGGCCAGCATGTTCGCGGAGACCTGGCCGATCTCGAACGAATTGACCCCGGTCTCCAGGCAGGCGAACACGAAGTCGCGCCAGTCGTTGACCGAGCCGCGGTGGCGGCCGTCTTCCAGGCGGACGGTGAAGGCGGATACGGACCCGACGCGGTCGCCGAAATTGCGGTAGCGCATAGCCCCAGCTCCTAAGGCGCGGCGGTTTCGAGGGCGAGGGCGTGCAGGGTTCCACCCAGCACGTCGGCCAGGGCCCGGTTGACCAGCTGGTGCTGTTTCACGCGCGGCAGGCCGGTGAAGACGGGGGAGATGATCTTGGCCCGGTAATGGTCGCCGTCGCCGGCCAGGTCCTGGACCGTGATCTCGGCATCGGGAAAGGCAGCCCTCAGGCGGCTCTCCAACTCTGTCTGCGGCATGGGCATGAAGCGGCCAGTCCCCTAAATCGGGGTCCTAGATATCGCCACAATGCTTAAAATACCGGTTATGCGCCCATGAGGTCGGGCAGGAATGCCTCGTTGGCGGCGCGCAGGTCCTCAAGGCCGATGCTGAAGAGACCCTCGGCGGCCACAGCGGTCCCCGTGACCTTGCCGACGACGGCCGCCGGGACGCCGGCCTTGGCGGCGGCCTCCAGCAGCTTGGCCGGGTCGGGCGTCGCCAGCAGGTAGCGGGCCTGGTCCTCCCCGAACAGGTAGCCGGCGGGCGGCAGGGCGGCCTGGGAATTCAGGGTCACCCCGACGTCGGAGGCCAGGGCCATCTCGGCCGCCGCGCCCAGCAGGCCGCCGTCGGACAGGTCGTGCACGGCGGCGACAAGCCCCGAGCCGATCAGGCCGCGCACGAAGTCGCCGTTGCGGCGCTCGACACCTAAGTCGACCGGCGGCGGGGCGCCGTCCTCGCGGCCGAGCACTTCGCGCAGGTAGATCGAGGCGCCCAGTTCGCCGGCGGTCTCGCCGACCAGCACCAGGGCGTCGCCCTCGACGGCGGAGGCGAAGCCGGCGCGCAGGTCGTAGTCGGCCAGCAGGCCGACCGCGCCGACGGTGGGGGTGGGCGGAATGGCCGCCCCGTTGGTCTCGTTGTAGAGGCTGACGTTCCCGCTCACGACCGGGAAGTCCAGTTCGCGGCAGGCCAGGGTCATGCCCTCGATGGCGCGGACGATCTGACCCATGATCTGCGGCCGCTCGGGGTTGCCGAAATTGAGGTTGTCGGTGATGGCGATCGGGTCGGCGCCGACGGCGGTCAGGTTGCGCCAGGCTTCCGCCACCGCCTGTTTGCCGCCCTGATAAGGGTCGTTCAGCACATAGCGCGGCGTGCAGTCGGACGTCACCGCCAGCCCCTTGCCCGAGCCGTGGATGCGCACGATCCCCGCGTCGGCGCCGGTGGCGCTGTCTTCCAGGGTGTCGGCCATCACGTGCCGGTCGTACTGCTCCCACAGCCAGCGCTTGGAGGCCATGTCGGGGCAGCCCATCACCTTGAGCACCGCGGCGGTCCAGTCCGCGGGGGCGGCGAACGACAACGGGTCCAGGCGCGGGTGCAGCGCCGGCTGCTCCCACGGGCGGTCGTACAGGGGGGCGTCGTCGAACAGGGGCGCCAGGGGGACGTCGCAGACGGTCTCGCCCTTATGTTTCAGCACCAGGCGGCCGGTGTCGGTGGTCCAGCCGATGGTGGCGGCGTCCAGGCCCCACTTGGTGAAGATGCGTGTCCCGTCGTGCTCGCGGCCCGGCTTGAGGATGGCCAGCATCCGCTCCTGGCTCTCGCTCAGCATCATCTCATAGGCGCTCATGCCGGTTTCGCGCTGCGGCACCGCGTCGAGGTTCAGTTCGATGCCGACCCCGCCCTTGCCGGCCATTTCCACCGACGACGACGTAAGGCCCGCCGCGCCCATGTCCTGGATGGCGGCCACGGCGCCCGAGGCCATCAGCTCAAGCGTGGCCTCGATCAGCAGCTTCTCGGCGAAGGGGTCGCCGACCTGAACCGTCGGGCGCTTCTCGTCGCTGGCGTCGTCGAACTCGGCGCTGGCCATGGTCGCGCCGTGGATGCCGTCGCGGCCGGTCTTGGAGCCGAAATAAACCACCGGCAGGCCCGCCGAGGGCGCGGCGCTGTAGAAGATCTTGTCGGCGTCGGCCAGGCCCACGCACATTGCGTTGACCAGGATGTTGCCGTCGTAGCCGCGGTGGAAATTGGTCTCGCCGGCCACGGTGGGCACGCCGACGCAGTTGCCGTAGCCGGCGATGCCGGCTACCACGCCGCCGACCAGCCGCTTGGTCTTCGGATGGCTGGGATCGCCGAAGCGCAGGGCGTTGAGCAGGGCGATGGGGCGTGCGCCCATGGTGAAGACGTCGCGCATGATGCCGCCCACGCCGGACGCCGAGCCCTGGTAG
>CANJOB010000186.1 GCA_947475655.1 Caulobacterales bacterium | reverse complement strand
GAAAGCGTGTCCGACTCCTCGTCCAGCACGTCCTCCAGAAGCCGTGCCAGGGCCAGCAGGGGCGCCTCGACGGCGGCCAGGGCGGCAGCCGCCGCGCCGGCGGTTTCGCGCACATGCGGCAGGGCCGGGCGGGCCGAACACTCCATGCCGACGTCGGCCGAGCCGAGGCCGGAGGTGCGGGCGCGAAGCTGTTCGATCACGCAGGCCAGGAACGCCTCCACCGGCCCGATCGGATTGACCTCGCCGGTGGCCGGGGCGATGCGGCCGCTCCAGCCCTCACCCGGCAGGGCGGCGGCGGCGTGCAGCACCGCTCGCATGGCGTCGCGGGCCAGTTCGCGCTCGCCCAGCAGGTCACCCAGCCGCTGCTCCAGTCCGCGCCCGCGCCGGCCGCGTCCTTCGGGTCCGCGAATCCAGCGGCGCAGTTCGGCGGACTCCGCGCCCGAAAGCGCGGCGGAAAAGGCGCTGTCGGCGGCGTCGAACAGGTGATGGCCCTCGTCGAACACCAGCCGCTTGAAGACGGCGGTCTCGTTGTCGGCCTTCTGCCCGCGCGCCGAGCGGGCGCCGTCGAAGGCGGCGTGGCTCAGCACCAGGGCGTGGTTGGCGATGACGATGTCGGCGCGGCGCGAGGCGCGGATCGCCTTTTCGACGAAACAGACGCGGTAGTGCGGACAGGCGGCGTGGACGCATTCGCCGCGCCGGTCGACCAGGTTGCCGGCGCTGGCCTGGGCGGCGGGGCTGACGCCGAACAGGCTCGGCAGGTGGGCGGGGAAATCGCCGCCGGTCATGTCGCCGTCGACGGTGACCCGCGCCCAGCGCTGCACCAAGGCCAGGCCGGCCAGGTCGCCATTGCCCAGCTGCGCGGCCTGGGTCGCCTCCTGCAGGTTCAAGAGGCACAGGTAGTTCTCGCGCCCCTTGCGGACCACCGCCTTGACCGCGTGCACGGCGGGGTCGGGGAAGATGGCGCGGCTCTCGCGGGCGATCTGCCGCTGCAGCGCTCGGGTGTAGGTGCTGACCCACACGGCGGGGCCATTGGCCTCGGCCCACAGCGACGCGGGCGCCAGATAGGCCAGGGTCTTGCCCACGCCCGTGCCGGCCTCGGCCAACATCATGCGCGGCTCGCCCTCCCGGTCGCGTGGCGAGAAGGCGAAGGCGGCCTCGGCGGCGTACTGCGCCTGGCTGGGCCGCGCCTCGTCCAGGCCCGACTGCGCCAGCAGCCTGACCAGCCGGTCGGCGGAGGCCTGGGGATCCACCGGCTTGCTCAGCGCCTCCCCCGGCGGCGCCTGGTCTTCCCATTCGACCAGGCGGTTCCAGACATCGAGCCCCGAGCCGCGCCAGGCATGGTCGAGTGGCTTGGAGCGCAGGGCGGCGATGGCGGCGACGCCCCAGGACCAGCCGGAACGCGCCAGGGTCTCGGCCAGGGCCAGGGCCTCCTCGCGGAACGGCGTCGGCCGCTCGGCCAGTTCCTCCAGCAGCAGGTGCGCGGCGCCGCGTAGGGCGGCGGCCTGGGCCACGGGCCCCTTCGGCTCGGCCTGCCCCAGCGCCAGGGCCAGGCCGGCGGCGGAGGGGGCGCAGAACTGTCCCGGCCTGACGAAGGCGAACAGCTCCAGGGCGTCGAAGATGCCGGGGCCGCGCGGCGGCGCCGGCAGGCCCAGCCGCCGGGCGGTGAGGCCCGCGTGCGCCACCAGCACCGGCCCGGCCCCTAACAGGGCGCAGGCGGCGCCGGGATTGATCGCCCGCGCCTCGCCTGCGTCGGCCACCGCCGCGCGGGGGCCGGGCTGCACCACCAGGGCGGCGGCCAGGTCGAGGGTGGAGGCGAGGGCGTTCACCCCTGCTGGTTAGCGGAGATTCTAAGGAAACGGAACGGGAACATTGAGTCGTTAATTTTTTTAAGGGGGCCGCGCCCACGCCGCGTAGAGCAAGACAGGGACCTTAGATCGCGCCAGACGATCCGCGCCCGTGCGGACGTCTCTTGGGGGGTCGGATAAACAAGTTCACGCGCATACTGGCCCGTATCACCCCGGCGGCCGAAGCGATCGCCGAACGTGGCCGCACGCTGCCGGAACTGCCGGCGTCCCCGCCGACCTTCGCCGAGACCCTTGCCGCCGCGGGCCGGGTCAGCGACCGGTCCGGCCTGGCGACAGCCTGGAGCGGCCCGACCGACGACCGCATCGTCGCCTCCGAGCTCACCGACGCCCAGATCGAACATGGCGTCGCCCTGCGCGGCGCGGGTCTGAACACCACTGACGAGAAGGTCGCCGCCACGATGTGGCTGCAGTGGTACTGCCACCGGATGGCTGCGCCGGTCATGGCCTCCTGGGTCCTGCACCGCCGCGTTCCCGACGTCTCGGCCGGGAACATCGCCTTGCGCTTCGACTCCGAAGGCCGGCCGGCCTTCGTCGCCATGATCGAGATGCGCGCCGCCGGCCTGCCCGGCGACCATGTCGAGGACGCCAAGCTGACCCAGGCCGAGGACCTGTTGCCGGAAATCGTCCGCGTGCTGCTGGACGGCCACCTGCTGCCCCTGGCCGAGCGGGTCCGCGCCCGCTACCGCCTGGGCGGGCCCATCACGCGCGGCACGGTCGCCTCGCAGATCGGCATGGCCCTGACCGCCATCGACGCCCACACCACAGTGCCGTGGGAGCGGGTCGCCGCCGACGCCCTGAGCCTGTTCGACCTCACCAAGCCCACGATCGACGGCCAGGGCCGCAGCGGCGATGTGGTCTGCACCGAGAGCTGCGGTCGGGTCGGCATGACCTTCCGCCGCGGCACCTGTTGTCTGGTCTACAAGACCTCCGGCCGCGAGAAGTGCGGCGGCTGCCCGCTGCGCACCGACGAGGACCGCGCCGGGGTTTATGCGGAGCGGATGTCCCTGCGGTCGGAGCAGTTCCTCGTCTAGCCCAGGGTAAGCCCCTGAGGCGCGGCGAAACGTAACAAGAACATTCGTTTGCGAATGCGGCGGCTGGCGCCTAAATGGTCCCAGCCGCATGCCCGACCTCGCCCCTATCCTGCCCGAACGTTTCGAGCGCTGGTTCTCCGACCGCGGCTGGGCGCCGCGCGCGCATCAGCTGGCCATGCTGGAGAAGGCCCGCGAGGGGCGCGGCGCCCTGCTGATCGCCCCGACCGGCGGCGGCAAGACCCTGGCCGGTTTCCTGCCGAGCCTGGTTCAGCTATCCGAGCAGATCGCCGCCAAGACCCGGGCCAAGGACGCAGGGGTGCACACGCTCTACATCTCGCCGCTCAAGGCTCTGGCGGTGGACGTCGAGCGCAACCTGCTGATCCCGGTCAAGGAGATGCGGCTGCCGATCACCATCGAAAGCCGCACCGGCGACACCGGCGTCTCGCGCCGCCAGCGCCAGCGCACCTCGCCGCCGGACATGCTGCTGACCACGCCAGAACAGCTGGCCCTGTTCTGCGCCTGGGAGGGCGCGCGCGACTATTTCCGCGACCTGGAATGCGTGATCATCGACGAGGCCCACGCCATCTGGCCGAGCAAGCGCGGCGACCTGCTGTCGCTCGACCTGGCGCGCTTGGCGCAGTTCGCGCCGAACCTGCGCAAGGTCGGCCTCTCGGCCACCGTCGACGATCCCGGCCTGGTGCAGCGCTGGCTGGGCGGCGAGGTCGATCTTGTGCTCGGCGCGCCGGGCGCGCGTCCGCATGTCGAGGTGCTGGTCAGCGAGGGCCGCGTGCCCTGGGCCGGCCACACCGCCGAGCACGCGATGAAGGAGATCTACGACATCATCCGCGGTTGCAGGACCGCGCTGGTGTTCGTCAACACGCGCTTCCAGGCGGAGTTCGCGTTCCAGAAACTGTGGGAGCTCAACGACGACAACCTGGCGATCGGCCTGCACCATGGCTCGCTCGCCGCCGAACAGCGGCGCAAGTTGGAGGCGGCCATGAGCCGCGGCGAAATCCGCGCCGTGGTCTGCACCTCGACGCTGGACATGGGCATCGACTGGGGCGACGTCGACCTGGTGATCCAGCTTGCGGCGCCCAAGGGATCATCGCGCATGGTGCAGCGGATCGGCCGCGCCAACCACCGGCTGGACGAGCCGTCGCGCGCCCTGCTCGCGCCGGCCAGCCGCTTCGAATATCTGGAATGCCGCGCCGCCGCCGAGGCCATCGAGGAGAACGCCCTCGACGGCGAAACCGAGCGCACCGGCGCGCTCGATGTGCTGGCCCAGCACGTCATGGGCTGCGCCTGCAGCGAGCCGTTCGATCCGGTCGCGCTCTACGACGAGGTACGCACCGCCGGGCCCTACGCGGCGCTATCGTGGGAGGACTTCGAGACCGTGGTCGATTTCGTCGCTACCGGCGGCTACTCGCTGCGCACCTACGACAAGTTCAAGCGCATCGTCCGCGGACAGGACGGCCTGTTCCGCGCCCGCAACGCGCAGATGGTGCTGCGCCATCACCTGAACATCGGCGCCATCGTCAGCCCGCAGACCATGACCATCCGCATCGGCGGCGCGCGTCGGCGCGGCTCTCCCAACGGCGGTGGCGGGCGCAAGATCGGCGAGGTCGAGGAAGGCTATCTGGAACAGCTCGTCCCCGGCGACACCTTCCTGTTCGCCGGCTCGGTGTGGAAGCTGAACAGCGTCGAAGGCCTGGACGCCTACGTCACGCCCGTCGCCGACAAGGAACCGAAGATGCCCAGTTGGGGCGGCTCGAAATTTCCGCTCTCCACCTTCCTGGCGCGGCGCGTGCGACGGATGATGCATGATGAGAGCGTGTGGCCGTCACTGCCGACCGACGTGTGCGAATGGCTGCAAGCGCAAAAAGAAAAATCGCTGGTCGCCGGCGAGGACGAGATGCTGCT
>CANJOB010000185.1 GCA_947475655.1 Caulobacterales bacterium | reverse complement strand
GGTGGACCTGGTCGGAACCAGCATCGCCGGCCTCGGCGCGCCGCTGCTGACCGCCTTCCTGCTGTGCCTGGTGGCCGCCGTCACCTCGGCCTTCGGCTCCAGCGCCGGCCTGCTGGGCGTGCTGATCCCGATCTCGGTGCCGTTCCTGGCCCAGGGCCATGTCGGCGTCACCGGCATGCTGGTGGCCCTGGCCGTCTCGGCCACGGTGGTCGACGCCACGCCGTTCTCGTCCGTCGGCGCGCTGATCGTCGCCGGCTCGGACGAGGCCGACCGTCAGAAGGTGTTCCGCACCATGCTGCTGTGGGGCCTGGCCATGGCCATCACCGCGCCGATCCTGACCTGGCTGTTCTTCATCCTGCCCAACCTGCGTTAGGCGGCTAGAGCTCCAGGGTGCTGGGAGCGAAGATTTCCTCCAGCCCCACCAGCCGGTCGGTCAGCCCCTGGTCGTGGGCGTAGCGGGCCACGGTCTCCAGCACCTTGCGGTTGCGGACCACGCCGTAGGGCATGGGGTCGGCGTCCATGCGTTTACCCGCCTCGCCGTCCAGCAGCCCGACCTCCACGAACGGCGCCAGGCCGCCGCGAACCGCAGCGTCGGCGATGGCCTTGGCTTCCGAGAACGCCGCCATCAGGTTCAGCGCCAGCCAGGGATGGGCCTCCACCAGCGAGCGCCGCACCACCACCAGGTGGTTGATCGGATAGATGCCGGTCTTGGCGTAGTAGCGCCGGCCCTCGGCGGCCGGGTCGGCGAACAGGGGCCGGACCTGGTCGGACTTGCTCAGGTCGACGCCGCTGCGGTCGACCAGGTTGGGGGCGTTCAGGTGCAGCAGGGTGGCGTCCAGTTCGCCCTTGATCAGCATGGTCCCGATGTCGGTGTCGGGCGACACCGGATTGACCTTCACCCCCGGCGGGGGGACGAAGCCCGTGGCGCCGCCGTGGCTCTTGTCCTTGCCGCGCTCCATGAACCATTCGATGTCGCGCGGCTGAACGCCGAATTCGTCCTTCATGATCCCGCGCGACCACACCGCCCAGGTCTGCTGGTATTCCGGCACCCCGACGCGCTTGCCCGCCAGGTCGGCCGGCTTTTCGATGCCGCTGTCCACATGCACCTGCACGGTGGTGTGGAAGAACTTACGCATGGTGAAAACCGGCAGGGCGACCCAGTCGCGCACCCCCCGCGCGGCGCTGATCAGCAGCGACGAGGTCGACATCTCCGAGACGTCGAACTCGGCGAAATGCAGCTGGCGCCAGAACATCTCCGACGGGTGCAGCATGGTCGGGGTGAAATGCGCGCCCTGCGGCTGCACGCGCCCCTCCAGCAACGGCCGCGTGCGGGCGTTGTCGGACAGGGCGAGGCTGAGGTTTAGCGTCACGCCCGGACTTTGCGCAGCGCCAGGCGCGACTTCAGGTCGGGGATCAGCTTCTCGGCGTTGGCGCCCTCCAGCATGGCGCGGGCGTTGGCGTCCAGGGCGCGCACCGCCTTCATATAGTCGACCACCTCCTGGTCGTTGCGCACCGCCTGCGGATAGTCGGTGGCGAACACCAGCTGCGAAAAGGCCACTTCGCGCATACCGAACGCCACCCATTCGGCGCCCCAGGCCCCGGCGTTGTCCGGACCGGCCCAGCCGGCGCAGTCGTAGTAGAGCCGCTGCTCCATGTAGTGGTCGAAGGATTTTTCCGGCTGGCGGTTATGGCGGTCCACGCCCGAGGTGCCCCACTTCTCGCGCTGTTGGAAGCCGCGCACGCGGCCCAGATACCGGCCAAGCCCGCCGGAGAAGTGGGCGAACTGGACCTTGAGGGTCGGATAGCGGTCGAGCACGCCGCTGTTGATCAGCCGGATCGTCGCCGTCATCAGCGAGAATTCCCAGCCCATCATCCGGCCCAGGTCGTCGGCGTACATCTGCGGCCAGTTGATCACCGCCGGCAGGGGGTGGACGAAGACATAGAGGCCCAGATCGGCGCAGGCCTTCCAGAACGGCTCCAGCTCCGGGGCGTCGAGCGCCAGGCCCTGCAGTTCGGAGCCGATGCAGACGCCGGGGAAGCCGAGGTCGACGGCGCAGCGCTTCAGCTCGGCCACGGCGTTGGCGGCATTGAGCGCCGGCACGTGGGCCAGGCCGATGAAGCGGCCCGGGTGATCCTTCTCCACCTGCGCCAGGTCGTCGTTGATCAGCTGGCAGATATCGAGGTCGGGCTGGTCGAAGCCGGGGCCCGACGACAGCACGGCGGCGTCGATCCCGGCCAGGTCCATCATGCGCACATGGGCGCCGATGTCTGCCAGCAGGGGGTTCAGCAGGTAGTTGGGGTTGCCGTTCTCGTCGATCCGCACGGAGACGTCGTTGGCGCGGCCCTTGTTCAGGGCCGGGGGGGTGTAGTGGTGTTGAAAGTCGACGACCATCGAGCTCATCTAAGGCTTCTCCCTCGTTGAGCCGGATTTGTTGGAGAACGAGGCCAATTGCAAGCCCGCGTCTCAAGGCGCGCGCGCGGATAAGCCTTGCAAGTTCGGCCGGGCGGAGACATCGAGGATGGACGGCGCGGACAGCAAGAACAGCCGGTACAGCCCTTGGGGGGAGAGACGATGAGCCAGAAACAGGTGGGTCTCGAGGACTTCATCGACGCGCGGCCGGTCACGGCCTTCCAGATGGGCGTCCTGGCCCTGTGCGGTCTGGTTGTCTTCCTCGACGGTTTCGACACCCAGGTGATCGGCTACATCGCGCCGATGATCGCCAAGGAGATGCATGTCCCCAAGAGCGAACTTGGCCTGATCTTCTCCTCCGGCCTGGTCGGGCTGATGGCCGGCTTCATGGTCATCGCCCCCCTGGCGGACCGCTTCGGCCGCCGGCCGGTGATCCTGCTCTCGACCGTGTTCTTCGGCCTGTTCTCGGTGCTGACCACCACGGCGGACACCTCCTTCCACCTGATCATCCTGCGCTTCCTGACCGGCCTTGGCCTCGGCGGCGCCATGCCCAACGCCCTGGCCCTGACCGGCGAATATTGCCCCAAGCGCCGGCGGGCGACCTTGGTGATCATCATGTTCTGCGGCTACTCGCTGGGCTCCATCGTCGCCGGCCTGCTGTCGGCCCAGCTGCTTAGCTCGGTCGGCTGGCGCGGCGTGCTGTGGATCGGCGGCACGGCGCCGCTGATCGTCGCCGCGGCGCTGTTCTTCCTGCTGCCGGAATCGCCCAACGTCCTGGCCCTGCACGGCAAGCAGGCCAAGCTTCGTTCCATCCTCGCCCGCATGGCGCCCAAGGACGTCAGCGACGACCAGGATTTCGTCCTGGTCGAGCAGAAGACCAAGGGCCTGCCGGTGACCCAGATCCTGTCGCCCGCGCGCCTGATCGGCACCCTGCTGCTGTGGACGGTGTTCTTCATGAACCTGCTCGACCTCTATTTCCTGCAGAGCTGGCTGCCGACCCTGTTCACCGAGGCCGGCATGTCGCTGCAGAAGGCCATCGCCGCCAGCACCCTGATCATGGCCGGCGGCATCGTCGCCGCCGCCGTCACCGGCCCGCTGATGGACAAGCTGGGGCCCTACATCATCCTCGCCGCCCTGTTCATCGGCGGGGCGATCTCGGTGACCATGATCGGCCTGACCCCCACCAGCGCCTTCGCCATGGTGATGGTCTCGACCTTCTGCGCCGGTTTCTGCATCAGCGGGGCGCAGAAGAGCTGCAACGCCCTGGCCGTGACGTTCTACCCCACCGCGATCCGCGCCACCGGCGTGGGCTGGGCGCTGGGTGTCGGGCGCCTGGGCTCCATCGTCGGCCCCCTGGCCGCCGCGGCCCTGCTGACCCTGGGCCTCGCCAGCGCCAAGCTGTTCTTCTTCGCCGCCATCCCCCTGCTGATCGCCGCCGTGGCGGTGCTGGTCATGGGCAAGGTCTATGGCATGGGCGGACGGCGGGCGGAGGCGCAGGCGGTTCCGGTGGCGGGGGAGTAGGCCCGAAAGTCTTCACCGCGAAGACTTGCCAAACCAGAACATTTGCGGAACATTGACGGGATGCAGAATCCCGCGTCCGTGCAGGAAGCCCATGACCCCGCGCTGTGGCGGGCGGCCGCGCCGCATCAGCTCGGCCACCGCGAGCGGCTGCGCGGCCGGGCCAAGGCGGGGGGTCTGGCCGCCCTGCCCGACTATGAGCTGCTGGAGCTCTTCCTGTTCCGCACCTTCCCGCGCGGCGACGTCAAGCCGGCGGCCAAGGCGCTGCTGGCGCGGTTCGGCTCCCTGGCCGGGGTGGGCGCGGCGTCGATTCCCGAGCTTCGGTGGGGCCGCTCTTACGTTTTGTCAGAGGCCGCCACTTGGAAATGTCACTGGCTTGACCGCTGGCGGCCTTAGCACCTGACCAGAACCGGAAATCGCTAGGTTTCCCAAACCAAGAAGCGGTTTCCCAATACCACCGACATCGGCGCCGCTGATTTCATTGAGAAACGACTTGGGTGGTTTCCCAATAAACCTCGATTGGGAAACCGATTGGGAAACCCAATCCGAGCGCTCGCTCTGTGGATTTGCGCCGCCCATCCCTTGAGGTCGGCCAGCAAGAGGTCCATCTTGGCTGTGGGGAGCCACCGGCTCTCTGGGGCGTAGTAACCCCTACCTAAGCGGCTCGGGTGCAGCCGTGACCAGCACTCCTCGACCATGCGGTCGGGGAGGCGTCAGTGTATGTCCAGGGCGAAAGCCTAAAGACTGACGCGGTCTCACTTAGGTAAGGCTTACTAACTCCCCGATCACCAGGGGGGTGTCGATGCGCGGATTAAGCAAGCCAACGCGTGGCCCGGGGTCGTGTCCCGGGTGGTGGTGTAGCTCCTTGGCGGTAGCTTCGCCGCTCGCGTAGC
>CANJOB010000184.1 GCA_947475655.1 Caulobacterales bacterium | reverse complement strand
CGCGCCACTGGGCGTGAGGGGCGACGTCGCGCACCTCCAGCAGGGTGCCGACCACGGACGTTTCCTTGGAGTTGTCGTACTGGGCGTTGGCGTTGTGGTGCGCCACCGCGGGGACCGCCATCAGGGCGATGGCGGCGGCAGCGAGGGCGGCCTTGAGCATTCTCATCGATACAGTTCCTTTCACGAGGCCGGCCGGCGGGCTTTGAGCCCAGGTTCGGCCCGGCCGGCATATGTCGTCCCAGACGGCGATTTACCCCTTGGAATATAGTCATTCCCCGCTAGAATGCGAATAAGAATTCGCATTAGAGTTCGCCGGACGCCGGGCTAAACCGAGCGCCGGATGGGGATAGGTGCTCGATGACCGCGGTCTCGCCTCCTACAGCATTCGCCCGGCGCCGCGCCGCCCCGGGCCTTGAAGTGCTGCCGCCACGGGCGGCGGACAGCCTCGACACCGGTTCCATCTCGGCCGCTCTGGTCCATGACATCCTGGGCGCCGCGCGGCTGAGCAAGGCCCAGGCCGAGGACGTATTGACCCAGGCCGGCATCGCGCCCGCCTCGCTGGGATTCCACGACCAGGTCACACCCGCTCAGTTCGCCAAGCTCTGGAGCGCCCTGGTGACCCATGCGGGCGACGAACTGTTCGGCCTGGATGCACGCGGCATGCCGATCGGCAGCTTCGCCCTGCTGTGCCAGACGGCCCTAAACAGCCCGACCTTGGAGGACGCGATCGCGCGGTCGCTACAGTTCTTCGGCCTGCTGCTGTCCGATTTCGACGCCCGTCTGGTGCGCCGCGACGGCCAGGCCTGTATCGAGTTGAGGGAGGGCGCGCGGCTTCGCCCGGCGCCGTTCCACCTGGCGCTGTTCCTGATGCTGACCGGGTACGGCTCCTGGCTGGTGGACCGGCGCATCGTCATCGACGAGGCGGCCTTCCGCAGCGGCGAGCCGGCGTCGGCGAACCAGTACCGGCGCCTGCTGTGTCCCAACCTGCGCTTCGACGCGGTGCAGGCCTCGATCAGCTTCAACGCGAAGTTCCTGTCGATGCGGCCCAATCGCACCGCCGCCCAGCTCGAGGGCTTCCTGCAGCGATCCCCGCTCGACTTGCTGGCGCCCTACCGCAGTTGCGACAGCCTGCCGGGGCGGATCTGGCAGCAGCTCCGCACCATCGCCCCCGACGCCTGGCCGAGTTTCGAGGCTCTGGCCGTGCTGCTGAACACCACCCCGTCGACCCTGCGCCGCCGGCTCGACAACGCCAACAACTCCTACCAGAAGATCAAGGACGGGGTGCGGCAGGAGCTGGCGGTGAACGCCCTGCGCATGGCGCGCCAACCGATCACCGAGATCGCCAAGGAACTTGGCTATGAGGACCCGAGCGCCTTCTACCGCGCGTTCAAGAAATGGACCGGCCTGACGCCCAACGCCTACCGCGAAGCCAGCCTGCGGGTGTCGGCGCTTGAGGACCGGCGCATCTCGCCGGTGGCCTGAAGATCTAGGTCAGGGCGCGGCCAGGTACCGCTTGGCGAACACCTGCAATTCGCTGCACAGCGCCGGCCAGGGAATGAACCTGTGTTCCAGCGCCGGATTGGCCAGACGGTTGCGTACGCCGCTGGCGAACAGCACGTGGGCGACGAAGCGCAGCGCCCAGGGCGGGTTGGGGTGCCGGATTTCGCCGTTGAACCGCTGCGCCGATTCGATCAGGGCGCGCGTCACCACCCGTTCGCATTCGTTGGCGGCCTCTTCCGAGCCGCGGCCGATCAGCAGGTTGGTGTTGTCGGCGTGCCAGGCGATCATCGCGTGCACGAACCGGTCGAGCACGTCCTCGAGGCCGGTGAACTCGCCGGCGAGCAGATCGCGCATGTCGCGGGCGTAGCGCATCATGATCTCGTTGTGGACGGCGCGCACGAGCTCGTCGCGGTTTTCGAACCGCCCGTAGAGCCCGCCGACCGAAACGGCGGCCTCCGAGGCCACGGCGGCGATGGTGAAGCCCTCGAGGCCGTCGCGCTGCAGCACGCGCTCGGCCGCGTTGAGGATGCGGATGGACAGATCATAGCTGCGCCGCTGCCGGGGGGCATTGGCCAGCGTCGTCACGTCGTAGGAAGCACGCCCCGGGGCGCTAGCGCTCGTCTCACTCTTCATCTTGGCAAAAGCCCGCTCTAACCGTTCGGGACCGCCTGACGCCCCGCCTTTCCTTACGCGCCGCACCGGCTGTCACCTTCCGCGCTGAGCATAAATCCCATGAGGCCATGGTGATTCTAAGGCCTTTCGGTGGCGCCGCGATGTTGCTTCCCAGCGTCCGATGAACTGAACTCAATTCGAATACTATAGCCCGGACCCGTGGCCAACAAAGGAACGGAGTTTTTAGGGAAATGTTATTGCGGTGTTGAAACATGATCCGCCTGAAGACCGACTGCTATTTGTATTTCTATGGCAAAAACAATCAGGCCTCCGGATCAAAACCACCACATCAGGCAGTGGCGGCCCGCCAGCCGGGGGCCCTGCCAAGGGTGAACAGGATCACTGCGCCCAGGCACAGCGACGCGGCACAGAGCTGCAGGGCCCCGGCGTAGGAGCCGGTCCTGTCGACAAGCGCGCCGATCACGAATGACCAGACGCCGCCGGCGCTGATCAGCACACCCCACAGCAGGCCGAAGATCACGCCGTAGCGACGCATGCCGAAGTAGCCGGCGGCGATGAAGGCCAGCAGGGCGAACTCGCCCCCCGCCAGCAGGCCCAGGGCGAGGATCGAGGCCGTGGTCGCGGCGGGGTTGGCGGTCAGGTCGAGGCCGACGCAGCCTGCCGCGCCGCAGATCAGCAAGGCGGCGAACACGCCGGGCGCCCACAGCCGGTCGGCAAGGGCGCCGGCGATCAGACGGCCCATCAGCAGGCCGGCGCCGACCAGCGAGGCGAAGCCACCGATGGCCGCCGGCGCTATGCCGTTGGTCCGCAGGATGTTCTCCAGATGCGGCAGCAGCCCGCCGAGGGACGAGGCCAGGATGCAGGCCGCGAGCAGGGCGATGAAGGGCCAGCGGCGCACTGCCTCCAGGGCGGAATAGCCGGGCGTCTCCGCCGGGACATGCGGCTGGTCTCCGGCCGCGGCCGGGATCGCGGCGGTCCGGCGCGGGCGCAGCAGGATCAGGGCGAAGGGATAGAGTGTGACCATCGGCGCCACGGCCACGAACTGGAACCCCGCCCGCCAGCCCCACTGTTGAATCGCCGCCTGGGCTCCCGGCTTGACCAGCAGCAGGAAGGCCGCCGTGCCACAGGAGGCGACGCCCAGCGCCAAGCCCCTGCCGGCGGTGAAAGTCTGATTGATCAGCTGGGTCCAGAGCACCGGCGAGGCGCCCAGCCCGAAAAAGCCGATCAGGAAGCACATCAGATAGAAATGGGGCGGCGAGCCGTCGACGAGGGCGAAGCCGGCCATGCTCACCGCCACCAGCGGCATGGAGACCAGTATGGTGCGATAGGGGCCAAACCGGCCCACGACCACCCCGACCAGCGGGGCGGTGGCGGCGATGGTCAGGGTAAGGATCGTCACGCCGAGCGAGACAGAGGCCAGAGACCAGCCGAAAGCGGTGGATACCGGGAGCATGAACAGGCCCCAGCCGAACACGCCGAAGACAGAGATCGACAGACCCACGCCCAGGGCCGCGAGAAGCACCAGGGCCCAATGCCGTCGAAATTCGGCAAACTGGCTGATCATCGGCGTGCGTTCCCCTCCCTGGTTATTATCGCATCCGGCGCGGGCAGGGATCCCGGTGGCCGAACTGATAGATCAATTCGCCCCTTAGCGGCATGGGCGCCGCGTGATCTTCTCGCCGCCGACACTATGCAAAGACTTGCAATCGACAAGATTACTTGCAAGTCGTTCTCATGAGACCTGCGGCAAGTCTGGCGCAGTGGCAAAATAGTTCATGAAAATGATGTTTTGCGTCAATCCAAAGCGCTGGCCCTTCCCCTAAAGAAGTCGGTAATCGACCTCCCAACCTGAAGGAAACCGCCCTGGGAGAAAGTCGGACAAATATTGGGGGGCCCCACATGAACATTTCCCGTAAATCCTATTTCCTGACCGTTTCGGTCCTGGCGCTCTCGCTGAGCGGCCTGGCCCAGGCGCAGACGACCGCCGCAGGCGAGGCGGGTGCGGTGGAGGAAGTGGTGGTGACCGGCTCGCGCCTGGTTTCCGCAGGTTTCCAGGCCCCGACGCCCGTCACGGTGGTGGGCGCCGAGCAGATGGCCCAGCGCGCCCCCACCAGCGTCTATGACATCACCCGGGAAATCCCCAGCTTCCGCGCCTCCGGCGGTCCGACCGGCAACAGCTACGGCCAGCAGGCCGCGGCGCAGGCCAACCTCGACCTGCGCGGCCTGGGCGCTTCGCGGACCCTGACCCTGCTGGATGGGCGCCGCCATGTGCCGACCAACCAGACCAACGCCTATGACTCCAACATGATTCCGATCGCCATGGTGGCGCGCACCGAGATCGTCACCGGCGGCGCCTCGGCCGCCTACGGTTCGGACGCGGTCGCCGGCGTGGTCAACTTCGTGCTGAAGGACCGGATCGAGGGGCTGGAGGGCACTGTTCAGTACGGCATCGCCAGCCGTGGCGACAACGTCGAGCCGTCGGCCAGCCTGGCCTGGGGCACCGGCTTCGCCCAGGACCGCGGCCAGTTCCTGATCGGCGCCGAGTACACCGAGAACCACGGCGTCGGCAACATGTACAAGCGCAAGTGGGGCCGCAAGGAGCCGGGGCAGTTCGCCACCGCCGCCAACCGTCCCGCCGGCACACCCGCCCAGATCATCGAGAACTATGTCGAACTGGCCGGCTACAACTTTGGCGGCATCGTCAACTTGGG
>CANJOB010000183.1 GCA_947475655.1 Caulobacterales bacterium | reverse complement strand
GATGCGGGAAAGGGGCGTGCCGGACATGGGCCGCGTCTAGAGCGTGTCAGGCGAAGTGTGAAGCGGTTTCGCCGCCCGGACACGCTCTAATCATTGAAGATCGAGCCTTCTGACCTGGTTCAGATGGCTATCTGAACCAGGAAGGCTCGAGCAGGTTCGGTCTGCCTAGGGGAAGGGCGCGGCGCCCCCGCCCATCGTGGTTAATCGTGCGTTAATCGGCGCGGGAGCACTTCTGTGCGTTCAAGGCTAGGGAAGCCCTGACCGTTCGACTGGAGACCGCCATGCACCGCCGCGCCCTTCTCGCCACCGGTTTAGCCACCCTGGGCGCGGGAGCCTGCGCCTCCAGCACGGCCGGCCCGCCCCCCGAGCCGGCCGCCGTCGGCGGCCCCGATACCGGCCCGGCGCCCCAGCCGGCCCAGACCTATTCCTCCGACGAACTGGTCAACCGCGTCTCCGACGCCCTGGGCGTGACCGCCGAGGCCGCCGGCGGCGCCGTCGAACGGGTGTTCAAGGACAATGGCCGTCCCACCGGCTACATCGCGGGGGAAGAGGCGTCCGGCGCCATCACGGTGGGCCTGCGCTACGGGCGCGGCCTGCTCTACATGAAGGACCGCCCGACCCTGCAGGTCTACTGGCAGGGCCCGACCGTGGGCTGGGATCTGGGCGGCAACGCCAGCCGGGTTTTCACCCTCTGCTACGACCTGCAGTACCCCGACGCGATCTTCCGCCGTTTCCCCGGCGTCGAGGGCACCGCCTATCTGATCGGGGGCCTCGGCGTGAACTACCAGCGCGCCGACGGCATCACCCTGGCCCCGATCCGGGCCGGGGTCGGCCTGCGCCTGGGCGCCAACATCGGCTACCTGTCCTACAGCCGTCAGCAGAACGGTTGGCCGTTCTAGCCGCTTCGGTCTCGCCGCCGCCAGCGGTTCCAGTCGATGCCGATCCGCCTAAAGCCCATCCAGGCGCCGATGCCGCACACCGCCGTCACCCCGGCCATGGCCAGCAGGATCACCGCGTCCCAGAATGGCCGGCGGCGCAGGCCGGCGGTGAAGTCGAGCCGATGCAGCGCCTCGTGGCCCCAGCGAAAGGCGCGCGCGTCGGCGCCGACCTGGCCCAGCAGGACCCCGGTGACCGGTTCGATGTAGAGGCGAGTCTGTTCCTCATCCTTCAGAATCGCGCGCCATACCGGCAGGGTGACCGGCTGGCGGTGGCCGAAATAGTAGGCGTCCTCGCGCCGCAGTTCGATCAGGGAGGCGACACCGGGGCTGTCCTTGCCCGACAGCAGTGCGGTCAGCTGCAGCAGGCTGGGGCCCAGGATCTGGCCGTGTTCGTCGAACCGTTCCACCCGCGAGGGTGTGCGGGCGGCCAGGTACATCTTCCCGTTCAGCGGCGCGTCGGTCAGCTCCGCCGTCGCGGCCGGCAGGTCCAGCTTGGGCGTGGCCGCGATCAGGGCCTTGGCCTGGCCCCAGGTCGCCGGCTCGCCTGTGAGCAGATACTCCCTCGGTTCCGCCCCGCCGCCGCCCCAAAGGCCCCAGGGGTTCATCGACGCCAGGCCGCTGAAGACGAAGGTCAGGGTCAGGAGTCCGAACACCAGCCCGGTGATGTGGTGCCAGTAGTTCAGGCCGGCATAAGGTGACCAGCGGGTCTCGCCGTCGGCGGCCTGGCGCGGGCGGAAGCGGGCGATGCCGACCCACAGGCCGGCGACGGTGAGGAAACAGCCGATCAGCGAGCTGTAGACCACGATCCAGGTCCAGAGCTGCCCATTCTGGCGCAGGATGGTCGGGTAGAGCCAGTGCGGCACGGCGCCGACCCAGCTCCAGCCCCGCTGGGCGCGGGTGGTCATTTGCCGAACCTCCCCGCCGGCCTGGGAAACGTAGAGCGCCGCCCCGCGATCCTCGAAGTCGACCTTCCAGAACGGGCTTCCGCCCTGGTTGACCGTCCACTGGTCTTTCTCGATCAGTGTCGGCGCGCCGCCCTGGCCCTCGATGCCGAGCCGGTTGGCGAAACGGTTGGCGATGTCGCGCGCCCGGCCGGCGCCGACCTGGGTGACCTCCGCCCCGGTGGTCAGGTCGATGGCGTGCAAGCCGCTCTGCAGGCTGGTGATCCGCAGCACCGGTCGGCCCGAGGTCATGGCGATGCGCAGGCCCCCGACCGGCTCTTCGTCGGCGATGCCGATTCCGCCCAGCACGCAGCACAGCGAAAGGTCGAGCGGTTCGGACGCCTTGAGCCGGTCGGCGCGGCTGATCGCGGGAAAGTCGACATAGATCATCACCACGCCGGAGACGCACCAGACCGTCATCAGCACGCCGAGCAGCACGCCGAGGTAGCGGTGGATGATGAGGATCGCGCGCGTCATGCCTCCAGCATACGCGCGCACGGGGCGGTTTCCCTAGTGGGCCTGCACCTTGGAGGCGATCCAATCCATCAGGGCCAGGATCACTCCGGAGCCGACGAAGGTCAGGTGGATGATCACCAGCCAGGTCAGGCGCTGGGTGTCGATCGCCGCGCCCGGATCGGCCAGGGTCATGAAGGATTTCAGCAGCGAGATCGCCGAGATGGCGACGATGGAGGCGATCAGCTTCATCTTCAGGCCGGAGAAATCCACCGTGCCCATCCAGGACGGCCGGTCCTCGTTGCCGCGGGTGTCGATCTTGGAGACGAAGTTCTCGTAGCCGGAGAAGGTGACGATCAGCAGCAGGTTGGCCGCCAACGACAGGTCGATCAGCGACAGGGCCATCAATATGGCGTCCTCAGGGGTGGCGTGGCCGGTGAAGATCGGGATCACCTCGTGCAGCAGTTCCTGGCCGAAGGTCACCAGCAGCGCGGCCAGGGCGACCACCAGCCCGAGGTAAAAGGGCGCCATCAGCCAGCGGCTGGCGAACAGCCCGCGTTCCAGCAGCACCTCCATCCTGGGCTTGGGGTGCGAGGACTTCGTCGTCGGCGTCGGCGTTTTCATGCGCGGCACTTTGCCAAGCTTTGCGGCAAGCTCAAGGCGTCTCGGAACTCAGCAGGTCCCAGCGGTTGCCGTACAGGTCCTCGAACACCGCCACCGAGCCGTAAGGTTCGCGGCGCGGGGCTTCGAGGAATTTCACCCCGCGCGCCAGCATCGCCGCGTGGTCGGCGTCGAAGTCGTCGCTGGCCAGGAACAGCCACACGCGCCCGCCGCCCTGGGCGCCGATCATGGCCGTCTGCTGCGGCGTGACCGCCTTGGCCAGCAGCAGGGCCGTCCCGCCGCCCGGCGGGGCGACCTTGACCCAGCGCTTGCCGCCGCCGAGGTCGTCGTCCTGCGCCAGGTCGAAGCCGAGCACCTGTGTGAACCAGGCGATCGCCGCGTCGTAGTCGGCCACCAGCAGCGACAGGGCGGCCAGGCGCGTGGTCATCAGGCTCTAAGGGTCCCGCCGGCCTTGCTCACCGCCGTCACCACAGCCGTGGCCAGGGCTTCGATCTCCGCGTCGGTCAGGGTGTGGTCGCGCGGCTGGATCGAAACCTCCAGCGCCACCGACTTCTGCCCCTCGGGCACGCCCTTGCCCTCATAGACGTCGAACACCCGCACGCCCGCGATCAGCGCCTTGTCGGCGCCGGCCGCCGCGCGGGCCAGGTCGCCGGCCGGTTTGGCGCGGACGGTCAGGAAGGCGAAGTCGCGCGATAGCGGCATCAGGCTGGAGCCGTCGAAGGCCGGCTTGGTCTTCACCGCGCGGCGCTTGGGCGGCGGCACGGCGTCCAGCGTGATCTCGAAGCCGTAGACCGGGCCGTCGACGTCAAGGGCTTTCAGCACCGCCGGGTGCAGCTCGCCGAAGGTCGCCAGGGTCGCCTTGGGGCCCAGCTGCAAACTGGCCGAGCGGCCCGGGTGCCACCAGGCGCCGGCCTGGGCCTGCACGGTCTGCACGGCTGAGAGCGGCGCGCCGATCTCCTCCAGCAGCGCCATCAGGTCGCCTTTCAGCGCGAACAGCGCGTCGGGCGTCTTGCCGCCCCAGTCGCGGGGCGGGTTGGGGCTGAGGACGGCGGCGATGCTGGTGCGCTGGTCGCCGGGGCCATCGCCAAGATAGACCGGCCCAATCTCGAACAGGGCCACGTCGGGGAAGCCGCGGTTGGCGTTGCGGCCCGCCGCCTCGATCAGGTTGGGCAGGATCGACGGCCGCATGCAGTCCAGCTCGGCCGCGATGGGATTGGCCAGCACCAGTTCGTCGGCCCCGCCGCCGAACAGAGCCGCCGTGTCGCGCTTGGTGAAGGACCAGGTCAGGGCCTCGTTGTAGCCATAGGCCGCCAGGGCGCGCCTTGCCGCGCGCACACGGGCCTGCAGCGGGTTCAGCACCCCGCCGGGCGGACGGTCGATGTCGGGCAGGGGGATGGAGGGCAGGGCGTCGAAGCCGGCGATGCGGGCCACTTCCTCGACCAGGTCGGCCTTGCCGTTGACGTCGCGCCGCCAGGACGGCGGCCACACCTTCGAACCCTTGGTCTCGAAACCGAGCGCGGTCAGGATCTCCAGCGCGCGGCCGTAGGGCAGGTCGAGGCCCGCCAGGCGCTTCACATAGTCCGGGTCGAAGTCGACGGCGGCCGGCGGGGCCGGGGCGGCGCCGTCGCAGGCGATGTCCGACGGCTCGCCGCCGCACAGCTCCAGGATCAGCTTGGTCGCCAGCTCCAGGCCGGGGATCACCGACTCCGGGTCGACGCCGCGAGCGAAGCGGTACTGCGCGTCGGAATTGATGCCGGTGGCGCGGCCGGTCTGGGCGGTGCGGATCGGGTCGAACCAGGCGCTCTCGACGAAGACGTCCACCGTCTCGTCCGAACAGCCCGTGCTGGCGCCGCCCATCACGCCGCCCAGGCCGATCGGCCGCTCGCCGCCGGCGTCGGCGATGACGCACATTTCCGGG
>CANJOB010000182.1 GCA_947475655.1 Caulobacterales bacterium | reverse complement strand
GGAAACCCTCGCCCCCTTGAGCGATGATCCCCTCGTCAGCCTGTCCATCCCGGCAGGCTGATCAACCCCGGCCTCGCCGGAGAGCGTGGTTATCACACCCGCCCAGTTACACCACGCGATGGGACACGACCGGCGTCAACACACGATCGGCAACCAGAGGCCCCGTCAACATGTCGTCACCGCGCAAAGCCAAACGATATTCCATCCGTCCTCCCCCGAGCCCGCGCGATCCGTGCGTTGTTCTTCGATGAAAAACTGCTGGGCGCGCTGGAGCGACGCCATCAGCGCCACAAGCGGCAACAGAGTTTACCGCCTCAGAATTTATCGGGTTCGGTGGGTGGAGGCATTAGTTTGTTGACGCGAAGCGATACTTCAAAGCTATCACTCATGCGGCATTCTCGCGGCTTTTCTGATTGAGTAGCCGCGGTCGTTATCCTAGGTTCAACTCGCAGTGATCACGGCAGGCTTGCCTCCTCTGACCGATGATCGCGTGGGAGGGGCGGATGATTTCGGTGGTTGAACACGGAGTGCGTGTGTTCCGTCTCGTCGAGGGATTCTCCCAGATGCAGCCGTTGCCGATCGCCCCAGGAACGCCGCGCCGGCAAGGCGGGCGCTAGGCATGCGCCGGCGGGTCGCCATCGTCGCCGGAGTCTCCTTCCTTGTGATCGCGGCCGGCGGGGTCGCGGCCTGGCGCTGGACCCATCCCGACCAACGCGCGGTGTGCCCCGAGGGCGTTCTGAAGGTCGCGGCCGTCGGCGACATCATGATGGGTCTGGACCTGGATCCCGCCGCTCAGGCGGCGCCGGAAACCAAGCCCATCCTGCAGGCGGGTCACGTCGCGCTCGGCTCTCTGTCCATGACCTTGACGGCGAACGCGCAAAATGAAGATGCGCGCGGACCGATCGGAAGCGCCAAACATGCCCGGCTGCTTCGCGACTGGGGCTTCACGGTGCTGGCCCGCGCCAATGATCACGCCGCCGATTTCGGGCGGGAGGGGCTGGAGGCCACCGGCGAGGTGCTGCGCCGCTCCGACCTGGCCTTCGCGGGCGTGGGCTCCGACCTTGCGGCCGCCCGCAATCCTGTCTGGATCCAGACCGCTTGCGGTCCGGTGGCGGTGATCTCCCTGGCAACCTCCCTCAGGGATGGCGACACCGCCACGCCCACGCGCTCGAACATCGCCGGCCGGCCCGGCGTCAATCCGTTGCGGCACCAGACCCGGCTGCTGCTTGATCCGGCTACCTACCGTTCGCTCGCCGCTCAAACAGCCAATTTAGGCGGCGCGAAACCCGGCGCCGATGGACGGCTCGCTGTCTTGGACAAAATCTTCGAGCCTGGCGAGCGAACGGAATCGGTGACGGCGGTCGACCCTCGCGACCAAGCCGAAATCCTGGCCGTCATCGCCGACGCGCGTAAGACGGCGGCGCTGGTCATCGTTTCCTTCCACAGTCATGAGCGCGGCGCCAACGCCGACGCCCCGGCTCCTTTCATCCAAGCCTTCGCGCGCGCGGCCGTGGACGCCGGCGCGGGTCTGGTCGTCGGCGACGGCCCCCATCGAGTGCGGCTCTTGGAATCCTATCGTGGCGGCCTGATCGCCTACAGCCTTGGAGATTTTATCGCCGACCGGCGGATCGCCGCCAGCCTGGCTTCCAACCCGTTCGATGTGAGTGACGCCGGCCCCCCGGGCGGCGCCTTGCTGAGCGCCAGCTTCAAGAACGGCAAGGTCGTCTCAAGCCATCTTACCGCCCTGGACCTGACGGCCAAAGAGCCGGAAGGCTTTCCTTTCCTAGCGTCACCCCAGAAGGCGCAGCCATCGGGACCTGCGTCATGAGCGGACGACGCGCACTTCGCCTCATTCTCGCGGCCCTGCTGATGTTCACGGCGGGCTGGGCGTCATTCGCGGGCGATGCGCGCGCTCATACCGTCGATGTCGTTTCGGCCCAAATCACCCCCAGCGGCAAGACCTTCGAGATGACCGTGCTGCTCGACGGCGCGCGTTCGCCTGGGGTGGACTCGAACTTCAACGGCCTTGTGAGTCAGCCGGAGCTCGACGCGGCGATCGAGGGCGTTTTTGAGAAGCTGAAGTCTTCCCTCGTTCTGCAGGCGCCGAAGCCGCCCAGCCGGATGACCCTCAAGCTCTATGAGGTTATCGGCGACGGGCATGTGATCCGGCTGACCCTTGACGGAGCCTTTGACAGCGCGCCGGAAAATCTTACGGCGACGTCGCATATGAGCGTGCTGATGGGCATGCCGACACCGCTTTTTATGACGGTTACCAGCGTTGGCCGCACGGTCGTGCTGCAGGAAAATCAGTCCGCGTCGTTTGCAGCGCCCCCGTCAGCCTTGGAGGCCTTCGGCAGTTTCCTTCGCCTGGGCGTGGAACATATTTTCACGGGCTATGATCATCTGGCGTTCCTGATGTGCCTGCTGATCGGCGCCCGCAGCCGCAAATCCCTCATCTGGACTGTCACGGCCTTCACCCTCGCCCACAGCGTGACCCTGTCCGCCGCCACCTTGAATATCGTCCATCTGCCCGAACGGCTGGTGGAGATCATAATCGCCGCGACGATTGTTTATATCGCCGTGGAGAATCTGACCGAGAGGCGCCTGCTCCACCGGCCGTGGATCACCGCCGCGTTCGGCCTCGTCCATGGGTTTGGTTTCGCCGGCGCGTTACAGGAAATCGGCATACCAAAAGGCCAGGTCGTCGTTACGCTTCTCGCCTTCAACCTTGGCGTGGAGACCGGCCAGTTGGCGTTCCTGGGGATCGTCGCGTTGCTTCTTGGGAAATATCTCACCTCGCCGCGGCTTCGTATCGCCGTCTCGGCAGGCGCCGCCTGCGTCGCCGTCTTCTGGGTCCTCCAACGCGCGGGATTTTTGCCGTGGGCATGAAAGGCAAGAGGAGCTGAACGCGAAAAGAATGCTCGCCCAAATGCGCCGCGCCGGCTCCAAGTGGCCAAGCGTGCGCGATCAAATTGACTGAACAACTCGTCTGAAACAAACGTGATCGAAGGAAGAAAGCCGTGAAAAAGAAGCTTCTGTACAGTGGGGCCGCTATCGCTGTCGTGACTGCCTCGACGTTGATGTTGACCGCAAGCCAATCCCAGGCGCCGGCCGCGTACGATCCGGCGATCGAGACACAAACCACCATCGCCGACGGGTTCACCTTCGCGTCGGTCGGCGACATCACCATGCCTTATCCGATGGCGCAGTGGGCCGACGCATCGTTCCAGTCAGCGCTCAAACCGGTGCAGGCCGCCGACGTCGCCTATGCCAACCTCGAAGGGAGCATGATCGATTGGGATGATTTCAAGGGCCCGAGCGCGGTTGGCGCGGGCCGTTACGCCGTGCCGGAAACCGCCCCGGACCTCAAGGCAATGGGCTTCGACATGATCGGTCACGCCAACAACCATGCCTACGACTTCGGCACGGAGGGCATGCTGATGACCAACGAGATTATGGAGAGGGCGGGCGTTCCTTATGTGGGCTCGGGGAAGAACTACGGCGCGGCGTGGGCGCCTCGCTTTGTCATGACGCCTAAGGGCCGCGTCGGGTTTGTGGCCACGACCACCGAGATGTGGGCTCAGCTGCCCACGCTCGCGGGCGCCAGGCCGGAGAACGGCGAGGCGCCCGGCCGGCCGGGCGTCGCGCAGGTCCGGGTCGAGCAGCGCTTCCTCGTGCCGCGGTCGTTGTCTGGACTTCTGGAGGGGATGAAAAAGGCCTTCCCAACCGGCGGCGGCCTGTATGCGGCCCGCAACGACACCGCCGACAAGATCACGGTGATGCAACGGGAGTTTGTGTACGGCGACGTGAAGGAGCCGGAATACACCTATGAGGCCAACAAGCAGGACGTCGCGGCCGCGATCCGGTCGGTGCGCGAGGCCAAACTGAAATCCGACTTCGTGTCCTTCGGCATGCACACGCATGAACACCGCTACCCGACGAAGCCTGACACCGATGACACGTCCGGCGATTTCCTGCAGCCGTTCGTCCACTCGCTGATCGATGCCGGCGCCGACCAGTACGTCGGCACGGGCGTTCACGTCCTGAAGGGTATCGAGATCTACAAAGGCCGCCCGATCTTCTACGGCCTGGGCGAATTCTTCCGGATGCAGGACACCAGCCGGATCGGTCAGGGCCCGCCCGTGCGCAGCGACACCAACAGCGATCCCATCAAGTACGAGGCGGTCGTGGCGGTCAGCCGCTTCCAAGGCGGACAACTGGCTGAGATCAAGCTCTATCCGACCTGGGGCGCCGAAGAAGCTCGCATAGCTCTGAGAGGGGCGCCGCACGCGCCTTCGCCCGCGCAGGCGCAGAAAACCCTCAAGCGTCTGCAAGAGTTGTCGGCGCCCTATGGCACGAAGATCGACATCGTCAACAACGTCGGCGTCATCACTCTGCAGCAGCCGGCCCCCGCCAGGCGCGGCTAGCGGGAGCCTCCGAGATCGGACGACAGGGCCTTAGCGCCCTGCCGTCCTGCTCTGGTTGTCGTCGCAGTGGCCGGTAAGGAATGCGCAGAAAAAATGGGCCTGGAAACCGCGCGGTTTCCAGGCCCAGTCTTTCTGATTGCGAGACCGAAACACGGCCGGCCTGGTGTTAGGCTTGATGGGCCTTCAAGAAAGCCCGCACGCGTTCGGTGGTCCGCGCCTTCAGCTCCGGGGGCGTGACCCAAGGATAGACGCTCACCGATGCGTTGGGCGCCAGCGACGCGATCTCGATCGCCGTCTTATAGGAGTGCGCCTGGGTCTGATCGGGCAGCACGAGTATCGGAATCTGGCAGTTCTTCACGAACTCACGCGACACGACGTAGGTGAAGTCGGCCGGGGAGCGGAACATGTTGGTCGCCATTTTCGCGGCGTCCGCCTCCGAGAACTC
>CANJOB010000181.1 GCA_947475655.1 Caulobacterales bacterium | reverse complement strand
TCGACATCGGACAAGCCGACCTGGCGAAAATCGTTACTCCGGCCCGGCCGGGATAATAGTTTAGTGGGGGAGATCGATTTCCTCACGGTATCACTGACGACGGTCCGAGACGGTCGGTGCGTTGAATCTGCCGAGCAAGGCGATGTCGCCGATCCCAGCGAAGGGGGATCAGCCGTCGACGGCGAGCCGGCTCTTGACCGTTCTCTCGACAGGGGCGGCGGGCAGCTTGAGCTCCCGGAGCACCTCAGCGGTGTGCTCGCCCAGCCGCGGCGGCATACGGGGTTCGACCGTACTGTCCGAAAGCCGCACGGGGTTGCGCACGAAGCGCATCGACCAGTCCGGCCCGGCTTCCATGGTGTCGAACATGCCCACCGCGGCGAGATGCGGATCGGCCTCCAGGTCGCTCATGCCGTTCACCGGAGCGCAGGCGATGCCGAGGCGATCGCCCAGCGCCAGCCAGTGGGCGGTGGTTTCCTTGGCGATGACCATTTCGAGCATGCGATAGAGCGCTTCGATGTTCTCGGTTCGCACGGTGATGGTGGCGAACCGCGGGTCCTCGCCCCACTCGGCGAGACCGACGGCTTCGAAGAAGTCGCGCCAGTTCTGGTCGCTGTAAGGCATGAAACAGACAAAGCCATCGCGGGTGGGATAGGGCCTGCGCCATTCCGCAAACGAACGAAGATAGCCGAATTCTCCCTCCTGCGGCGCCGCCGATGCATCCGGGCCGACCAGGCGACGGGCGTTGAGGTGCTCGATCATCAGGAAGTGGACGAAGCATTCGAACATGGGGACTTCGACATACTGCCCCCGCCCGGTGCGCTCACGTTGGAAGAGCGCAGCGAGGACGGCATGCGCCGCCATCTGGCCGGCGACCTTGTCGGCGGCGATGGTGGGCATGTAGCGCGGCGTGCCGCCCTGGAGGCGGCCAAGGTCGGCCGCCCCCGCGAGGGACTGAATGATGTCGTCATAGGCTGGGCGGCCGGCGTAGGGGCCGTCTTCGCCAAAGCCGAGCAGCGCCAGATAGATCAGCCGGGGATTGCGGCCGCAGAGCTGCGAGCGGGAAATGCCCAGGGCCTTGAGCTTCTGCGGCCGAATATTGTGGACGAAGATGTCGGCGGTATCGACCAGGGCCAGCAGCGCCCCGCGCCCCGCCTCGGTCTTGAGATCGAGGACCACGCTGCGCTTGTTGCGGTTCGAGCCCAGGAACAGCGAGGACATGCCCGCCTCGCGCGTCGGTCCTGTGAACCGTGTGCTGTCGCCCTCAACCGCCTCGACCTTGATGACGTCGGCGCCGTAGTCGGCAAGCACCTGGGTCGCGGATGGCCCGAACACAACGGTGGTGAGGTCGACGACGCGGATGCCCGATAGGGCATGGTTGGGGGCTTCGCTCGTCATCTGTCGATATTTAACCACCGGCGCAGCGGCCAAATATTATTTTTATAGCGGAACAGCGATACGAACTTGCTATCGCCCCTTCGTCCCGTGAGGGCTGGCCGCGAAGTTGGCGGCGGTCACCTCCGGGTGGCGATAATGCGGACCTATCGCTGAATGCTCCACAAAATACTACTCGCAAGGGTCGGAAACTATATGTTGGCTCTAAGCGGAGGGCCTGCGAGCGCCCCCGGGAAGGAATGAGGGCGCCGCGTTAGGGCGCTCCAAGTCGGGAGAGGAAAATTTCTGCCTCTATACTGTAGAGCTGCCATATCACGTCTGCTTTATTATTTTTTAATACTTGAAAGCGGAATTTTTATGTCTGCGCATTTTCGCACTACGTAGAGAAGCGCACCATTATACAGATGGCCTACCCACGACTCGGCGACAAGTTTCACCTGCTCTCCAGAGTGAGTATGCGAGAGTGACGGCGATGTTTAGAAAATCAAGGGCGCGACAAATGCAAAAATATTCTGACCATCGGCCCGCAGTCACGTTGGGTGCCGCATGAGCGCCCCCGCCCCCGCCACGCGCTCTGCAGCATCCAGCACCAACTTCGCCATGGTGCTCCTGCTCATCATCTACACGCTCAATTACCTCGATCGGCAGATCGTCAACATCGTCGCCGAGCCGATCAAGACCGAACTGCACCTCTCCGACACACAGCTTGGCCTTCTGACTGGCCTGGCCTTCGCCCTCTTCTACACCCTGCTCGGCATTCCCTTGGCGCGTTACGCCGATAGCGAGCGGACAAACCGCCCAATCCTGATCGCCATTTGCTTGGCGGTCTGGAGCGGGATGACGGCCCTGTGCGGGCTGGCGACAAGCTACACCCAGCTGCTCCTGGCCCGGATCGGCGTGGGCATTGGTGAAGCGGGCTGTTCCCCGGCCGCTCACTCCCTGATCTCGGATACGGTCCCGCGCGAACAGCGCGCCTCCGCCATGGCGTTTTATTCGATGGGCATTCCCTTCGGGAAGCTGTTCGGGTTGTTGATCGGCGGCGTCGTGGCCAACGCCCTCGGCTGGCGAATGGCGTTTATCCTCGTTGGTCTTCCCGGCGTTCTGCTGGCGCTGACAACGTGGAAATTGCTGCCGGAGCCGCGCACCGCGCGAAATGTCAAAACCGCGCCCCCCGCCGGCGCCTCCGTTCTCCAATCCCTCGCGAAATTATTGCCCATCCGCACGTTCTGGATGGTCAGTGTCGGGGCGGCGTTCATGTCGTTCCTCAGCTATGGCCAGACCTCCTTCCTGGGTTCCTTCTTTATCCGCGTCCACGGCGTGAACGTCGGCCAGGCCGGTATCATGCTTGGCTTGGCGCTCGGAGGTGCCGGCGCGGTGGGCACCTATTATGGCGGCAAGGTCACCGACCATTTCGCCACCAAGGACCGGCGCGCCTATGTGCTTGTTCCCGCGATCGCCTCCCTGACCGGGCTGGGCCTGTTCATTCTAGCGGTTCTGTTGAACAACCTCTGGCTGGCGTTAGGGACGCTGGCCGTCGCGACCGCACTGACGTCGGCCTGGTACGGGCCCGGCTTCGCCCTTTTCCAAAATCTTGTTCAACCGCCGCAACGCGCCATGGCCGCGGCTGTCAGCCTGTTCCTGATCAACCTGATCGGACTTGGCCTTGGCCCGCTCACGTTCGGCATTCTGTCCGACACCTTCAGCCATAGCGGCCTTGGCCCGTCCGAGGGCCTGCGCTACGCCCTGGTGGTCGGATCGCTCACATCCTTGATCGCCATCGGCCTCTTCGTCGCGGCCGCGAAGACCATCGAATCCGACCTGCCCAAGTCATAAGCATTTTCATGAAAACCACTGACGACGTGTACTTGGTTAGCGGGGCTCGCACCGCGATTGGAGCATTTGGAGGCAGCCTTAAGGACACCGCTCCGATCGCTCTTGGCGCGGCGGCAATGATCGAGGCGATTTCCCGCGCCGGAATCGAAGCCGCCGATGTTGAGCAAGTGGTTATGGGGCAGGTCCTGCAGACTGAAACCCGGGATCCCTATTTGGCCAGGGTCGCCGCGATGGAGGCAGGTGTTCCGGAGTCGGCCCCGGCCCTGACCGTCAATCGGCTTTGCGGGTCCGGCCTCCAGGCAATCATCTCGGCGGCGCAGGAAATACGGCTTGGTGACTGTGGCATCGCCCTGGCCGGCGGCGCGGAAAGCATGAGCCGGGCCCCCCATCTCCTGCCCGATCTGCGCTGGGGAAAGAAAATGGGCGATGCGTCCGCCATCGACATGCTCAGCGGCGCGCTGAGCGATCCATTCGGCCACGGGCATATGGGCATAACCGCGGAAAACGTGGCCACGCGCTGCGGCATTGACCGAACGGCGCAGGACGAATTCGCTGCGGAGAGTCACCGGCGCGCCGGGATCGCGGTCGCCGAAAGGCGCTTCGCATCTCAGATCGTCCCGTTTGTGATGGCGACGCGAAAGGGAAACGTCACCTTCGACACGGACGAACATGTGCGCCCTGAAACCACGGTGGCCGACCTGGCAAAACTGCGCCCGGCATTTCTGCCTCAAGGCACCGTCACGGCTGGAAACGCTTCCGGCATGAATGACGCCGGCGCCGCGGTCGTGCTGATGTCGGGAAGCGAACTCGCGCGTCGGAATATCAAGCCAATGGCAAGGATCGTGTCGTGGGCCTACGCCGGTGTCGCCCCAGAAGTGATGGGCCTTGGTCCCGTCACCGCTGTACCGCTGGCGCTGACGCGGGCGAACCTCACGGCCGATCAGATGGACGTCATTGAGAGCAACGAGGCCTTCGCCGCGCAGGCATGCGCAGTTATCGGCGAATTGAAACTCGATCCCGCGCGGGTCAACCCAAACGGCGGAGCCGTTGCCTTGGGCCACCCCCTGGGCGCAACCGGCGCCATCGTCACGATCAAGGCGATGTACGAACTCCAGCGCATCGGCGGGAAGTATGGACTGATTACACTTTGCGTAGGTGGCGGACAGGGTATCGCGATGGTTATCGAGCGAACTTGATCCAACTCGCTTGGCGGAGGCGCGTACGGCGGTCGCCGAGAAAACTGCTTCACTGAATTCAGGGCTTTCTCTCACTCCCTGAATGACCCTTGAGAGTCCGCTTCTCGGGTCTACTTACCGGCCCGGTTTCCTGCAGCCGGGCCGGTCTTTTTTTGCAGAGAACCGATGTCGGCGCGGCGACGATCATGGGCGGCGCATCGGTCCGGGCGACACAGCCCCGCCCTGCTTCGGATTGCCGGCGGGCTCTCGCTAATGTTCTGGATCGGGTCACGGTATCCGGTGGCTTGATCCCCTACTTCTCGTAGGCGGCCGCCCGCGGCCGCTGGTTCATCCGTCGACGGAGAACTGAGGCAACAGCCGTCCCAGCAGCAAGATAGCGGTCCAGAGCAGCAGGGAGCTGCCGGCGATGACCTTGGTCAGGGCGTCGACCTCTTCGGTGTGCCCGACCTTGGCGAACCGTCTGC
>CANJOB010000180.1 GCA_947475655.1 Caulobacterales bacterium | reverse complement strand
GTCGAAATAGCGGAATGGGTTCTTCATCCGCCGAAGTTAGGCGCTGCGGCCGCCGCCGGCAATTTGGGCTGACAGAGCCTTTCGGAGAATTTCCGGCCGTCTTGTATCCCGCTTTCTCGGCCGGTCCGCAGCTGGCAACTGCGGACCGGCGCAATCTCCCGGGACTAGCTGTGGATACTTAAAAAGAGAAGCGCACCCCGGCCTTAAAGTTGCGGCCGACCAGATCGTATGGGTTGCCCCCGGGCACCACTAACAGACCGACCAACGGCGGCTTCTTGTCGAACAGGTTTTCGACCATACCAAACAATTGCAACCGCCGCGACCCTTCCTGAATCAAGTTGTAGGACAGCGTGGTGTTCCACAGCGTCGAGGATGGGAACCGGTTGCGGTTGATACTGTTGTTGGCCGCTGGGTTGTAGGCCGGATCATCCGGCCCCTTGAGCGTCGGGCTGTATTTGATGTTAGTTGTGTAGCGAACGCTGACGTTCGCAGACAGCCGATCCAGCACATAGGTGAAGTTGAAATTCATGGTCCAGTCGGGGACGAACTGCCCAGCGGTATCCAGATCCTGAACGACGCCGTTCGCTACCGTGAGCGTCCGCAGGTCGTCGACCCATGTGGCGAGGCCTCGGAAGTCGAGCCGGCCTGGGAGGCCGAGCGCGTCGATCGGCGGGCGCATCGACAGTTCCAGGTCAACCCCGTTCGTCTTCTGCTTGTTCAGGTTGAAGGTCGACGGTTTGATCAGGTTGAAGCCGATGGGCGAGTTGTCCAGGACGAGGAAGCTCGCGTATTCCTTCAGGCCCTGTACGAAATAGCGGTCGACGATTTCCTGGTTGGGAAGTGCGGTGATCACGTCCTTGATATCGATCGAATAGTAGTCGACCGACATCCTTGCGCCCCACGCCCATTCCCAGGTCGGCTGGAACACCACACCCGCGGTGAAGGTGTTGGCGATCTCAGGTGTCAGGTTCGGATTGCCGCTGGTCAAGATGGGAACCTGAGCGGTCACGCCGTTGACCCGGTTGGTCAGAGGCGCCAGACCACCCTGGCCGGGCAGGTACAGCTCGGTGATGTTGGGAGCCCGGATGTCGCGCGACCGCGTGGCGCGGAAGCGCACCAGCTCGTTCACCTCCCAAGTGGCGCCGACCTTCCAGGTGTTGACGCCGCCCGAAGCTGAATAATCCGTGCGCCGGACGGCACCGTTTACGTCGAGCTGTTGGACGAAGGGCAGGTCCTTCAGCAACGGCACGCCGATTTCGGCGTACGCTTCCTTGGTGCTGGTCTCCGCGTCGTAGGAGACGTTGTTCTCCGTGACGAGGAAGAGCGGCCGATCTTCGTACGGACCCTTTTGGTTGAAAACGTCCTTGCGCCATTCAGCGCCCACGGCGATTGACACCGGGCCGGCCGGCAGCATGAACGGCTCACCCGAGATGTTGAACTGGGCGGATCGTTGTCTCAGATCCTCGTCGGCCTTGGAGTCGCCGTTGATGTAGCGGATCGCCTCCGGGGACGCGTTTCGTGTGCCGAACGGGTTGTACGGCACGCAGCCGGGTTCGAGGTTGTTGATCCAGATCGCCCGGGTCGCGGCGTCCTGCGCGTTGAACATGGGGTTGGTCGCGACCGGCCCGCAGACCGGCGTGCCCTGGGCGTTCCGCACCACATAGAGCGAGGCGTAGTAGTTGGCGCTCTTGGGGACGTTGAGGAAGGCGCGTTTGAAGTTGTTGCGGCCCTGCTGGTAGCCGGCGTCCCATTTCCACGTGCCGAACACCGTGCCCTGCAGGCCGAGGGTGGCGTTGAAGTTCTTCAGGATGTTGCCCGAGCGCCAAGGCCCGAACTCGTGGTTGCGGCTCGAGCCTAGTTTGCTGAGCGGGATGGTCTGCAGGTTATTGGCGACCATCGCTTGCTGCACGGACGCCGGCAGGAAGGGGTTGTCGCGCCCGATGACGATGTTGGTAGGGCTGTAGCCCAGCAAGGTGGTGTGGGTCCACAACTCGCCGTAGCTCGCGGTGCCATAGGCCCGCAGATTGGGGCTGATCTCATACTCCAGCCGCGCCATCGCCGCGCCACGCTCGTACGGGGCCTTGATGTTCTGCCAGGAATTGTCCGTGTTCAGGTAGTTGGTCTGGTTTGGCGACACCATCTCGGTCGCGCCGACGATGGTTCCCTGTTGAAGCTGGTACGGATTGCCGTTCAGATCGAATGCGGTGCCTTTCAAAGGGCCAGTGTGGATCACACCGCCGCCGGTGTTGGCGGACATTTCGACGTAATCGGAGAAGATCTGCGAGGGAAGGCCAGCCGGGCGGTTTGCCGGCAGCGACAGCAGGCCCGGCTCACGACGGCCCCACTCGCGGTCGTAGAAGCTGGTGACGCCGCTGTTGTCGTTGTAGTCGCCGCCGATGATGAAGTGGGCCCTATCATCCAGGAACGACGTTCCCCAGGCCAAGCTGATCAGGTTTTCCTTGTTGTCGCCGCGTTGCGAGCGGCCGTGCTGAACGGTGCCAGTGAAACCATCGAGGCGCTTCTTGAGGATGAAGTTGACCACGCCGGCAACGGCATCCGAACCGTACGCCGCCGATGCGCCGCCGGTGGTCACCTCGGTCCGTTCAACCAAGCTGGCCGGGATCATATTGGTGTCGAACACGAAAGCCCCGGTGACTGGTTGCGGGCGGATGCCATCGATCAACGTAAGGGTGCGGATGTTGCCCAGACCACGCAGGTCGAGCGTCGCTTGACCTACGAAGCGCACGCCGAAGACGGCGTTGTTGAGGCCGGTGCTGCTGCGGAACACCGGGATGTCCTTGGTCAGGTCAAAAATTGTGGTGGCGGCGCGGGCCTCCAGCTGGGCCGCGCCTAGCACAGTCACGGGTGTCGGAGCCTGGAAGCCGGTGTTGGTCAGGCGTGATCCGGTGACGACCACCGTCTCGACGTCAGGTGCAACCACTTCGGGGCTAGGAGCCTGGGCATGAGCTGCGCCCGCGATTAGAGCGGCGACCGAGCCCGTCACAACAAGTAAAAGCCGATTGGAGTTCATCTTTTTCCCCTTTTTTAATGGTGCAAAGGTCATCGCCCGCAACCAGGTCCAGCATTTCTCTCCACTGGAATGGCAGCTTCGCGAAACCCTGCCGAAGTGTTTTCGAAATCGACGCGCAAATGAGCGCGAGCGAGACAGCCTAAGGGCGGCCGTTGGCGTCCCGCTTAGTCTTCGACACGTCGATCTTCAGGTAAGCGACCACCCAGGGAACGTTTCCGATCGGTCGGGCAAGGTACCGATGCCCCTTCCCGGTCAGGTCATCGGCGAGCACCATGTGATTCACGTCCATAATGAAGGTGCGCCTTTGGCCACCCGTCACCTCGATTTCTGCGCTGCCGGACAACGTGACAACGTATCTTGGGAATGGCGCATGGTGGAAGTCCATCACTGCGGCATTCGCCGCCGCGGTTCCGGGCATGATGACGCCGAACTGGATGCTCTCAGCCGGCATGGAGTGCAGCGGCAACGGCAGCTCCTCAATGTGGGTCGTGCCGTCGGGATGCGAGTACATACGGATCACTGATACCGGGGACGCCTTTTGCAGCGCTGCCGCGGCCGCACCGGTCGGGGGCGCCTGGGCCTGCGCGGCGCCCGCCATGAACACTAGCAACGGTAGGGCCATTATGAATGCCAAGAAGGAGCGCTGGCTGGCTTGAATGGTCTGTTCTCCCTGTTGCGCTGCTGTTATCTTTGCCTGGCGGCCATGATGGCCACCGTGCTGCTGACTACTCTTTGGCGTTGCCCAAGGATCCCGCCGCGTCACGCGCTTCGTAACGGCGTACGATGGACGCAAGAATCAAGCCCCCGATCATTGTGAAAATGATCACAGCGGTGTGCATCTGCCGCGCGGCGTCAGGCCCGCCTTCCCAGAAGGGGTTGGCGATTGGGATGGCCAAGACCGCAAAGGTCACCAACCAGCCGGCGCCCATCCATGCCAGCGGACCCCAGATGATCATCAGAGGGGCCACGATCTGAGTTATCGTGACGGCCAGGCTAAAGACCGGGGCGGGGTGGAGCCCTTGACTATCCATGTATGCGACGCTCGCCGGCCAGTCGATGATCCGACCAAAACCCGTCCACCAAAAATCAAAAGTCACCAATATGCGCGCGATCAGCGACAGTGCGCGCGCGTCAAGTATTTTATTGATGGCTGCTTCTATCGGGTTCATATCCCCCCCCTCCAATTGTTGTTATAAATAGAGAAAAGTATTTATGTCATCCGACGAGGTTCGTTTTCCTGCGAATATCGATGGGGCCTGGAGCTAGTCCAGGAACATCCAGGCGTCGTGTCGCGCCTTTAACCCCGGGCATCTTACCCCACCATGGAACAACCGGTGCTGTCAGGCAAACGTTAATTCGTTTCCAGATAGAGAAAAGTATTTATGTCATCCGACGAGGTTCGTTTTCCTGCGAATATCGATGGGGCCTGGAGCTAGTCCAGGGGTGCTGACAGTCTAACGCTAACATTTCTCCGGTTGCGGTCATAAGCGGGTTGGCGGCTGGAGAAGGTTCATGCGTCCGATATCGTTTAAGCGTCATCGCTTTCCGCCCGATTTGATCCGGTATGCGGTGTGGCTCTATTTCCGGTTCACGCTCAGCGTCCGTGACGTAGAGGAACTGCTGGCCCAGCGTGGGATCGAGGTCAGCCGCGAGGCGGTTCGCTGCTGGGTGATCAAGTTCGGCCCTCTGATTGCAGCCAACCTGCGACGCCGTCGCTCGCCCCCGACGGGCCGCTGGCATCTGGACGAGATGGTCGTGAAGATCAGCGGCCAGCGGATGTATCTCTGGCGTGCGGTCGATGACGAAGGCGAGGTGCTCGACGTCTTGGTGCAGAAGCGGCGGAACAAGGTCGCAGC
>CANJOB010000179.1 GCA_947475655.1 Caulobacterales bacterium | reverse complement strand
GCGCCTGGCGCAGCTTGAGGGCGGCGAAGCCTTCGTGCGCGCGGCGGCGGTGCTGTTCGGGGTGGTCGAACAGGTCCCGGGCGCGGAGATCGCCAACCTGTTCTACGGCGGTTATGGTCAGGTGCGGGCGACCATCGCCCACCCGAACTATTCCGACGCCGATGGCATGAAGGTTCAGGCGGCGCGTTACGGCTACGTGTTGGTCGAGGACGCCGCCTCGACGGAGAACGGCCGCGTGATGACCGACGTGGTGGTGGAGGCCCGGCGATGAAATTCGACACGACCCCCGCGCTCGACCTGTGGAACAGCCGCACCCCGCGCGAGCGAGTGCTGCTTTGCGTGATGATGGCGCTGATCGCCGTCCTCGCCCTCTGGTACGGCGTGGTCCAACCGCTGCGCCAGGGCGCGCTGGCGGCGTCCGAGGCACGGGCGGCGGCGATGGCCCGGTTCTCGGAGGCGACCTTGGCCGGTCAGCGCATCCAGACTCTGCAAGGCCGTTTTGGCGCGCAGCGCACCGCCGCCCAGATGGAATCCCTGGTGACCCAGAGCGCCGCCGCCAACGGTATGATGCTCGACCGCCAACAGGCGAACGGGGCCGTGCTGACGGTGTGGGCCGACGCGGCGGATGCAAGGACCGTCTTCGCCTGGTTGGACCGCCTGCAGGCGCGTCAGGGCATCACGGTGGCCAGCCTGACCGTCGCTCCCGCGGACGGTGGCGGTGTGCAGGTCCAGGCCGGGCTGACGAGCGCCGCCGCCTCTAGGTGAACAGGGCGATCGGGCCGCGCCCGCCGCCGTTCCAGTTCGACCAGTTGGGGAAGACGTAGCCCATGTCGGCGCTGGAGACGCCGTGCCACTGGGCGATGGCGCCGATGTACTCTTCGATGGCGGTGGACGGAATCCAACGGCCGTCGCTGGATATGTCATCCGGCCCGCCCATGGCCGGGTTCGGATATTGGCCGAGCACTTTCGAACCGGCCAGTCCGCCGCCGACCACAAGATGGTTCGAACCCCAGGCGTGATCGGTCCCGGCCTGGGCGTTGCCCTTATAGACCCGGCCGAAGTCGGACATTGTGAAGGCGGTGACGTCGCGGCCCACGCCCAAGGCCTTCATGGCCGCGTAGAAGCCGGCCAGGGCCATGGCCAGGTCCGAAAACAGCGCCGCCTGCGTGCCTGCGGTCGTGGCCCCCGGGCCGTTGGTTTGGGCCGAATGGGTGTCGTAGCCGCCTTGCGAGACGAAGAAGACCTGGCGGCTTTGGCCCAGCGTCCCGCGCGCTTCGATCATCCGCGCCACCCGCAGCAGTTGGCGGGAAACTTCGCTGGTCAGGACCGCGCCGGTGGTCGGGTTGCGGAAGTACTGGTCGACGCTCGAGGTCGTGCTGCTGACGATGGCGTTAGCGGTCACGGCCTGGGCGTAGGCCGAGGAGATGCTGCCCGAGGTCATGCCCGTGACCGTGCCCATGGTGTGTTCGCTGGCGAAGGCGGCCAGGGCGGCCTGGCGCGCGGCGATGGCGGTCGTGGTCGAGCCGGTGGCGAAGCCGTTGCGGCTCAAGGCGCCGGTG
The DNA here is from genome assembly GCA_947475655.1 of Caulobacterales bacterium. Taxonomy (GTDB): domain Bacteria; phylum Pseudomonadota; class Alphaproteobacteria; order Caulobacterales; family Caulobacteraceae; genus Caulobacter. Next base: position 3,355 of record CANJOB010000179.1, on the reverse strand, counting down.
GACGGCAGGATCAGCGGCGAGGAGGTGCGGCCGATTGTGATCAGGTTGCCGCCGGCGATCGAGATCAGCGAGGGGATGGCGGTGGCGCCGATCTTGTCGGCGGTGCGGCCCATGAAACCGTCGACGGCAGTGTCGCGTACCCGGTTGCCCTGCCAGTGCGCCTGTTCGTCGGCGTGCGACATCAGGTTGAGCGGAACCATGTCTGGCCGCGTCTGGTACAGGGTCTTGGTCAGCGGCTGGAACAAGGAGCCGGTGTTGAGCACAGTGCTCAGGGCGCCTTCGTCCCAGGCGGTGCGCAGCGGCGCGAAACTGGGGTGCAGGCCAAAACCGGTGGTTCCGAGACTCATCAGCGAGGCCTTGGGCAACACCAGTGCGGTGTTGCGCGCCGCCGCATAGGCCGCATGACGGTCGTCGTTCGGCACCACCATGTTCCAGCCGTCGTTGCCCCCGAACAGGAACACCCCGACCATGGCGCGGTAGGGCGTCGAGGTTTGGGCCAGGGAGGCGGTGCGGCTGAGCTGGCCGACGGCCGATAGCGCGCCGGCGCCGGCGATCAGGCGAGTGAATTCACGTCTGGAAATCGTCATTCCGCGCCTCCTCAGCGGTCGGTCTGGAAGGCCGGCGACGTGCCGACGACGTACAGGGCCATCTGCGCGCGACGCTTCGCCTGCAGCAGCGGGTCGGTGGCGGTGATGGCGTTGACCGCGGTCAGCAGGGCCGCGCGCTGGGTGGGATTCATGCTGTTGTTCAGCATCAGCAGGTTGACGCGGTCGAGCAGGACGTTGGGATCGCGCAACACTTCCCAGCTCGACCAGTCGACCTGGGTGCCGGTGGCGCCGGGGATGGCGGTCTGCACCGCGAATTCGCCGCGGGTCTGCTCGCCGCTGACGGTCCAATCGTAAACCAGATTGTGGCGCGCCAGCACGGTGGCCGTGGTGATCAGCTTCGACGGCGGGCTGAGCAGGCCGCCGCCCTGGGGCAACGGATAGCCCGGCGGATAGAAGTTGAACACCGACGGAGAGCGGAACGGCGCCTGGCCCATGGCCACGTCGCCGGTAGTGAAGGCGTAGCCGTCGGAGCTGAAGCCGATCAGACGCCCGATCGAAGTGGCCAGTAGCACCGGCTCCTTCACCTTGCCGCCGGCGGGCGTCGGCTGGGTGTCGCGCGCCTCGGGATCGGTGAGGATCGCGCGCACCACGGCGCGCAGATCGCCCCGCACGCCGGAACCGTTATCGGCGAACGCGGTGGTGACCCGGCTCACATAGGCGGGCGAAGGGTTGGACATCACCAACTGCTGGATTAGCTGCTTGGAGATGTACGGCGCGGTGGAGGCGTTGTTGAACACCGCGTCGATCACGGTCAGGAAGCTTTGCGGCGGACCCGCGCCGGCCGGCACGCTCGTGCCCAGGAAATTCTTGGCGGTGCTGTCGTAGATGGCCGGGTTGGTCATCATCGGCGCCGCGAAATTGATCTGGTTGTTGTCGTTGATCGGCGCGCCGTTCAGCCGCACGTAGGTCCAGCCGGTGAATGCGCGGGCGACCTCTTTCACGTCGGCGGCAGTGTAGGTCGGTATGGCGGCGCCGGTGGAATCGGTCTGCTCCGTCCCGTCGGGGTTGAGCTTGTTCACTCCCATCGAGAACAGCTGCATCAGCTCGCGCGCATAGTTCTCGTTCGGCGCCGTCCTCGAGCTGTTGGCCATGTCGAGGTAGTCGCCCATGTATGGGTTCTGGGTCGTGTTGATCAGGATGTTGCGGTAGTTGCCGAAGGCGTTGTCGAGGAACATCTGGTTCAGCGCCGCCAGGCCGGCGACGGAGCGCACCTCGACATCGGAGGCGACCAGGATCTGCGACAGGGCGAAGGCGACGCGCTGGCGCAATTGGTCGGGTTGCTGCATGGCGTTGCTGTAGAAGCGCATCTGCATCGGCGTGGCGCTCATGTAGTCGCGGTTGCAGGCGGTGGCCGCGGCGCCGGTGAACTGGTTGCAGTAGTTGCGGGCCACAGTGCGGGTGGCGAGGTCGGCGTAGGTGCTCCCGCTGGCGGCGAACTGCTCGTTCAGCCAGCCTTCGAGACCCACGGCGACGATGTGGTCGACCAGGGGTTTGGTCGGACCGAAGGTGGCCTGTTTTGCTAGCCGCACGGCGTCGGTTTCCGACATCGTCGTCTTCTCGTCGAGCGCGGCGCTCTTGAAGACAGTTTCGAAAACCTCGGCGATCGGATTGGAGCCGCCGCTGCCGCCGCATGCGCCCAAGGTCAAGCTTGCCGCCGCCAGGACAATCGCAAGGCCAAGCTTCCGTAACCGGGACATTAGAACCCCCCTCCGCGTCCTTGGTGGAAAATGACAGCGCGGGGTTAATATGGATGCCGCCAGAACTCCCCGTCTGGAGACTATTCGCACCCCGGTGTTCGTGTCTCAGGGCGGATTGCCGCAGGCCCGTCAGTCCCCTTGGATTCTGACATCACCTTGCGGCGACTTAAGCGGGACGGACATATGCCGCTCGCCTGGGCCGATAAACTCGCCGAATCGCCCCGGAATTGCGGGTTTTCGGGAAGTCCAAGGGCGCCTTACCTTAAACGATGGAAAAAACCCCAGCGGGATGCGGGCGGCGATTTGCCCTCTATCACCACGGAGAAAGGCAGCGAGTTGCCTAGCTGGCGGTGCGGGCAGTCAGCGGTCGATACGTCGCCGCCACTTTCTGACGCAGTCTCAATTGGATTGCAGGATCATCCAAATCTTGGAAAAATCGCCGGCCCGGGCGTCTTGCGGCCGCAGACGGGCGTGGTTGGTGGTGATCATACCGGCGGAATGGCAAGCGGTGCAGGTCGCGTTCATGAGGTCCGCTCTGGACCCGGGTGGAAAAAGGTCCTGGTTCTCTGGCAGTCCGATGCCGGCCGAGGTGAGGATGACGCCGCCGGCCTTGATCTGCGCCGGCGGCGGAGCCCAGTTGAACCCGGTGGATCCGCGAGTTCGGCCGCGCCTGGGCGGACTGCCCTGGGCGGACTGCCCTGGGCGCGGCGAGCGCGCCTGCGGCGCCAGCGCTAAGCCCCGGCGGGTCAGGCCCTACTTCCCTATCTGCGTCGGCGACGTCATTCGAGCGGCCGTCCTTTCATCTCGAGCACGAACAGCAGCACCAGCGCGGCGCCGGCGGCGGCGGCGCTCCCGAGCATCAAGAAGACTCCGTCGGCGCCGCGATTGGCGAGGACGACGCCGACGGCCAGCGGGCTGACGATGGCAGCGAAGCGGTACCAGGCCGTGGCGACCCCCGTTCCCAGCGCGCGCAGCCGCGTCGGGTAAATCTCGGGCATGTAGACGTAGATCCCGGACAGCATCACCGAGATGAAGAAGAACGCGGCGGAG
>CANJOB010000178.1 GCA_947475655.1 Caulobacterales bacterium | reverse complement strand
TTGCGGGCCATGACCAGCAGCACCTTGTCGGCCATGGTCTCGTGCAGCCGCGCGTAGAATTCGCGGTTCAGGTAGGGCCGGCCCCACTTGCGGCCGCCGGTGTCTAGGTAGAAGGCGTAGAAGGCGTCCCAGTGGTCCTCGGTCAGGTCGCCGCCGGAAAGGCCCACGATCTCCAGCCTCGCCTGCGCCTCGCGCCGCTCGCGCCGGATGGTCTTGCGCCGCCCCGATGACAGGTCGGCCAGGAAGGTGTCGAAGTCGGCGTAGCCGCGGTTGTGCCAGTGGAACTGCTGGTCCTGCCGCAGCAGCAGGCCCTCCTTGCCAAGCCACGCCCATTCGTCGCCGGTGGGGAAGTTGACGTGCAGGGATGAGGCGGCGCGCTCCTTGGCAAGCGTCAAGGCGGCCCCGACCAGCAGGCGGCGGGCTTCGCCGACATCGACGCCGGGACGGACCAGCAGGCGCGGCCCGGTCACCGGCGAAAAGGGCGAGGCGCTGAGCAACTTTGGATAGTAGCGCCCGCCGGCGTTCTCGTAGGCCTGGGCCCAGGCGTGGTCGAACACGTATTCGCCCTGGCTGTGGCCTTTCAGATAGAGCGGCATGACGGCGGCAACGGCGCCACCCTCGTCCAGCAGGCTCAGGTGCTGCGGGCCCCAGCCCTGTTTCTCCACCGCACAGCCGGCCGCTTCGGCGGCATGCAGGAAATCGTAGGCGACAAAGGGGTTGCCGTAGGGCGCGGCGCAGGCGTCCCACGCATCGCGGCCGATTTCCTCGATCCGGCGGGATACGTTCACCGCCGGCTTCAGGCCTGTCACGCCGGGAAGCCCTCGAAGATGTAGTTATCGCAATGGGCCGTGATCCGGTCCCAGTCGGCCGGGGCGCGCACGGTCCAGGCGATCACCGGCATGCCCTTGGCGCGCAGCACGTCGGCGCGGGGGCTGGGCAGGACGTCGAGACCCAGCGCCAGGAAGTCCGGCTTGGCCAGGTCGACCTGCTCCAGGGCGGCGAAGGCGCGGCGCTGGTCGGGGGCCACCTTGTCGGCGGCCTCGTCGCGCCAGGCGTAGGAGTCCAGGCCGCGCAGGATCTGGGGATGATGCTGGGCGAACCAGGCGTGGGAATAGGGATTGAAGCCGATCACGGCGGTGGGGCCGTTGTGATCGAGTAGCACCTCGCTGACCCGCTTCTCCAGCGGCCCGACCTCGCCGAACGCCGTCTTCAGCTCGATCAGCATCATGGCCCGGTGGCCGACCTCGACCAGGGCTTCCGCCAGGGTCGGGATGCCCTCGTCCGTGCCGCTTAGGCGAAGGGCGCTCAGTTCGGCGGCGGTGTGGTCGCTCATCCGCCCCTCGGCCCCGGTCAGGCGCTCCAGCCGCTCGTCGTGGAACACCATGGCCTCGCCGTCGGCCGACAGCCGCACATCGAGTTCGATGCCGTAGCCGGCGGCGCAGGCGGCCTGGAACGCCGCCAGGGAGTTCTCCGGCGCGCCGCCGGGCGTCCACAGGCCGCGATGGGCGATGGCGGGCGAGAACAGCCGCTCCCAGGCTTCGCCGAAGACCTCCGTCGCCGGACGCGAGCTGTGCCGCATGCTTAAATCTCCACCACTGCGTCGACTTCCACCGCGAAATTGCGCGGTAGGCGATAGACCCCCACCGCCGCCCGGGCATGGCGGCCCAGGTCGCCGAACGCGGCCACCATCAGGTCCGAGCAGCCGTTGATCACGGAGGGGATATCGAAAAATCCGGGCCCGGCCTGGACGAAGCCGCCCAGCTTGACCACGCGCTTGACCCGGTCGAGGTCGCCGTCGCAGGCGCCTTTCATCTGGGCCAGGAGGTTGAGGCCGCACAGCCGCGCCGCGGCCACGGCGCGCTCGAGGTCGACGTCCTCGCCGACCACGCCGGTGATGCCGCCGGCGGCGTCGACCGAGACCTGGCCGGAGATGTGGATCAGGGAGCCGGAGCGGACGAACGGCACGTAGTTGGCGATCGGCGCAAGCGGTATCGGCAGGCTCAGGCCCAACTTCGCCAGACGTTCTTCGACCTTGGACATATCGGCTCCGCGGCTAGAGCCTGTCAGGCGAAGTGGGAGCGGTTCGCCGCCCGGACAGGCTCTAAACTCTTCAAGATCGAGCCTTCTGATCCGGTTCAATTGAACCGGGAAGGCTCGAGCCGTCAGATAGCCCGACCGGACGTGGAGCGGCAAACAAGAAAAGGCCCGGACCGTTCCCCGGTCCGGGCCTTTTCTGTACGCGATACTCTTACGCTACTGGTACGCTTACTGAACTCATGGCCTGCCTTAGCGGGCGGCCTGGACCTTTTCCACCAGGGCGGTGGCGCGCTCGTTGAGCGGCTTGAAGGCGTCCTTCACCGAGGCGGTGACGGTTTCCGACATGGCGTTGACGCCGGCCAGGTAGGCTTCGAGCGCCGACTTGGCGAACGAGGTCTGCAGCTCGACGGCTTCCTGAACGCTCTTGGCGCCGGCCAGGGCCTTGGAGGCCGCGACCTGGTCTTCAACGCTCTTCTTCGAGAAGGCGATCGCTTGGGCGCCCAGGGCTTCAGCGCCCTTGGTGGCGGCGGTCACCGAAGCCACGACGGCTTCAAGGTTCTTCTTGGAGTGGGTGTTGACGTCGTTGATGCCGGCCAGGGTCTTCTGGACCGAGTCCTGGAAGGCTTGGGTGCCGGCGGCGGTGAATTGATCGGTGGTGGACTTCAGGGTCTCAGCGGCGGTGGCCATGGGGGACGCTCCTTAAAGAGGCGAAACTGGAAGGGGACGGTCGAAGGCGAACTGTAAATCCAGGACCCTTGTCTCATGTTGCAGTGCAGCGTGTCAAACATTTTTGTGCGGCGCACAATGACGCGGGGCGCGCGCCTGGCGCCTTGACGCCATGGTTAAGTCACGGAAAGCTGCGACAAAACGCTCATGAGTTGTTTACCAGTGCGAAAGACGTCGCTGCGAATGCTAAGGTCCATTCGTTGTCAGGCGGCCTCAGTTCGAGTCGCTCCAACCCCAGTTCTACGGACTAGGCCCCTGCTTTTGCCCGCCAGGCGCGTTTTCCTCGCCCTCGCTTTCACCGCCAGCGCCCTGCTAGCCGGCCTCGCGGCGCCCGCTGCCGCCCAGGCGCCCTACCTGTCGCTCGGCCAACCACCGTCGCAGCCGAAGTATGCCGCGATCGTCATCGACGCCAACAGCGGCGAGGTGCTGTTCGAGAACCGTCCCGACAGCCCGCGCTACCCCGCTTCCATCACCAAGGTCATGACACTTTATCTGGCCTTCGAGGCCCTCGCCGAGGGCCGGATGAAGCTGACCGACCAGATCGTTGTTTCCCCCCGCGCCGCCGCCATGCCGCCGACCAAGCTTGGCCTTCGCGCCGGCGAGCCCATCAGCGTCGAAGACGCCATGCGTTCGCTGGCGGTGCAGTCGGCCAACGACATGGCCGTGGCCATGGCCGAGAAAATGGGCGGCACCGAAGCCCGTTTCGCCGCCCTGATGACCCTGCGCGGCCAGGAGCTGGGCATGTCCAACACCCGCTTCGTCAACGCGTCCGGCTTGCCCGACAGCCGCCAGATCTCGACGGCGCGCGACATCGCCATCCTGTCGCGTGCGGCGATGCGCGATTATCCGCAATACTACAGCTACTTCGGCACTCAGCAGTTCGCCTTCCGCGGCCGCACCATGCGCAACCACAACGGCCTGCTGGGCAAGATGCCCGGCGTCGACGGGCTGAAGACCGGCTACACCAACGCCTCGGGCTTCAACCTGAGCGCCTCGGCGGTGCGTGACGGCCGCCGCCTGATCGCCGTGGTGCTGGGCGGCTCATCCACCGCCGCCCGCGACTCCAATGTGGAAGACTTGCTGCTGACCGGCTTTTCCGTGCTGCAGCGGCGCGACCGAGGCGAGCGCACGGCCAGCATCGCCAAGAGCCTTTTCGAGCCTTCGGCCGAGGGCCGCGTGACCCGCCCGCCAAACGGCCAGGGCGACGCCGAACAGAACGGCCTGCACATCCAACTGACCAACAACCCGGCTGCCGCCGGCCCGCTGGCGCTCAAGCCCAGCCTGTCGAAGAGCAAGGGCCGCTGGGGCATTCAGGTCGGCGCCTTCAAGCAGCAGTCCCTGGCCAACAAACAGATTCGTCTGATCGAACAGCGCTTCGCCAGCGCGGTGGGCGATGCCGACGGGGCCGTGGCCCGCGCCGGCAGCAGCTACCGCGCCCAGTTCAAGGGCATGGGCGAAGGCGACGCCCGCGACGCTTGCAAGTCGCTGAAAGCCAAGCGCCAGGTCTGCCTGGTGCTCTCACCCGGCGCGTAGGGCCTATTTCAGCAGGACGTCACGCGCCGCATTGAGCTGGGCCGCAAGCCCGCTCGATCCGCCCTGGTCGGGGTGCGCCCGCATCATCAGCCGCTTGTAGGCCGCCTCGATCTCCTTGGGACCGGCGCCCTCATCCACCCCCAGCATGGCCCGCGCCTCGGCGGGACTCATCCGCGAGGCATGCCGCGGCGGGGACCGGCCCGGTCCGGGAAGCGGCCGGCGCCAGCGCGCCGCCAGCATGAAGCCGATCCCCAGGGCAAGCAGCGGCAATCCCTTTAGCCAACCGCCACGCATCAGCAGCAGGGCGGCGCCGACGAAAGCGGCCAGGGCGGTGATCCCCCCGGCGATGCGCCAGGCCCCGGACGACGCCGATTTCGCCGATCCGCGCCCCAACCAAACAAGGAGCGCCAGGACCGCCGCGCCGAGGGCCAGGTCGATCAGCATCGCCTATTGCGCGGCCAACAGGTCTTCGCCGGAATGGTCGCCTAAGCCCAGGCCGTGCATCAGGGCGCGCAGCTCCTGCCGCGCCGCCAGGTGGCTTATCGACACCGCCACGGGGCGCACCCTGACCGACAGGTCGGCGACCGTCAGCCCGAACGGGAACAGCTCGCGGTAGATGACCCGGTCGCGCAGGCCGGGACCGATGGAAAAGCCGGCGCGGCGCGACAGGGCGGTCAGGCGCTCCTCGACCAGGCGGCGGTTACGCGCCTCGGCC
>CANJOB010000177.1 GCA_947475655.1 Caulobacterales bacterium | reverse complement strand
GGTTGCGGCCGTCCAGCACCAGGGAGACGTTGAGCACCCCGTTATAGGCCGCGTGCCGGCGCTCCTTCAGCGCGTCGCCGTTCTCCGGCGTCACCACCCCGGCGTCGACGTAGAGGCGGCCAGACGGGACCTCCTCGATCACCTCGGCGCGGCCGGGGGCCAGGCGGACCATGTCGCCGTTGCGCGGGGCCACGGTTTCGCTGACCTGCAGGTCGCGGGCGAAGGCGGCATGTTCCAAGAGGTGGCGGCGCTCGCCATGGGTCGGCACGGCGATCTTCGGCCGGGCCCACTGGTACATCTGCTTCAGCTCGTCGCGGCACGGGTGGCCGCTGACGTGGATGCCCGGATGGTCGCGCTCGGTGTAGAGGCGCACGCCCCGGTCGGCCAGGCGGTTCTGCAGGGTGCGGATCGCCACCTCGTTGCCGGGGATGACCCGCGAGGAGAAGATGCAGTGGTCGCCCTTGCCCAGGCTCGCGTGCGGGTGGGTGCCCTCGGCCATGCGCGACAGGGCGGCGCGGGCCTCGCCCTGGCTGCCGGTGCACAGGTACAGGATCTTGTCGGCCGGCAGGCCCTTGGCGTCGTTGTCGGAGACGAAGGGCTTGATGCCTTCGAACAGGCCGATCGACTTGGCGGCCGCGGCCATGCGGTGCATCGAGCGCCCGACCAGCACCACATGGCGGCCGGCGGACTGGCCGGCGCGGATGATGCTGTCCATGCGGGCGACGTTGGAGGCGAAACAGGCCACCGCCACCTTGCCCTTCAGGCCGGCGATCAGGGGGGTCAGGGCCTCGCGCACGTCGGTTTCCGAGCCGGCGCTGCCGTCGACGAAAACGTTGGTGGAGTCGCAGACCATGGCCAGCACTCCCTCGTCGCCGAGCTTGCGGATCGCCGCCTCGTCGGTGGGGGCGCCGGTGATCGGCTCGGGGTCGATCTTCCAGTCGCCGGTGTGCAGCACCACGCCCAGCGGCGTGCGGATCGCCAGGCCGTTCGGCTCCGGGATCGAGTGGGTCAGGGTCAGCAGGTCGATCTCGAACGGGCCAAGCTTGATCGTGCCGCCGAGCGGCACCTCGGTCAGGTCGGCCTTGTCCAGGTGGCCCTTCTCGCGCAGCTTCTCGCGCAGCAGGAAGGCGGTGAAGGGGGTGGCGAACAGCGGCGCGCCCTTGAGGCGCGGGAACAGCCAGCCGACCGCACCGATGTGGTCCTCGTGGGCGTGGGTCAGCACCACGCCAAGCAGACTATCCGCTATTTCCTCCAGGTACTGCGGGTCGGGCAGGATGATCTCGACGCCGGGCGTGGTCTGGTCGCCGAAAGTGACGCCGAGGTCGACCACGATCCACTGCCGCGCCTCGGGCGGGCCGTAGCCGTAGAGGTTGAGGTTCATGCCGATCTCGTTCGAGCCGCCGAGCGGCAGGAATACGAGTTCGTCACGCGATTTGGGGACCATGGGCGGGGTTAGTAGCACCGCCTAGCGTCAGGGGGCGCCGAATATGACGTCCCCGGCGGTTATCCGGCGGACCGTGCCCTCAGGGCCACGCAGCAGCAGGGCGCCGTCGGCGTCCAGCCCCTGCGCGACGCCGTTGATCGCCTCGCCGGACAGGGCGACGGAGGCCGTCTGGCCCAGGCCGTACGCCCGCGCGGTCCAGGCGATGCGGACGGGCTCGAAACCTTGCCCGACCCAGATGTCCAGCCAATGGGCGAAGGCGGCGTCGAGCGCCTCCAAGGCTTCCTCCGGAGAGGGCGTGCGGCCTTCGGCCCCGAAATGGGTGGCCGGATAGGGCGTGTCGTCCGGCGCGCCGGCCAGGTTCGCCCCGACCCCGACCGCCAGCCACAGCCCCCCGCCTTCCGCCGCACCGGTCTCCACCAGCACCCCGCAGGCCTTGGCCCCGCCGATCAGCACGTCATTAGGCCATTTCAGCGTCACCCGCCCGGACGGGACGAAGTCGGCGGCCATGTCGGCGGCGGCCAGGGCGGCGACAAAGGCGACCTGCGCCGCCTGGGCCGGGGGCTTATGCGTGCTCAGCAGCAGGGTGGCGGCGAGGTTGCCCTGCCCGCCCTGCCAGGCCCGGCCCTGACGGCCGCGCCCGGCGGTCTGGGTCTTGGTGGTGATCCACAGCGGCCCCGGCTCGCCGGAACGCGCGCGCCGCGCGGCTTCGCTGTTGGTGGAGTCGAGTTCGGGGAAGATCAGGACGGGGACGTGCATCGCGCCAGCCTCCCACTCCGTTCGTTACAGCGAAAGCGGAGTTTACGAGCCCTTCTCGCGCCCGAGCATGACGTGCGTCGCCAGGTCCGTCGGCGTGGACTCCGTCACGCGGTAGCCGAGCGCGGGAAGGTCCAAGCCTTCGAACAGGGCCTCGCCCCTTCCGAGCAGGACGGGCGAAAAGGCGATGTGCAGGTCATCGATCAGCCCCGCCCGCAGATACTGGCGGACGGTCGAGGTTCCGCCGCCGATCTTGACGTCGAGGTCTCCGGCGGCGTCGCGCGCGCGCTCCAGCGCGGCCTCGATCCCGTCGGTGACGAAGTGGAAGGTGGTGCCGCCTTCCATGACGATCGGCTCGTGGGCGTGGTGCGTCAGGATGAAGGTCGGCGCGTGATAGGGCGGGTTGTCGCCCCACCAGCCCTCCCAGCCGTCGTCTGGCCATGGGCCGCGGCTGTGAGCGAACATGTTGCGGCCCAGGATGAAGGCGCCGAAGCCGTCCATCAAGCGGTGGGCCAAGGCGTTGTCCACGCCGTCCGAGCCGCCGTCCTGGCCGATCATGGTCTTGAAGGTCTTAGTGCCGAGCAGCCAGCGGTGCAGCGTGTTACCGCCCTTGCCCAGAGGGTGTTCGAGGCTCTGATCCGGACCGGCGCCGAAGCCGTCCACGGAGATTGAAAACCCTAACGCTTTGACACGCCCCACCATGCCGGGGCCTTCGCTACGCCCGGCCGAAAGCCGCCGCCGCGGCGCGCGCCAACGGGTCGAGCCAGATCAGCGCGATCAGCACCAGCGGGAAGGAGAACAGGGCCGCGCCGTAGGCGATGGCCTTGACCTCGAAGGCCGGCTTGTCGGCGCCGCCGACGGCGGGTTCGAACCACATCGTCTTGATCAGGCGCAGGTAGTAGAAGGCGCCGACCACGCTGCCGACCAGGCCCAGCACCGCCGCCCAGCCGAGCCCTGCGTCGATGGCGGCCTTGAACACGTAAAACTTGGCCCAGAAGCCTGAGAACGGCGGCAGGCCCAGCGCCGACAGCGAGAACGCCGTCATGGCCAGGGCGATGCCCGGCCGCGTCTTGATCAGACCGGCCATGTCCTCGATCGTCTCCAACGGCTTGCCGTCGCGCGACAGGGCGGTGAGGCAGGCGAAGAAGCCGGTCACATCGACCATGTAGAGCACCATGAACATCAGCATCGACTGGGTGCCGGCCTCGTTGCCGGCGGCCAGGCCCAGCAGGGCGTAGCCGACGTTGGCGATCGAGCTGTAGGCCCACAGGCGCTTGAGGTTCTTCTGCGCCAGGCCGGCGAAGGCGCCGACGAAGACCGACGACAGGGCGAGGATGACGATGATCTGGCGCCATTGGTCGACCGCGCCGGGGAAGGCGTCGATCAGGGCGCGGGCGAAAAGGGCCATGGCGGCGAGCTTGGGCGCGGCGGAGAAGAAGCCGACCACCGGGGTCGGGGCGCCCTCATAGACGTCCGGCGTCCACATGTGGAACGGGGCGGCGGAGACCTTGAAGGCCAGGCCGCAGATCAGAAACACCAGGCCGAACAGCACGCCGTTGCCGGCGCCGGTCTGCACGGCGATGGCGATGTCGTGGAACTTGGTGCTGCCGGCGAAGCCGTAGATCAGGCTGGCGCCGTAGAGCAGCAGGCCGGACGACAGGGCGCCGAGCACGAAATACTTCAGGCCCGCTTCGGAGCCCTTGGCGTCGTCGCGGCGGAAGGCGGCCAGGACGTAGAGCGCCAGGGACTGCAGCTCGACGCCGATGTAGAGCGCGATCAGGTCGCCGGCGGAAACCATCATCCCCATGCCGAGCGCGGCCAGGATCACCAGCACCGGGAATTCGAACTTGCCCTCGCCGCGGGTGGCGAACCAGCGGCCCGCCATCGGCAGGGCCACGGCGCTGGCGAGATAGATCGCCGTCTTGCAGAAGACCGCCCCGTCGTCGGCGGCGAAGGCGCCGTTGAAGGCGACGCCGCGCGGGCCGAACATGGAGGCGAAAGCGGCCACGACCAGGGCCAGGGCGGCGGCGCCGTTCAGGGCGACGACGGCCTTGGGCTGGAACGCGCCCCAGACCAGCAGGATCAGGGCGGCGCCGGCCAGGATGGCTTCGGGCAGGGCCAGGGCGAAATCTTGGGAGAAGGTCATCGTGTCCGCCCTACCCGCCGACCGCGGCGCGCCAGTTGGCGACCAGCAGGTCGACCGACGACTGGGTTATGTTGAGGATCAGGCCCGGCTGCACGCCCAGCACCAGGGTGGAGATGATCAGCGGCGCGAAGATCGCCACCTCGAGCCACGTCAGGTCCTTGATCGCGGCCAGGGCCGGATTGGTGATCTCGCCGTACATGACCCGCCGATAGAGCGTCAGGGCGTACATAGCCGACAGGATCACGCCAGTGGCGGCGAACACCGCCGTCCAGGTCGAGGCCTGGTAGACGCCGGTCATGGTCATGATCTCGCCGACGAAGCCGCTGGTGCCCGGCAGGCCGACGTTGCCCATGCTGAACAGCAGGAAGGTCGCCGCGTACCACGGCATGCGGTTGGTCAGGCCGCCGTAGAAGGCGATCTCGCGGGTGTGCATGCGGTCGTAGACCACGCCGACGCAGAGGAAGAGCGCGCCGCTGATCACCCCGTGGCTGAGCATCTGGTAGATGGCGCCCTGCTCGCCCACGGCGTTGCCGCTGAAGATGCCCATGGTGACAAAGCCCATGTGCGCCACCGAGCTGTAGGCGATCAGCTTCTTCATGTCGGTCTGACGGAAGGCGACCAGGGAGGTGTAGATCACGGCGATGGCGCTTAAGCTGAACACCAGCGGCTTGAACAGCTCCGACGCGTCCGGGAACATCGGCAGGCTGAAACGCAGGAAGCCGTAACCGCCCATCTTCAAGAGGATGCCGGCCAGGATCACCGAACCGGCGGTCGGCGCCTCGACGTGCGCGTCGGGCAGCCAGGTGTGCACCGGCCACATCGGCATCTTCACCGCGAATGAGGCGAAGAAGTCCAGCCACAGGATAGACTGGGCCCACGGCCCGAAGGCGTATTCCTTCAGCTCCGGGAT
>CANJOB010000176.1 GCA_947475655.1 Caulobacterales bacterium | reverse complement strand
GTCTGGCAGACGGGGTCCGGCACCCAGTCGAACATGAACGCCAACGAGGTGATCTCCAACCGCGCCATCGAGATGCTGGGCGGGGAGATGGGCAGCAAGAAGCCGGTCCATCCCAACGACCACGTCAACATGAGCCAGTCGTCCAACGACACCTATCCCACCGCCATGCACGTGGCCTGCGCCGAGGAGATCGTCCACCGCCTGCTGCCGGCGCTGAACCACCTGCGCGACGCCCTGGACGCCAAGACCGCCGCCTGGAAGGACATCATCAAGATCGGCCGCACCCACACCCAGGACGCCACGCCCCTGACGTTGGGCCAGGAGTTCGGCGGCTACACCGCCCAGGTCGAGAACGGCATCGCCCGGATCGAGAGCACCCTGCCGGCCCTGATGCAGCTGGCCCAGGGCGGCACCGCCGTCGGCACGGGGCTGAACGCCCCGATCGGCTTCGCCGAAGCCGTGGCTGAGAAGATCGCCAACATCACGGGCCTGGCCTTCGTCACCGCCCCCAACAAGTTCGAGGCCCTGGCCGCGCACGACGCCATGGTGTTCAGCCACGGCGCGATCAACACCGTGGCCGCCAGCCTGTTCAAGATCGCCAACGACATCCGCTTCCTCGGCTCCGGCCCCCGCGCCGGCCTGGGCGAACTGGCCCTGCCGGAGAACGAGCCGGGCAGTTCAATCATGCCGGGCAAGGTCAACCCGACCCAGTGCGAGGCCCTGACCCAGGTCTGCGCCCAGATCTTCGGCAACAACGCGGCGCTCACCTTCGCCGGCGCCAGCGGCCATTTCGAGCTGAACGTCTTCAACCCTGTGATGGCCTACAACTTCCTGCAGTCGGTCCGGCTGATGGCCGATGCGGCGGTCAGCTTCACCGACAACTGCGTCGTCGGCATCGAGCCGCGCCTCGACAACATCAAGCAGGGGGTCGAGAACTCGCTGATGCTGGTCACGGCGCTGAACGGCAAGCTCGGCTACGACATCTGCGCCAAGATCGCCAAGACCGCGCACAAGAACGGCACCACGCTTCGCCAGGAGGCGGTGGGCGGCGGCTACCTCACCGACGTCGAATTCGACGAATTCGTCCGTCCGGAGAAGATGGTCAGCCCCGGTTAATCACGGTTTTACCCGGATGAATTGACAGCGTTTGTTTTATCCGGGTAAAAGCGGCGCTCCTGCTGGAGAGCCGCCATGTCCGCCGACCCTGACACCGCCGTAACCGCCTTTCTCGGCGAGCGCTGCATCGCCGCCGGCACGCTGGTCGAGGCGGTCACCGCCATCAAGGCCCAGACCGAGAACGGCGAAGGCGTGCTGGTGTTCGACGACCTTACCGCCAAGGTGATCGACCTCGACCTGCGCGGCTCGATGGTCCGGCGCTTCACCCCGGCCCGGCCGCCAGGCCGCCCCAAGCTGGGCGTGGTGCCGCGCGAGGTGACCCTGCTGCCGCGGCACTGGGCCTGGCTGAGCGAACAGCCCGGCGGCGCCTCGGTGGCTCTGCGCAAGCTGGTCGAGGCCGCGCGCAAGGCGGACGACAAGGCCGACGCCCGCATGGCCCAGGCCGCCGCCTACCGCTTCATGTCGGCCATGGCCGGCGACAAGCCCGGCTTCGAAGAGGCGACACGGGCCCTGTTCGCCAAGGACGCGGTCAAGTTCCTGGATCAGACCGAAACCTGGCCGGCCGATATCCGCGACTACGCCAGCAAGCTGGCGGGGCCGGCGTTCGGAGGCTAGCTGCGGCGGCTGACGGAGAAGTCGGCGAGAGCTTCCAGCGCGGCGCGCCAGTCGTTGGCCGGAAAGACGCGCAGGGCCTGTTTCGCGGCGCCGGCGTAGACGGCGGCCAGCTCCAGGGTCGCGCTGATGGCGCCGCTATTGGCGATCAGGTCGCGGGCGCGCAGGAAATCCTCGTCGGTCTGCTCCAGGCGGCCGATGGTCTTTTCCCAGAACGCGGCTTCGGCCTCCCCGGTGCGGGCGATGGCCAGGAGCAGCGGCAGGGTGGCCTTGCCCTCGCGGAAATCGTCGCCGGCGTTCTTGCCCAGGGCGGCGGTCTCACCGCCGTAGTCGAGGGCGTCGTCCGCCAGCTGGAAGGCCAGGCCGAGGTTGAGGCCGAAATCACGCAAGGCGATGCGGGCGTCGTCGCCGGCCCCGGCCGCCACGGCGCCGGCCTCGGCGGCGGCGGCGAACAGTTCGGCGGTCTTGGCGGCGATGATTTCGAGATAGACGTCCTGGCTCAGCTTCAGGTCATGGGCGCGGGTCAGCTGCAGCACCTCGCCCTCGGCGATCACGCGGCTGGCGCGGGCCAGGATATCGAGGGCCTTGATCGAGCTTGTTTCCACCATGAGCTCGAAGGCGCGGGCGAACAGGAAATCGCCGACCAGCACGCTCTGCGCCGCGCCCCAGATCAGGTGCGCCGCCACCTTGCCGCGCCGCAGCTGGCTGCCGTCGACCACGTCGTCATGGAGAAGCGTGGCGGTGTGGATGAACTCCACCGCGGCGGCGAGCTTGAGGCAGTTGTCGTCTGCGCCGCCGGCCAGCCGGTCGGCGGCCACGGTCAGCAGCGGGCGCAGGCGCTTGCCCCCGGCGGCGATCAGGTGCTCGGCCAGGGCGGGGATCACCGCCACCGGGCTCTGCATGCGCTGCACGATCAGGGCGTCGACGCCCGCCATGTCGGCCTTGGCCAAGTCGATCAGCAGATCGACGGAGCCGGGCTTGGAAGCCAGGGCGGCGGGGGCGGACGTCACGATATCGGCGCTCCATGCGGGCGCCCCTGCGGTTGCGGAAGGCGTCGTCGGCGGGATAGGTCAGGATGGCGGGCGCCGCAAGGCTAGATGCGTATCATGACTGTTACGGAAGACAGGTTGCTGGACGGTCAGGTGCGGCTGCGGCAAAGCGCGGGCGGCTACCGCGCCGGAATGGACGCCGCCCTGCTGGCCGCCGCCTGCGACGCCAAGGCGGGCCAGAGGGTGCTGGAGGCCGGCTGCGGGCCGGGCGCGGCCCTGCTGGCGGCGGCGCGGCGGCGCGGCGAGACGGCCTTCACCGGCGTCGAGCGCGACCCTGACGCCCTGGCCCTGGCCCGGGACAACATCGCCCTTAACGACTTGGCGGAACGCGTCGACGCGGTGGCGGGCGACGTCGGCCAGCCGTACAAGACTCTGGGCCTGAAAGCCTTCGACGCGGCCCTGGCCAACCCGCCCTATTTCGACGACGCCGGCGCCATCCGCGGCCCCGCCCCCGCCAAGACCGGCGCCTGGATCGCCGATGACGGCCTGGCCGCCTGGCTTGCCTTCCTGCTGTCGTCGGTGCGGGAGGGCGGGACCGTCACCGTCATCCACCGCGCCGACCGCCTGGCCGATATCCTCGGCGGCCTTGGCGCCAAGGCCGGGTCGTTCCAGGTCCGCCCGGTGCAGCCGTTCGCCCAGGCCCCGGCCAAGCGCGTGCTGGTGCGGGCGATCAAGGCCGGGAAGGCGCCGTTGATCCTGCTGCCAGCCCTGGTGCTGCACGACGAAGGCGGCGCCCACAGCGCGCAGGCGGAGGCGATCCTGCGCGGCCGCGCCGCGGTCGATTGGGCTTGACCCTCCCCGCGCCAAGCCCACCCTGCCGCCCATGCGGGTAAGCCTGATTCCAGCCGTCGCCGTGTTCCTGGCCGCCGCCGCGCCCGCCGCCGGCCAGACCCCTTTCCTGCGGCCGAGGGTCGAGGCCGCGCCGCCAGCGCCCGCGCCCCCAGCCTCCGCCTCCAAGGCCGCCCCGGCACAGAAGGCCGCCCCGCGTCCGCCGCCGGCCCGGCTGCCGATTCCCGGCTCCATGGCGCCGCCATCCGCGCCGCCGATCTCCAGCCCCGCGCCCCCCAGGCCTGTGGCGGTTCCGGTTCCGGCTCCCACACCGCCGCCTGTGGAGGCGCCCGCCCCTGCCCCGCCGCCGCGCGTCGCGGCGCCTTCACCTGCCCCTGCGGCCCTTGCGCCCCGCCCGGCCGTCGGCACCCCCGCGCCGGCGGCGCCCGCTTCCCGCACCGCGCACACGGTGATGATCATCAATTCCAGCCAGATCGCCGACTCGCGGACCGGAGTGAAGCAGCTGGCCCGCATCTCGGCCCAGCTGACGCGCGAATTCGCCCCGCGCACCAAGACGCTGGAGGACCTCAAGGCCTCGGCGGAAAAAGCCCAGAAGGAACTGGCCGCCGCCACGGCGCCGTCGCCGCAGCTCAAGGCGCAGATCGACCGCTACCTGGCCGAGGAGAAGGCCTACGAGACCGCATACAACGCCCGCTCCAACGCCCTGGTCGCGCCGGTGCAGCGGCAGGTCAACGAGGCGCTGCAGATCTTCGCCAACACCCGGGGCGCCACGGTGGTGATCGACGGGGCGCGGTTCAACGAGTCGGTGCTGATGCTGCAGCCGGGGCTCAACCCCAACACCCTGGACCTGACCCGGGCCTTCATCGACAGCTACAACGCCACGCACCCGTAGCGGGCCTAGTCCGAGCCGTAGGCCCGCGCCGCGTCCAGGCAGAGTTCCAGGCCGGTCAGGTCAGTCAGCGGATCGCCGGCGGCGACCACGAACAGCCGCCGCGCCTCGGCCCACAGCATCACGCCTTCAGGCAATCCCAGGTCTTCCACCGCGCAGCCATAGGCGTCGCGCCAGATCCCATCCTCGCTTTGCGAGACGCCGAGCCACAGGTCGACGCGGCCGCGATACTCGGCCTCTTCCTCGCGGTCGATGTTGAGGTAGGCGAACACGGGCTTGCCCAGGGCGGCCATGAACCCGGCCTCGAAGGCCGCGCCGGGATCGCAGGACGGGCCGCGCCAAGGGGTCAGGTTGACGATGGCGGCGTCCGCCCGCCGCATCAGCGCCGCGCGCTGGGCGTAGATCGCCCGGCCGGCGACCTCGGCCGGCTCGCCGCCGGTTTCGTAGCTGGGGATCAGCGCCTCCAGACCATGCATCTGCGCCAGGGCGGCGCGATGCGCGTCGTGCGCTTCAGGCTCGGGCAGAAAGGCCTCGAAGCCGGCCAGATAGACGGTCTCGAGGCGCTTCATGCGCTGAGCGGTTTCTAGTTACGCGCGGTGTCGACCAGCTTGTTCTTGCCGATCCAGGGCATCATGGCGCGCAGGCGGGCGCCCACTTCCTCGATCTGGTGCTCAGAGTCGCGGCGGCGGGTGGCCTTGAAGAAGGCCTGGCCCGACTGGTTTTCCAGCATGAAGTCGCGCACGAACTTGCCGGACTGGATGTCTTCCAGAACGCGCTTCATCTCGGCCTTGGTCTCGGCGGTGACGATGCGCGGGCCG
>CANJOB010000175.1 GCA_947475655.1 Caulobacterales bacterium | reverse complement strand
TGCTCGACACGGTGGAGACCGGCCGCGCCGACACGCTCGACCTGATCGCCGCCGCGAGGCGCGGAAGGCTGGGCTACGCGGTCACCCCGCGTTTCGCCCTGACGTCCTCGCCCGAGCAATTGGCCATGGCCGGCCGGATTCTGCGCGACCATCCGGGGGTGTGGATGCAGACCCACCTGGCCGAGAATATCCAGGAGGGCGATGAGGCGGCGCGGCGTCATCCGGGCGCGGCCGACTATCTGCACATCTACGAGCGCGCCGGGCTGGTGACGGACCGCTCGGTGTTCGCCCACTGCGTCCATCTGCGGGACGATGCGCTGGAGCGGCTGGCCGGCGCGGGGGCGTCCATCGCCCATTGCCCCAGCTCCAACCTGTTCCTCGGCTCGGGCCTGTTCCCGCTGCGCCGGGCGATCGAGCGCGGCGTGAAGACCGGAATCGGCACAGACGTCGGCGCCGGCGACAGTTTCTCGATCCCGCGCACCCTGAACCAGGCCTACAAGGTGGCGCAGCTCTTGGGCGACGACCTTGATCCGCTGCGGGCTTTCCACATGGCCACCCTGGGCGGGGCGCAGGCGCTGGGCCTCGCCGACAGGATCGGCAACCTGGCGCCCGGCAAGGAGGCCGACTTCCTGGTGCTCAGCCCCGCCGCCCTGCCGCTGCTGGTGCGACGCCTGGCGGCCTCGACCACCGCCACTGAGCGATTGTTCGCCCTGTTGATGTTGGGCGACGACCGGCTGGTGTCGGAGACCTACCTGATGGGCGAACTGAAGATATCCAAAAACCCCGACGTTTTCTGAGGAGATACCCGATGCTGCTGCGCTGGTCGATCTGGCTGCACAAATGGCTGGCCCTCATTGTCGGGCTGCAGATCATCTTCTGGGTGGTCGGGGGCTTGTTCATGGTCGCCGTGCCGATCGAGAAGGTGCGCGGCGAGGACCGCGTCGCCTATGTCGCCGAAACGCCGCTGGACATGAGCCGCGTCCTCACCCTCGAACAGGCCATCGCCAAGGTCGAACTGACGGACGTCAGCGGCGCGACCCTCTCGTCCCCTCCGCGTGGCCCGCTGTGGACGGTGCGCACCTCTTCCGGCCGCGAACAGCCGATCGACGCCTATACCGGCGAATATCTGGAAGATATCACCGAGGCCGATGCCCGCCGCTACGCCACAGCAGCCTACGAAGGCCCTGGCGAGATGACCACCCTGCGCTATTTCGACGTGCCGCCGCGGCGCTCCGGCGCCGGCGACCCGGCCTGGGCGGCGACCTTCAACGATCCGGAGAAGACGGTGGTCTACATCGACGGTTTCACCGGCGAGGTCTTGAGCCGCCGCTCGGCGCTGTGGAACGCCTATGACCTGGCGTGGCAGCTGCACATCCTCAACTTCAAGGACGGCGACAACTATAACCACCCGACCCTCATCGCCGTGACGGTCCTGGCGACCATCGTCACCTTCAGCGGCGTGGTGCTGCTGTGGATCAGGATCGGCCGCGACCTGCAGGCCTGGGCGGCGCGCCGCAAGGAATACAAGTAGCGCCACCGCCGACGACCTGCGCCGGTCCGCCCTGGCCCAGCCCGTCCAGGCGGCGACAGGATGGGTCCTCGGGTCAAGCCCGAGGATGACGCCTGAGAGAGAGCGCCTTAGTTCACCACCACCGGGCGCAGCGGGATCACGTCGGCGGTGTGGTCGTGGCCGGGGGCCGCTTCCAGGCGCTCGATCAGGGCGTCGTGCTCGTCCCACAGGGCCTGGGGCAGGCGGTCGCCGAACTTCTCGTAGGCGGCCGGGATCAGGCTGGCCTCTTCCTTCCACACCGAGCGGTCGACGGTCAGCAGCAGGAACAGCTGGTGGTCGGTCAGGTTCAGGCCCGACACGTCCAGGGACTCCACGGTCGGCACCCGGCCGATCGGGGTGTCGTGGGCCTCGGCGGTCCCGTCCAGGCGTCCGAAGATCCACTTCAGCACGCGGCTGTTCTCGCCGTAGCCCGGCCACAGGAACTTGCCGTGCATGTCCTTGCGGAACCAGTTGACGAAGAAGATTTTCGGCAGCTTTGACGCCTTGGTCGGCATCGACAGCCAGTGGCCGAAATAGTCGCCCATGTTGTAGCCGCAGAAAGGCAGCATGGCGAAGGGGTCGCGGCGCAGCTCGCCGACCTTGTTCTCGGCCGCGGCGGTGCCTTCGGAGGCGACGTTGGAGGCCAGGAACACCCCGTGCTGCCAGTCGAAGGCCTCGGTCACCAGCGGCACGGCGGTGGCGCGGCGGCCGCCGAACAGGATGGCGCTGATCGGCACGCCGGCGGGGTCTTCCCATTCGGGCGCGCAGACCGGCACCTGGCTGCAGGGCACGGTGAAGCGGGCGTTGGGATGGGCGGCGGGCTCGGGATTGTCGGGGGTCCAGGAGCGGCCGCGCCAGTCGGTCAGGTGCGCGGGGACCTCGTCGGTCATGCCTTCCCACCAGACGTCGCCGTCGTCGGTCAGGGCCACGTTAGTGTAGACCGCGTTGGAGTGCAGCGCCTCGATGGCGTTCTTGTTGGTGCTCATGCCCGTGCCCGGCGCCACGCCGAACAGGCCGAATTCCGGGTTGATGGCGTAGAGGCGGCCGTCCTCGCCCGGACGCATCCAGCAGATATCGTCGCCGATGGTCTCCGCCTTCCAGCCGGGGATGGTCGGCTGGATCATGGCCAGGTTGGTCTTGCCGCAGGCGCTGGGGAAGGCGGCGGCGATGTATTTGGAGGCGCCGGCCGGGTTGGTCAGCTTGAGGATCAGCATGTGCTCGGCCAGCCACCCCTCGTCGCGGGCCATGACGCTGGCGATGCGCAGGGCGTAGCACTTCTTGCCCAGCAGGGCGTTGCCGCCGTAGCCCGAGCCGTAGGACCAGATCTCGCGGCTCTCTGGGAAGTGGACGATGTACTTGGTCTCGTTGCAGGGCCAGGCGACGTCGGCCTGGCCGGCTTCGAGCGGGGCGCCCAAGGTGTGCAGGGCCGGGACGAAGAAGCCGTCCTCGCCAAGCGCGTCCAGCGCTTCCTTGCCCATACGGGTCATCACCCGCATCGAGATGGCGACATAGGCGCTGTCGGTGATTTCCACGCCATAGGCGCTGATCTTGCTGCCGATCGGGCCCATGCAGAAGGGGGCCACGTACATGGTGCGGCCCTTCATCGCCCCGTCGAACAGGCCGTTCAGGGTGTCCCGCATCTCGGCCGGGTCGGTCCAGTTGTTTGTCGGGCCGGCGTCGTCCTTGTTTTCCGGGCAGATGAAGGTGCGGCTCTCGACGCGGGCGACGTCGCGGGGGTCGGAGGCGGCGTAGAAACTGTTGGGGCGCTTGGCCGGATTGAGGCGCTTGAGGGTGCCGGCGGCCACCAGCTCGCTGGTCAGACGCTCCCATTCCTCCTGCGACCCGTCGAGCCAGACCACGCGCTCGGGCTTGGCCAGGGCGGCCATCTCCTCGACCCAGGCGATCAGCTTCCTGTGCTTGGTCGGAGCGGGATGAAGGCCCGGAACGGCTTGTTGCACTGACACTTAAATAAACTCCCCACCTAATCGTCGTTTTCTGGCGAGGCGGGCCGGGCGGCCAGTCGCATTTGAAAACCAAGGGTAGTCCAGATGGACCGGGCCTGCAAAGCGCGAGCCTTTAGCGGCTGCGGCTCCGTGACTCAAGTGTGACGGCGATAGCAAGCGTCCCTGCGGGCTTTGGTCGCGCTTTCGTTGACACCCCCCCTCGCAGGCTTAAAAGACGCACGCAAATCCATGTTGCGTGTGGGGTGAATGGCATGAGCGATAGCGCGCGGCGGCTGCCGGAAAGACCGACGTCGCCCCACCTGACGGTGTGGCGGTGGCACGCGACCATGCTGTCGTCGATCCTGCACCGGGCCAGCGGGGTCGCCCTCTACGCCGGGGCGCTGATTCTCGCCGGCTGGGCCATCTGCCTGGCGGTGGGGCCGGAATGCTACGCCGGCTACATGGCCTTGTTGGGCGGGCCGTTGGGCAAGCTGGTGCTGCTGGGCCTGACCGCCGCCATCTTTTACCACACGGCCAACGGCATCCGGCACCTGGTCTGGGACGCCGGACGGGGGTTCGACCCCAAGTTCGCCGACCTGACCGCCATCGTCGTCATCGCCTTCACCGTGGCCGCCACGGCGGCGACCTGGATCATCGCCGTCATGACGGGGGGCCTCTAGTGACCAGCTACCGCACCCCCCGCTCGCGCGCCGCCGGCCTCGGCTCGGCCAAGCACGGCGTCGGCCACTGGATCGCCGAGCGAGTCACCTCGGTCGCCCTGGTCCCCCTGTCGCTGTGGGCGGTGTTCGCCGCCCTGCGCATCGCCCCGCTGGGCTATGAACAGGCGGTCCTGTGGCTGCAGAACCCGATCAACACCACCTTGGCGGTTCTGTTCGCGGGCCTCAGCTTCTACCACATGGGCCTCGGCATGCAGGTGGTGATCGAGGACTACATTCACCGCCGCTCGACCCTGATCACCCTGCTGCTGCTCAACGCCTTCGTCTGGTTCGGCGTCGGCACGGCGGCGATCGTCGCCATTCTGAAGGTGGCCGTCGTCACCCAAGTGGGAGTCCTGCTCTGATGCCGGCTTACGAATTCACCGACCACCTGTTCGACGTCGTGGTGGTGGGGGCCGGCGGCTCCGGGCTGCGCGCGGCCCTGGGGGCGGCGGAGGCGGGCCTCAAGACCGGCTGCATCACCAAGGTGTTCCCGACCCGCAGCCACACCGTGGCGGCCCAGGGCGGCATTTCGGCCAGCCTTGGCAACATGAGCCCGGACGACTGGCGCTGGCACATGTACGACACCGTCAAGGGGTCGGACTGGCTGGGCGACCAGGACGCCATCGAATACCTGACCCGCAACGCCCCGGCGGCGATCTACGAGCTGGAGCACTGGGGCGTGCCCTTCAGCCGCACCTCGGAAGGCAAGATCTACCAGCGCGCCTTTGGCGGCATGACCAGCAACTACGGCGAGGCGCCGATCCAGCGCACCTGCGCCGCGGCTGACCGCACCGGCCACGCCATGCTGCACACCATGTACGGCCAGAGCCTCAGCAAGAGCGTCGAGTTCTTCATCGAGTACTTCGCCCTCGACCTGATCATGGAAGACGGCGTCTGCCGCGGCATCACCGCCTGGAAGCTGGACGACGGCACCCTGCACCGTTTCCGCGCCCAGACCGTGATCCTGGCCACCGGCGGCTACGGCCGCGCCTATTTCAGCGCTACCAGCGCCCACACCTGCACCGGCGACGGCGGCGGCATGGCGCTGCGGGCCGGCCTGCCGCTGCAGGACATGGAATTCGTGCAGTTCCACCCCACC
>CANJOB010000174.1 GCA_947475655.1 Caulobacterales bacterium | reverse complement strand
GGCGGCCCGGTCATCGTCATTGTAGGCCTGGCCTGGATGTACGCCCGCTCCCTCAAACGCCGCCGGACCAACAATCCGCGCACGAACATCGACCCGCGCAACTGAGTGGTCGATAACCTGATCTTTCCGCCGGCGGCGCGGCGGCGCGGCGGCGCGGTGGAGCGTCCGCCGCCTTCAGACTGGCTAGTAGTTAGGCCGGGGCGGCGACTTGGCCGTCTCGTCAGCCAGGGTGCTCATCCACGGATACCATTGGCGCCAGTTGGTCGCTAAGCCGTCGCCGTCGATCCGCTTGAACTCGATGCGGTAGTAGTGCAGCGGCGTGGTCCCGTTGTTTTTCATCGAATGCGGCGCGCGCGGGCCGGTGGTGGCGCAGCTGGGCGAAGTGAATTCCGGCGGTGGTCCGGCGTTGTTTCCGCCCGATATGTTCAGCGGACTTTTCGCATCGAGATAACGCACCGCCGGCTCCGGCCCGCCGGAGATGGCATCCATGGCGATCACCGCCGGATAGGGGCTGCCATGCATCGGCTCGGTCTCGCCCGGACGCAGGGTGACCTCGACCAGGCGGACATGGTCGTCCTCGTACAGCAGGTGATAGTTGTTCGGCGCCGCCAGCGCGGAATCGTAAGCCGCCGGATAGGACCAGGCGTCGCTGAACTTCGGCGTATCGGCCGACATTTTCGGCATGGCGCGGGTCAGGGGCGCGTCCAGCATGCGCGGATACCAGCTCTTCCAGTTCTTCTGGATGTCGGCCCCATCGAGGCGGACGTATTCGAGCCGGTAGAAATGGTGCGGCCAGGTGTCGAGGTTGGTTTCCGCGTGGGGCGATTCCGGCCCCATGGTGCGGCAGATCGGCCACGCCGCGCCGTTCGGCCCCTGGGCGGTGCTGACCTTGGGCGCGCGGTCGGGATCGAGCCGCTCGTTGACGCTCTTGGGCGTCGGGGCGTCGATGGCGAACACCGAGGCGTAGGGGTGGCCGTGCATCTGGCCGTGCACGCCGGCGAAGTAGGACACCTCGACGAAATGCACCTTGGCGTCGGTGTAGCGCAGGCTGTGCACCTCGGACGCCGCGGCGGTGGAGGCGTACTGGTCGGGGTAGGGCCAGTGCACGGGCCAGGCGCCGGGGTTGAGCGTCTCGGGGCCGGTCACGCGCGGATAGGGCCGGGGGCGCTGGCCGGGATAGCCGGTCTGCCCGGTGGGAACGAGACCCGGAGGCGCTGTCTGGGCGCTGGGCGCCGGCCCGGCGCTGAGGCCAAGCAGGACGGCGGCGGCCACCGGAAGCCCTCTGACGATGTTCATATCCCGCGCCCTCCCAAGGCATTCTGACGGCGCTTGAGGGGGGTGCGGACGGCCGCGGGCGCCGAGACCCCGGACGCGACGGCTATACTTCGCCCCCAAAGGCCAGCGCCTGTTCTCGTATGTTATTACTCACCCTTTGGCCTTGGGCGTCAAGGTAACCCTGTCGCATCCGAAGCACGCGGACCGGGCCGTTGCGGCCAACAACCGAGTTGCGATTCCGGGCCTGATCTGTGAAAGATTGCGCAGAACCTCACCGTCGAAGGCGCCGCCTTACGCCGCCCGGAACTAGAATTCTTCGCTTCCCAATAAGAGCAATGAAAACCGATTGAAGAGGAGACGACCCATGACACGCCGACGTGCTCACCTGTTTGCCGCCGTAGCCGCCCTGGCGCTGGCGACGGCCGCGACCACCGCCCCCACCGCCGCCACGGCCCAGACCGTCGTGTCGCCCGTGAAGATGGGCCCCCCGGCCGGAGCGACCACGCCCCGCCTGCCCAGCGGCAAGCCCGACCTGAACGGCATGTGGGGCGGCCCGAGCGGAGACGCCGGCGAGGTCAACTTCGACACCGTCCTGGCCTCGCGCCGCTGCGCCCCGACCCAGATCGACTGCACCGAACAGACCAACCAGGGCATCGACGGCGAGTTCACCAACCGCACCGGCCCGAGCCGGCCGATGTACAAGCCGGAGTTCTGGGACCGCATCCAGTCCCTCGACATGAACTCGAACAAGGAAGATCCGCTGTTCGTCTGCCAAGCCTATGGCGTGCCGCGCGTCGGTCCGCCGGCGCGGATCATCCAGAACGACACGGACATCATCTTCCTCTACCGCTCCGGCGGCGCCAGCACCCTGCCGGCCGACTACCGCGCCTTGCCGATCGACGGGCGGCCGCATGATCCGGTGCGCGCCTTGGACGTCACCTTCTACGGCGACAGCGTCGGCAAGTGGGAAGGCGACGTGCTGGTCATCGATTCGGTCGGTCTGAACGACCTGACATGGATGTCGCACGGCGGCTATTTCACCTCCGACCAGAAGCACACCATCGAGCGCCTCTGGCGTGAAGGAAACACCCTGTTCTACCAGGTCACAGTCGACGATCCGGGCGTGCTGACCGAGCCGTGGGTGATGGCGCCGCGTCAGGTCAACCTCAACACGAGCCCCAAGGCCTACCTGGCGGAAGGCGAACCCTGCAAGGACTACGACCTCAACCAGATGAGCAGCCAGATCCGGCACTAGCCGGAGCAGGCAGAGCAAAAGAAGGCCGCCGCGGCGAACCGCGGCGGCCTTTTTGTTATTTCAGCGTCGTGACGATGACGCTGTAGGGCGTCGTGGCGCTGGCGTTGCCGAACTGGTGCAGGGTGGTCTTCGACAGCCACCAGGTCTTGCCCGGCTCGAGCCGGCCGTTTTCGCTGGAGGGCACGCCGTCGGTGTTGAAGTTGTTCTTGACGTCGGCGGGCGTGATCAGGGTGACGATCTGACCGGTTCCCGGCGGCGGATGCAGCGTGGCCTGCACCTCTCCCGGCGCGAATTCCAGCTTGAAAATCGTCAGACGGTCGTTGTCCACCAGCACGGTGCGGGTGGCGGCATGGGCGGCGCTCGCGCCGGCCAGAGTGACGGCGATGGCCAGGATGAGTTTCTTAGCGATCATTTCGAAGGCCTCCCTTGTTGACTGAAGGCGGGACGATAGCAGGTCGCCGTCAACCCGCCAGTTCGATCAGCCGCCGCCGCTGCGCTTCGCTGGGCAGGGGGCCGGAGCCGGCGGCGGCGTTGTCGGCCATGTAGCGCGGGTTGCCGGTGCCGGGGATCACACAGGTGACGGCGGGATTGGCGAGCAGGAACTTCAGCGCCAGCTGAGCCCAGCTGGTCGCGCCCAGATCGGCGGCGAAAGACGGCAAGGGCTGGCCCGACAGCCGGCGCAGCAGGCCGCCGCCGCCGAACGGGGTGTTGACGATCACGGCCACGCCCTTCTCCCGGCACAGCGGCAGCAGCCGCCGCTCCGCCGCGCGGTCGTCCAGGGCGTAGTTGATCTGCAGGAAATCCATCGGCTCGGCCCGCAGCACCGCCTCGACCTGGTCGTAGGCGTAGGACGTGTAGTGGGTGATGCCCAGATAACCGATGCGCCCGCTTTCCTTCCACGCGCGCAGGGTCGGCAGGTGGGTGCGCCAGTCGACCAGGTTGTGGATCTGCATCAGGTCGATCTTGTCGGTCTTGAACAGGCGGAACGACTGCTCCATCTGCGCCAGCCCGGCCTCGCGGCCGCTGGTCCAGACCTTGGTGGCGAGGAAGGCGGATGGCCGCTCGCCGCTGGCGGCCAGCAGTTCGCCGGTGGTCTGTTCGGCGCGGCCGTACATGGGCGACGAGTCGATCACCGAGCCGCGCGCGGCGAACAGGGTGTCGAGCACCGCCGGCAGCCGCTGGTAGTCGCCGCTTCCGGGCGAGACGTCGAAGTTGATGTAGGTGCCAAGGCCGATCACCGGCAGGGCCTGACCGCTGGAGGGAATGTGGCGCGTGGTCATGGGCTTGCCCGCCGCTGTCGGCGCCGCGGTGGAGGGCGCGGGCGGCCGTGAGGGTTGCGAGGATCTATTCTGAGGAGGCTGGGCTTGCGAGGGCCGTGGCCCGCAGGCGCCCAGCGCCAGGGTCGCGCCGAAACCCGCCGTCATGCGCAGGAACTGGCCTCGGCTCGGCTGAGATGGAGTGGTCATGGCGTCCCTACGCTCTTGATGGCGCTCCCCGGCGACACTAAAGCGCGTTGTGGCTTTCACCGCTAGGTCAGCGCCTGTTCCATCGCCTCGTAGAGCGACGTGATGTTGACCGGCTTGGCCACGACGCCGTCCATGCCCACCTCGCGGTACTGCACCACCTGATGGCTCATGGCGTTGGCGGTGACGGCGACGATCGGCGTGCGCGAGCGGCCGGTCTCCAGTTCGCGGCGGCGGATGGCGCGGGCCGCCTCCAGCCCGTTCATCCCCGGCATCTGGATGTCCATCAGCACCAGGTCCCACTTTTGGCGCTCCCAGGCGGCCACCGCCTCGGCGCCGTTGATGACCATGGTCGGGGCGATGCCGGCCGGCTCCAGCAGGGTCTTGAGCACCATCTGGTTGATGGGGTTGTCCTCCGCCGCCAGTACCTGCAGGTTCGCCGGAGCCTCCGGGTCGGGCGCCGCCGGCCGCACCGGCGGCAGGGCGTCGCGCGGCTGAACCGGCGCCAGCAGCTCCAGCGGCAGGCGCAGGGTGAAGGTCGAGCCCTGTCCCAGTTCGCTGGCGACCTCGACCGAGCCGCCCATCAGGGCGGTCAGTTCGCTGCAGAGCGGCAGGCCGATCCCTGTGCCGCCATAACGGCGCGAATGGTGGCGTCGGCCTGGAAGAAATCCTCGAACAGCCGCGTCCGGTCGGCCTCGCCGATGCCGATGCCGGTGTCGGCGACGCGGAACGCCAGCTGCCCCGCCTCACGGCCGGCCGCGATGGCGACGCTTCCGCGCTCGGTGAACTTGACCGCGTTGTCGCACAGGCTGTGCAGCACGCGGCGGATGCGCGCCGGGTCGCCCCGGTAGAGCCCAGGCGCCACGGGCGAGATCTCGACGGAGAAGGCCAAGCCCTTGCGCTCGGCCAGGGGCCGGTAGGCGGCGGCCACGCCGCCGAGCAGGGGCTCCAGGTCGAACTCGCTCTCGTCGAGGTTCAAGGTCCCGGCCTCGATCTTCGACAGGTCGAGCAGGTCCTGCAGCACCGCCAGCAGGGTTTCGCCCGCCTGCTGGATGATCGCGACGCGCTCCTGCTGGATCGGGGCGAGCGGGTCGCGGGCCAGGGCCTGGGCCATGCCCAGCACGCCGTGCAGCGGCGTGCGCAGTTCATGGCTCATGGTGGTGAGGAACTGCGACTTGGCTTGGTTGGCCGCCTGGGCGGCCCGCTCGCGCTGTTCGGCGGCGCGGCGCGCGGTCATCAGCTCGCCCCACGCGCCGGCCAACTGCGCCCGCGCCGACCAGACCTGCACTGCGAACAGGGCCAGGGCCAGGGCGGGCGCCAGGGCGCCGATGACCCGCCCTTCG
>CANJOB010000173.1 GCA_947475655.1 Caulobacterales bacterium | reverse complement strand
GGCGGCCGCCCTGGCCGCCAAAGCCGGCGAGCTCGCCGCCTTCGATGTGGTGCATGACCTGCCGTCGGGCGAGGGCCGGGCGATGCTCGAGCCGACACGCGTGACCTTCGTCGAGGGCGGATTGCAGCCGGGCGACATCGCCCCCATGGCGGGCGGCATCGTCACGCGAGCCGCGGGGCCGGTCCAGGTCAGCGCCCAGTTCGGCTGGGGTCCGGCGGGGGTCGGCGGCTCGGCGCGGGCGGAGACGGCGGGCCTGGATTTCAGCGCCGCCGGCGGGCGGGTGATGGGCCTCAAAGGCGCGGTCGACTTCCCGGCGGTGACGCCGCTGCTGCTCACGGGCGCCGACCAGCGCCTGACCGCGGCGCGGTTCGAGACCGTCCTGCCGGTCACCGACCTCGACCTGCGTTTTTCCTTGAGCGGAGAGGCCCTGACCGTCCAGGCCGCCAGCGCCACCGTGGCAAAGGGCGCGGTCCGGCTGGAGACCCTGGTCCTGCCGCTGAAGCCCGGCGGGACCGCCGCCAGCACCCTGCGCGCCGAGGGCGTCGATGTCGGCGAGATCCTCTCCGGGCTGAATCTGTCCGATTCGGTGCAGATGCAGGCCAGCGTCGGCGCGGTCCTGCCGTTCAGCATCACCCCTGAGGGCCTGCGCATCGCCGGTGGGCGCATCGCTGCCGAAGGGCCGGGACGGCTGTCGATCAAGCGCGCCGCCCTGACCGGGGTCTCCGCCGGGGGCGGGGCGGCCACCGCCGAATCCAGCGCCCCGGGCGCGCCGCCGCCGGCGCCCGTGCCGATCAACGCCGTGCAGGATTTCGCCTAACAGGCGCTGGAGAACATGGCCTTCGACGCCCTCGACGCCACCGTCGACAGCCGGCCGATGGGTCGCCTGGGCGTGGTGTTCCACCTCAAGGGCCGCCACGATCCGGAGAAGGACGTCCCGGCGCGGATCGGGGTGGTCGAACTGGCGCGCGGGACCGCCTTCAACCAGCCGATCCCCCTGCCGAAGGGCACGCCGGTCGATCTGACCCTGGACACCTCGCTCAACTTCGATGATCTGATGGCCGCCTACGGGCGCATCGGCCGTTCAGACGCGGTTCAGCCGTGATGCGGAAAAGATGCGCTCATGCGAAGGGGATCGGACCATGAGATTTATAGCGATCGGCGCGGCGACGGCCTTGGCCGTGCTCACAGCCGCCTGCACCCCGACGATCAAGGTGGAGGTGGCGCCAATCAACATCTACGCCAAGCTCGACGCCGATGTGCGCGTGCGGCTGGACCGGGAGGTCCAGACCCTGATCGCCACCAACCCCAACCTGTTCTGATGGGACGGATGATGAAAACGATGCTGCAAAAGACCGGCCTGGTGCTGGCCGCCCTGCTGGTGATCAACACCGGCGCCGCCTTCGCCCAGAGCGCCGCCGCCAAGGCGACGGCGGACGCCGCCAAGGCCGCCGGCCAGGTCGGCGAACAGGCCGACGGCTACCTCGGCCTGGTGTCGGCCGACGCGCCCGCGCCGATCCGCGCCGCCGTGGCCGAGATCAACGCCGGCCGTGCCGAGGCCTTCAAGGAGGCCGGCGCCAAGACGGGCGTCGACGCTGCCGCCGCCGGCGCCGCGACGGCGCAGCAACTGTTCGCCCGCCTGCCGGCCGGCCAGTTCTACCGCCCCGCTGGGGGCGGCTGGACGCGGAAATGACGGCCCGCTAGGGCCGTCATCCCGGACAGCGGCGCAGCCGCGCACGATCCGGGATCCAGAAGCAAAAAACCTGGGTCTCCGCTTTCGCCGGGATGAGCGGGTTTGGGTCAGGCCAGCGGCAACGTGACCCGCGCCGTCAGGCCGCCATCGCGCGAAACCAGCTCCACATCGCCGCCGTGAGCGCGCGCCAGCGAACGCGCCACCGCCAGTCCCAGACCCACGCCGCCCTCGTCGAGGTTGCGCGAGGCGTCGCTGCGGTAGAAGGGCTCGAAGGCGCGGGCCAGGTCAGCGGGGGCCATGCCGGGGCCGTCGTCCTCGATCTCGACCACCGCCAGTCCGTCGCGCGACGACATCGAGACCCGCGCCGCGCCACCGTACTTGAGCGCGTTGCCGACCAGGTTGGCCAGCAGCCGCTGCAGGGCAAGGGCGTCGCCCTCGACAGTCAGGGGCTGGGCCTCGATGATCTGCGCCGCACCGCCGACCAGGGCGGCGTCGTCCACCACCACCTCGACCACCGACAGCAGATCCAGCTTTTCCCGCCGCGCCACCGCTCCGGCGTCACGGATGAAGGCCAGGACCGAGGCGATCATCGCCTCCATCTGCTGCACGTCCGACAGGATGGCGGCGGGGTCAGGTTTCTTGGCCTCGAGCTTGAAGCGGATGCGCGACAGCGGTGTGCGCAGGTCGTGGCTGATGGCCCCGACCATGGCGGTGCGGTCGTCGACGTAGCGCTTGAGCCGCCCCTGCATCTCGTTGAAGGCGCGGCCGGCCTTGCCGATCTCGGCCGGGCCGGAGAGGTCGATCGGCGGGGCGTGCGGGTCGCGGCCCAGCCGCTGGGCGGCCTCGGCGAAGCGGTCGATCGGGGCGGTGATGCGGCGGGCGAACCACCACCCGGCGGGGGCGGCCAGAATCAGGCAGCCCAGCATCCACAGGCCGACCTTGCGCTGCCAGTCGTTGGGGAAGGGGTCGGGGCTGGGCCGCACCACCACCCAGCGGCCGTCGTCCTGCCGCGCGGCGGCGATGAAATTGCCGACGATGTCCAGTTCGAGCAGGCGCGGACCGAGCCGCTGCAAGCGCTCGCCGGGGTCGCCCTGCGGACCGAAACGGAAACGGCGGCCGCCATCCCTGTCCCCGTCCCTGGCGCTGTCGCCCTCACCGTCCCTGGCGCCGTCGCGGGCGCGGCGGATCTGCGGCGGCGGCGTGGCGCGGCCGGCCAGGGCGCGGGCCAGCCAGGGCTGCTGCGGACGGAAGATGCGGACGCGGTCGGGGCTGAGGCCGAGCACCGCGGCCAGGGCCGCCTGGCCGCGCCCGCCGGCGAAGCGTCCGCCGCCGCGCTCCTCGGTCCGGCGCGGGAGCTCGGGCGGGGCGTTCACGATCGTGCGCAGCAAAGGCCGGCCCAGGGGCGGCTCCAGCGACTCGTCGTGCAGGGCGGCGGCGATCTCGCCCAGGCGATAGACTTGCGGCTGCGGCGGCGGCGAGAAGCCCAGCACCAGTAGCGCCACCGCCTGGGCCACGAACAGGCACAGGGCGATCAGCAGCCCGACCTGCAGGGCGATGGGGGCGCCGTCGCCGCGCAGTTTCATGGTCGTTGCACCTTGGCGTCGAACAGGTAGCCGGCGCCGCGATAGGTGCGGATCACGTCGCGGTCGTCGTCGGATTTCAGCTTGCGGCGCAGGCGGCTGATCTGCACGTCGATGGCGCGGTCGAACACGTCGGGATCGCCGCCGCGCGCCATGTCGATCAGCTGGTCGCGCGACAGGATGCGGCCCGGATGTTCGAGGAAGGCGCTGAGCAGCGAGAACTCGCCGGCGGTCAGCAGGATGGCCGAGCCGTTGGGGCTTTTCAGCTGGCGGCGCACCACATCGAGGGTGAAGCCGAGGAAGCGGTAGACGTTGTCGCCGGCGTCGCGGTCGCTGCGGGAATCCCGCTCCTCGCGCCGCCGCAGCACCGCCCGCACCCGCGCCAGCAGTTCGCGCGGGCTGCAGGGCTTGGGCAGGTAGTCGTCGGCGCCCAGTTCGAGGCCGAGCACACGGTCGATTTCCTCGGACATGGCGCTGACCATGATGATGGCCGGGCCGCCGGCGCGGCGCAGCCGTTGGCAGATCGACAGGCCGCCCTCGCCGGGCAGCATGACGTCGAGGATCACCAGGTCGACGGCGGAACCGCTGAGGGCCTCGTCCATCGCCTTGGCGTCGGCGGCCGCGCGCACCTGGTAGCCGTGCTCGACCAGGTAGCCGCAGATCTGCTCACGCAGTTCGCGGTCGTCGTCGACGACCAGGATCTGCGACGGGTGGGCTTGCAGTTCGGAGGGCATGGGCTGGTTCACGGCCGGGGAAGCCTTGGACTGTGGCGGCTAACTCGCGGCCTGGAAAGGGAACGCCCTCCCCCGTCACCGGGGAAGGGCGCAAGAGTCTAGCGCGGCGGCGCGGGCGGCGGCGGGCCGCCGGGACCTCCGGGGCCAAAACCGCGACCGCCGCGGAAGCCGCCGCGATCGCCGTGATCGCCACGGCCGCCGCGTCCGCGCGCGCCGTGGGAGCCGCGCAGGCGGCCCAGAGCGTCGAACACCTGTTGCTGGTCGGGGCTGAGCGCGGCGTAGAAGGTGCGCAGGCTCTGAGTGCGGCGCTGCATCATCGCCTGACGGTCCTGGCCACGTCGGGCCTGTTCGTCGAGACGCTGCGGGGTGGTCAGGGTTCCGCGGTCGCCGCGGCGGCCTTGGCCGCGGACCTGGTCGCCCGCGCCGCGCTGCGGGGCCTGGCTGGCGATGAAGGCCTGCAGGGCGCCCATCTGATCGGGGCGCAGGCGCAGGACAGTGGCGAGGTCCTTGGTGCGCTCGGCGCGGCGCTCAGTCATACGCTGCTGCATCTGGGCGCGGAATTCGGCGCGGGGAGCGGCGTTAGGGCCGCCCGGAGCGGGCTGGGCCTGGGTCGCGCCGGCAAGGGCGAGGGTGGACAGGCTGGCCAACAGGGCCAGGGTGGAGAAGGCTTTGGATCGAGGCATGATGGCTCCTTGTAGTCCCTTTGGCCCGTCGACCCTGACGGCCCAAAAAGGCGTCGTGATTGCGAAAGCGCACGGCGCGCTGCAATTGTGTTTCGGTTTCGCCACGTAAGGGCGCCACCCTTGACGCGATAGGAGATCGCTTGCACGGCTATCGCGCCGCCATCCTGCACCTGACCGGCGAGCCTTCGGCGGACGAATCTCTCGTCTGGCACGAGGACGGCCTGCTGGTGGTCGGCGACGATGGGCTGATCGCCGATAGCGGCGCCTACGCCGATCTGGCGCCGCGGTTCTCCGGCCTGACGGTCACCGCGCATCCCGGCTGCATCCTCACCCCCGGCTTCGTCGACCTGCACGTGCACCTGCCGCAGGCCGACATCATCGGCGCCCGCAACGGCGGCCTGCTCGACTGGCTGGAGGCCCACGCCTTCCCGGCCGAAGCCGCCTTCGCAGACCCCGCCCACGCCCGCGCCCAGGCGGCGCTGTTCGTCGACCAGCTGCTGTCGAACGGCACGACCACGGCCATGGTGTTCGGCTCCTCGCATAGAGCCTCGGTGGAAGCCCTGTTCGACGAGGCGCACGGCGCGGGCATGCGGCTGATCGCCGGCAAGGTGCTGATGGACCAGCACGCGCCTCCATCGCTGCTCGACACG
>CANJOB010000172.1 GCA_947475655.1 Caulobacterales bacterium | reverse complement strand
CATGAAGGCCTGGACCTTCATGATCCTGCGCAACCAGTTCTATTCGGAAAAGCGCCGCTCCTGGCGCCAGACCCAGCTCGACCAGGAAGCGGCCGAACGCACCCTGGTCGCCGTCGACAACCCCGCCGACCCGATCGCCCTGGACGAACTGCGCCTCGGCCTGAAGATGCTGCCGGCCGAACAGCGCGAAGCGCTGATCCTCGTCGGCGCCGGCGGCTTCGCCTACGAAGAGGCGGCGGTGATCTGCAACTGCGCCGTCGGCACGGTGAAGAGCCGCGTCAGCCGCGCCCGCCGCGCCCTGCAGTCTCTGCTCGAGGACGGCGCCTATGACCGCGACGGCGGCGGCGCCAGCGACGCCATGTTCCAGATCCTCGCCGAAGCGGAGCGGCTGAGCACGCCGCCGCGGTGAGCGGCGCGGAGCGGCAGGCGGCGGGCCGCTTCGGCTGGCACCCGAGTTCCCCCATCCGGGTCCGTCTCGCCGCCGCCCTGGCGGTGGCCCTGCTGCCGGTCCTGGTCGTCGGCGGCATCCAGGCCGCCGTCGCCCTTCGCACCGAGGTCAACACCCGCCAGGAGGTGCTGCTGCTGGCTGTGCAGCGCGCCGCGGGCATCGCCCGCGCCCGCATCGAGTCGGCGCAGGTGCTGCTGGAGACGCTCGGTCCCGGGGTGATCGGCCTGGAATGCGCCCAGCGGCTCGCCGACGTCAGCGAACGCCTGCCCGACTACGCCAACCTGATCCGCTTCGACCGCACCGGCCGGGTCATGTGCGCCGCCGCCACCGTGCCGGCCGACGCCCAGCGCACCCAGCGGCCCTGGTTCCGGCGCCTGGCCGAGGGGCAGGCGACCACGGCTAGCGCCGCGCCCGGAGCGGAATACGCCGGCGAGCCCGTCCTGCTGGCCGCCCGCCGGGCGCAGACGGCGAGCGGCGCCTTCGACGGCGCCTTCGCCGCGGTCATCCCGCTCTCGGCCATGCAGGTGGGCGCGCCCGACCTGCTCAAGCCGGTCGGTTCGCAGATCGCCGTGCTCGACGAGGACGGCCGTTTCGTCACCG
Source organism: Caulobacterales bacterium (assembly GCA_947475655.1). Lineage (GTDB taxonomy): Bacteria > Pseudomonadota > Alphaproteobacteria > Caulobacterales > Caulobacteraceae > Caulobacter. Next base: position 4,399 of record CANJOB010000172.1, on the reverse strand, counting down.
GCGCCGACCCCTCCGCCTTCACCCTGCCCCCGCCGGGCGTCCTCGCCGAGGCGGCCAAGACCGGATCGACCCGCTGGACCATGCGTCAGGCCGGCGGCGGCCAACGCTACATCGCCGCCGCGCCGCTGGCCGAGGCCGGCCTCTATGTCGCCATCTCCGCCAGCCGCGAGAGCGTGCTGCGCTGGGCGCGGCTCAATCCGCTGTCGCGCCTGGCCCTGCCGCTGCTGGCCTTCTTCCTGGCCCTGGGCGCGGTGCTCTACGCGGCGGAGCGGGCGATGATCCGCTGGATCGAGTACCTGCAGCGGGTGGCGGCCATCTACGCGCGCGGCCGCTTCACGGTGCGGCCCCTGGCGGCCGAGAAGGCCCCGCCGGAAATCCGCGACCTGGCCGCCACGCTCGACGCCATGGCCGCCGCCATCGTCGCCCGCGACCTGAGCCTGCACGAGAGCCTGGCGCAGAAGGACGACCTGATGCGCGAGATCCACCACCGGGTGAAGAACAACCTGCAGGTGGTCTCCTCCCTGCTCAGCCTGCAGCAGCGCGGCCTCAAAGACCCCGCCGCCCGTGAGGCGGTGATGGACACCCGCCAGCGCATCACCGCCCTGGCCCAGGTCTATCGCGCCCTCTACCAGGGGCCGGATCTGAAGCGGGTCGACCTGCGCCCGTTCCTGGAGGAGCTGACCGCCCAGCTCATGTCCGCCGACGCCGTCAGCGCCAAGGCGGTGAAGACCGAGGTCCACGCCGATCCGCTGGTGATCGACCCCGACCGGCTGGCGCCCCTGGCCCTGTTCGCCGTGGAGGCCATCTCCGTGTCGCAGAAGCGCAGCCCCGAGGAGCGCGGCACGCCCCTGACCGTCGACTTCCACGTCCGCGGCGACACGGCGGAATTGTCGATCCACGAGGCCGGCGGAGCCCCGACCACCGAGCCGACCGGGGTCGGCCGCACCCTGATGACCGCCTTCGCCCGCCAGCTCGGCGGGGCCTTGGCTTTCGAAACTCCGGCCGAGGGCGGGCTGATCACCCGGCTGACCTTCCCGACCCCGGAAGTCACACCGGAATCTTTATCGGGCGCCTAGGCCGCCAAACCGGAACCAAGCTCCACCGGTGACGTTTCCGACTCGCAAGTTTTTCTATCCCCCCAAAACCTGGAGACCTCCCATGCGTAAACTCATCACCCTCGCGGTCCTGGCCGCCGCCCTGACCGTGGCCGCCTGCAACACCGTCGAAGGCGCCGGCAAGGACGTCTCTTCGGCTGGTTCGGCTGTCGCCGACACCGCCCGCGACGTCAAGAACGGCAACTAATCCAGGCTTCGCATCACAGCTTGAAGACGAGCCCCGCCGGTCCGCCGGCGGGGTTTTTCTTTGCCGTCATCGCGCAGCTGCGCCGCGTGCCGGGATGACCAGGAGGCTCAGGCCGCCGCGCGGTAGGCGGGGTTGCGGCTGTAGAGGCCGGGCCGGCCGGCCAGGGGCAGGTAGGGTTCGGCGCTGGTGGCGGCGATCTCCTGCGCGCCCAGGATCAGCAGGCCGTCGGGGGCCAGGCGCGGGGCCAGGCCTTCCAGCACGCGGACCTTGGATGTCTCGTCCATCTGGCTGACCACGTTGCGGCACAGGATCATGTCGAACTGTCCCAGCGGGGTCAGGTCGGCCAGCAGGTTGATCCGCCGCCAGCGCGCCATCTGGCGGATGCGCGGCGACATCAGCCACATCTCTTCCTGCTTCTCGAAATAGTCGACCAGCTGGCGGATCGGCAGGCCGCGCTGCACCTCGAACTGGGTGTAGAGCCCGGTCTGCGCCTTCTCCATGCAGCGCTCGGAGAGGTCCGAGCCATAGAGCTCGACCTGTACCCCGCCAAGCGCCCCGCGCACGGCGTCGATCTGCATGGCCAGGGAGTAGAGCTCCTGCCCGGTGGCGCAGCCGGCGCTCCAGACCCGCAGAGGCGCGGCGGTCGGGGCCCGGCGGCGGGCCAGGTGAGGCAGGGCCTCGGCAGTCAGGAAGCTGAACACCTCGGGGTCGCGGTAGAAGGCCGTTTCGTTCAGGGTCATTGCCTCGACGATGGCCCAGGCCAGCTTGTCCTCCCGCTTGTCGCGAAGGGCGGCGATCATGTCGGGGATCGAGCCGAAGCCATCGCGCCGCGCCAGGGGCGCCAGGCGGCTCTCGATCAGGTAGGTCTTTTCGATGTCGATCTTCAGGCCGGCGCGGTTGCGGCACAGGGCGACGATCAGCTCCAGGTCCTCGCGCTTCACAGCAGGCCGGCCTGGGCGAACTTCGCCTCGATGATGTCGCCGTCGAACGGCTTCATGATGTATTCGGACGCGCCGGCGTCCAGCGCCGCGCGGATGTTCTCGACGCTGTTCTCGACAGTGCAGAACACCACCCGGGGCTCGCCCCCGCCGGGCTCCTTGCGCAGCTGGCGCAGGAAGTCGATCCCGGTCATGACCGGCATGTTCCAGTCGAGCAGGATGACGTCGGGCATGGCCGCCCGGCACCAGGCCAGGGCCTCCATGCCGTCCGCGGCCTCGGCGATCTCGAAATCGAGATCCTCAAGGATACGGCGGGCGACCTTTCGGATCACCCGGCTGTCATCAACGATCAGGCAGGTCCGCAAGGCCCCCACGCGCTCCATCGGCAGTCAAGACGCCGTTGTCGCGCTGCTTTGGTTAAGGAGGGGTTTGAGCGCGGGGCTCCCCCACAGGTTTTCGACGTTAATTTTCGTCTAGTTTTCGGGCGGAATCCAAGCGGTCAGCACCACCCGGTCGGTGTCGGATTCGGCGCTGATACGCCCGCCCGCCTGGATGATCAGGGCCTGAGTCCAGGCGGCCTGAATCCAATGGCCGGCCAAGCCCTCTCCCGGACCCTGACCGTTAAGACCTGCGCTCAGTTCCGGCCGCAACCGCGCGCGCGGCCCGCCGCAGTCGGCGGTGATGGCCAGGCCGCCGTCGGCCGCCCGGGCGCTCAGTCGGCAGATTCCGCCCATCGGCAGGGCGGCGGCGGCCAGGGCCGACAGATTGACCAGGGCGCGGCCGCCGGTCTTGCCCACTGTCTCCGGCTCCATCGACCATTCCAGGGTCCCGCGGTGGTGGGCGAACACACCCTGGGCCAGGGTTTCCAGTTCCTCGCGGCTGAAGCTCTCGGCCCCGCCGCCGCCGAAGGCGACGCGGGCGAACTGCAGCTGGTCGACGAGTTTGCGGGCGCTGCCGGCGATCAGGGTCATGGCGTCGTCGCGCATATCCTGCGCCTGCGGGTCGTCGAGCAGGTCGAGGCCGGACATGATGGCGCTGGCCGGGCTGATGAAGTCGTGACAGAGGCGCGAGGCCAGCAGGGAGGCCAGTTCCTGGCCCCCCAGGCCGCTCAGCGGCGGGGCGGCGCCCTTTTCGGCGGAAACGGCGTCGTCTTCGTCTTCGGTAAGGCTCATGGATGAGTTTTTGGCTTGATTTGGCGCTTTGGCAAACGGAGCTGCAGCCCTATGCACAGGCCGATGGACCCGTTTCTCGAACCCGGCGCGCTGGTGCGCCATCCAGGCCAGCCGGACTGGGGAACGGGCCAGGTGCAGTCCGTCGACGGTTGGCGCGTGACGGTGAATTTCGAGGAGTCCGGCAAACAGACCATCGACGCACGCAGCGTCAACCTGGTCTGGACCGGCGACGACCCCAGAGCGGATAGAAGATGAGCAGAGACACGGCCGGCATCGGCGAAAAGCTGGCGGACATCACCGAGGAAGCGGCGGCTATGATCCTGCCGCTGTGGCGTTCAGGCTTGGCGGCCTCCTACAAGGCCGACGCCAGCCCCGTGACCGAGGCCGATCAGCGCGCCGAGCGCCTGATCCTGGGCCGCCTGGCCGCCGCCTTTCCCGACATCCCGGTGGTGTCGGAGGAGGACGCCTCTGAGTCCGGCGTGCCCAAAGCCATCGCCAACCGCTTCTTCCTGGTCGACCCGCTCGACGGCACCAAGGCCTTTGTGCGCGGCGACAAGCACTTCACCGTCAACATCGGCCTGATCGAGGACGGGGTCCCCGTCGCCGGCGCCGTCACCGCCCCGCCGATGGGCGAGACCTGGTTCACGACCCCGCAGGGCGCGGTCAAACGGCCGAATGGTGGCCCCGCGTCCCCGGTGCGGGTGAGGCCCTGGCCCAAGGGCGAGGCGGTGGCCCTGATCAGCCACACCATGCGGCCGGAACAGCTGACGGCCCTGACCGCCGAATACGGCTTCGACCGGTCAGAGCCGATGGACAGCTCAGTCAAGCTCTGTTGGGTGGCGCAGGGATCGGCCGACATCTATCCGCGCCACGGCCCGACCATGGAATGGGACATCGCCGCCGGCCAGGCCGTGCTGGAGGCGGCGGGCGGCAGCCTGCTGTCGCCGGACGGCACGCCGTTCCGCTACGGCAAGGTCGAGGCGGGCT
>CANJOB010000171.1 GCA_947475655.1 Caulobacterales bacterium | reverse complement strand
CGAGGTCCGCCCGCACCGAGCGGGTCATCATCGCCACCGCCGGGGTCGGCAGGGGGCCGAACAGCCGCACGTCCATGCCGACGCTGGTGAACCCGGCCACCAGGGCCGGCTCGATCATGTAGCCGGAGAGGCGGGTGTCCTTGCCGATCACCACCAGATGCCGGCGCTCGTCGCGGGAGCGGAACAGCTTGCCGGCGGCGAGACCGACCCGCAGCGCCACCTCGGCGGTCATCGGGTGCCGGTTGGCCTGGCCGCGGATGCCGTCGGTGCCGAAATAGGCGCGTTTGCTCATCAAAAGTCCCCGCAGGCAGGCGTAACGATACGAAACGCAGTTTTATAGAGGCGGGGTCTTCACCAATGCTAAAGGCCGCCCCAGCTGCGAATAGCTTTGAAGCTTTTGAGAATTAGCTTCTTTTGCCGGGGCAACAAGGGATCGCGTGAATGTGCGGGATTATCGCCATCGTCGGCGGCGAGCCGGTCACCGAGCGGCTGCTGGAGAGCCTGCGCCGGCTGGAATACCGCGGCTATGATTCGGCCGGGGTGGCCGTGGCCATCGGCGGCAAGGTCGAGCGCCGCCGGGCCCAGGGCAAGATCAAGGCCCTGGAGGCGGCCCTGGCGGCCCATCCACTGGATGGCCAGGTCGGCATCGGCCACACCCGCTGGGCCACCCACGGGGCTCCGACCACCCGCAACGCCCACCCGCACACCGCCGGGCGCGTCACCCTGGTGCACAACGGCATCATCGAGAACTACGCCGAGCTGAAGGCCGAGCTGGCCGCCAACGGCCACGTCTTCCACAGCGACACCGACACCGAGATCATCGCCCACCTGCTCGACGCCGAGCTGGCCACGGGCCTGGCGCCCGTCGAGGCCCTCAAGGCCACTCTCGACCGCCTGACCGGCGCCTACGCCCTGGCCATCCTGATCGAGGGCGAGGAGCGGCTGGTGCTGGGCGCGCGGCGCGGCAGCCCGCTGGTGGTCGGCTACGGCGCGGGCGAGATGTTCCTCGGCTCCGACGCCTTGGCGGTCGGCCCCTTCACCAACAGGATCTCCTACCTGGAGGAAGGCGACTTCGTCGCCATCGACGGCGACGGCGCCCGCATCTTCGACGCCGCCGGCAAGGCCGTGCAGCGCGCCGTGGCGACCATCCCCGCCTCGGCCGCCATGGTCGAGAAGGGCAACTACCGCCACTTCATGGAGAAGGAGATCCACGACCAGCCGGAGGGATGCCAGCGCACCATCGCCGCCTACGCCGATCCGGTCACCCTGAAGGCCAGGATGGCCGGCGACCTCGACTGGGCCGCCCTGGACCGGGTGCAGATCGTCGCCTGCGGCACCTCCTACATCGCCGGGCTGATCGGCAAGTATATGATCGAGCAGATGGCCGACCTGCCGGTCGACGTCGAGATCGCCTCGGAATTCCGCTACCGCCAGCCGGCGCTGCGGCCCAATACGCTGGCCATCGCCATGTCGCAGTCCGGCGAGACCGCCGACACCCTGGCCGCCCTGCGCTACTGCCAGGCCAAGGGGATGCGCAGCGCGGCGGTGGTCAACGCCCAGGGCTCCACCATGGCGCGCGAGGTCGACATCGTCTGGCCGATCCACTGCGGGCCGGAGATCGGCGTCGCCTCGACCAAGGCCTTCACCGCCCAGGTCTGCGTGCTCACCGCCCTGGCCGTGGCCGCCGCCCGCGCGCGCAGCAGGATCGACGAGGCGGAAGAGGCGCGGATGGTCAAGCTGCTGCTGGAGGCGCCGCGGCTGATCGGCGAATCCATCGGGCTGGAGGACGCCATCCGCACCATCGCCGCCGACGTCGCCAAGGCGCGCGACGTGCTCTACCTCGGGCGCGGGGTGATGTCGGCCCTGGCCCTGGAGGGGGCGCTGAAGCTGAAGGAGATCAGCTATATCCACGCCGAGGGCTATGCGGCGGGGGAACTCAAGCACGGCCCCATCGCCCTGGTCGACGAGGACACCCCCATCGTCATCCTGGCCCCGTCCGACAGCTATTTCGAGAAGTCGGCCAGCAACATGAGCGAGGTGATCGCCCGCGGCGGCCAGGTGATCTTCATCACCGACCCCAAGGGCGCATCCCACGCCCCCGCCGGCGCCAAGGTGGTGGTCACCGCCCCCGCCTGCGACCCGCTGGTGGCCCCGCTGGTCTATGCCGCCCCGATCCAACTGCTCGCCTACCACGTGGCCGTGCACAAGGGCGCGGACGTCGACCAGCCGCGCAACCTGGCCAAGTCGGTGACGGTGGAGTGAGCCTGTTCGTCTTCGGTTTCGGCTACACCGCCGCCGCCCTGCACAGACGGCTGGGCTGGCCGACGACCGCCACGGCGCGTGACGCGCAGCAGGCCGCCGCCCTGACCGCGCAAGGGATCACTCCGGTCGATCCCACCGACGCCGACGCCATGGCTGCCGCCGTGAAGGGCGCGCGCGCCGTGCTGATCACCGCCCCGCCGACGCAGCAGGGCTGTCCCGGCCTCGCCGCCGTCGCCCCGGCGCTCGCCGCCGCGAAAGCCTTCCCCGACTGGATCGGCTACCTGTCGACCACCGGCGTCTACGGCGGCCGCGACGGGCGCTGGGTGTTCGAGCGCAGCCCGCTCAACGCCACGTCGATCGAGGGCGGGCGGCGCGTGGCCGCGGAGCGCGACTGGCGCCAGACCGGGCGCGGCATGGGGCTCACCGTCTGCAGCTTCCGCCTGCCCGGCCTGTACGGGCCTGGCCGAGGGGCCTTCGACCGGCTGCGCGCCGGAACCGCGCGGCGCATCGTCAAGCCGGGCCAAGTGTTCAGCCGCATCCACGTCGAGGACGTCGCCAGCGCCCTGGCCCTGTCGATCGCCAAGCCCCGCCCGGCCGGGATCTACAACCTGTCGGACGACGAGCCGGCGCCGCCGCAGGACGTGATCGCCCACGCCGCGCGGCTGCTGGGCATGCCGGTCCCGCCGGAAGTCCCGTTCGACGCCGCTGATCTGAGCCCCGCCGCCGAGCGCTTCTGGCGCGAGAACCGGCGCGTCTCCAACGCCCTGGCCAAGGCCGAACTGGGCTGGCGCCCGGCCTATCCGACCTACCGCGAAGGCCTGGCCGCGATCCTGGCCGCCGGCGGATGACCGTTTCGGGACCGTCAGCCAAGGGTCCAACTCTCGCCGCATACCGCGCCCAGCCTGGGGTCATGCGTACCCTCCTGCTTACCTTCGCCGCCTCCGCCATCGCCACGGCCGCCCTCGCTCAGGCGCCCATCGCCACCCGCACGGCGCAGGACGCCCCGCCACCGGCAGCCGAACCAGTCACCCCGCTCGACCAACCCTCCGCCAGCCAGGAGGACGCCACCCGCTGGGGCCGCGAGGTCCTGGCCCGCGCCAACGGCCAGCTGCCGCCCAGCGAGGACCGGCGGGACGCCGTTCAGGGCGAGCAGCAAGCCAGGCGCGGCTGCGTGCGCAACCCGGACCGCTCCGAGCACGGCACAGGAAGCGTCTCGGTCGGCACCGGCGGCTACCGCGCCGCCGATATCTACGCCACCGCCCCGGTCGGCGACTGCGGCCAGGTCAGCATCGGGGTGAGCACCTCGCAGGGCGGACGCCACTTCTACGGCGGACCGTATGGCTACGGCGGCTACGGGCCGTACGGCTACTGATCAGCGCCGGAAGAAATCGTGTATCCGCGCGGCCAGCTGCTCGCTGACGCCGTCGACCTTGACCAGGTCCTCCACCGCCGCGCGGCCGACGCCCTTGGCTGAGCCGAAGGCGTGCAGCAGCGCCTTCTTGCGGCCCGGCCCCACCCCCTCGATCTCGTCCAGCGGGTTCTTGACCATCTCCATGCTGCGCCGGGTGCGGTGGGCGCCGATGGCGAAGCGGTGCGCCTCGTCGCGCAGGCGCTGCAGGTAGTAGAGCAGCGGCGATTTCGGCTCGAGCATGAAGGGCGGCTTGCCCTCGATGAAGAACCGCTCCAGCCCGGCGTCGCGGTCCGGCCCTTTGGCCACCCCGGCCACGGCGATGTCGTCGACGCCGAGGTCGGCCATCACCTCGCGCACCACCGACAGCTGCCCGGCGCCACCGTCGATCAGGATCAGGTCCGGGCGCGGCGGGTTCTCCCCGGCCTCCTCCTCCTTGACCAGGCGTGAGAAGCGGCGGCGCAGCACCTCCTTCATCATGCCGAAGTCGTCGCCGGGGGTCAGATCGGTCCCCTTGATGTTGAACTTGCGGTACTGGCTCTTCTGGAAACCCTCCGGCCCGGCGACGATCATTCCGCCGACCGCATTGGTCCCCTGGATGTGGCTGTTGTCGTAGACCTCGATCCGCTCGGGGTTTCCCTCCAGCCCGAACGCCTCGCACACCAGGCTGAGCAGCTTCGACTGCGCCGACCCTTCCGCCATCTTGCGGCCCAGCGCCTCGCGGGCGTTGGTCAGGGCGTGCTGCACCAACTCGCACTTGCCGCCGCGCTGGGGCCTGAGGATCACGGTCTTGCGCCCGCTCTTCAGGGCGAAGGCCTCGGCCAGCAGCGCCGCCTCGTCGGGCATGACATTGACCAGGATCTCGCGCGGGATCGGCTTGTCCTCGTAGAACTGTCCCAGGAACGCGGTCATCACCTCGCCGTCGGTGTCGGTCCCTTCCTGCGCCACGCCGCTGACGCGGGGGAAGTAGGCGCGGTTGCCCCAGTTCTGGCCGGCGCGGAAGAAGAACACCTGCACACAGGCCTGGCCGCCGTCGCTGTGCAGGGCGAAGACGTCGGCCTCGACCACCGCGTCGGTGTTGATCTGGCTTTCCTGCGCCACCGACGACAGGGCGCGGATGCGGTCGCGCAGGCGCGCGGCGCGCTCGAACTCCATCTCGTCGGAGGCGGCTTGCATCTCCGCCGCCATGCGGCCGATCACGGCGCGGCTCTTGCCGTGCAGGAAGTCGCCGGCTTCCGTCACCAGGGCGTTGTAGTCCTCCAGGCTGATCAGCCCGGTGCAGGGCGCGCTGCAGCGCCGGATCTGGTGCAGCATGCAGGGCCGGGTGCGGGTCTCGTAAACCCCGTCGCTGCAGGAGCGCAGCAGAAAGGCCTTCTGCAGGGTGTTGAGCGTGCGGTTGACCGCCCAGGCGCTGGCGAAGGGGCCGAAGTAGTCGCCCTTGATCGTGTGCGCCCCGCGGTGCTTGGCGATCTGCGGCGCGGGATGGTCGCGGCGGATGACGATCTCGGGGAAGGACTTGTCGTCGCGCAGCAGCACGTTGAAGCGGGGCCTGAGCTGCTTGATCAGGTTGATCTCGAGCAGCAGGGCGTCGGCCTCGGTGCGGGTGGTGGTAAACTCCATGCTGCGCGTCGCCGCCACCATGTGGGCGATGCGGTTGGTGTGGAAGCGCCCCTGCGCGTACTGGATAACGCGCTTCTTCAAGCTGCGCGCCTTGCCGACGTAGAGCGGCTCGCCGCCGTCGCCGAACATGCGGTAGACCCCCGGCGTGTCGGGCAGGCGCGCGCACTCGTCCTTGATCAGGGCGGCGCCGATAAGGGG